>DATGWI010000038.1:0-47158 GCA_035299565.1 Amoebophilaceae bacterium | reverse complement strand
GATCCGCTTATCTCGTTCTGTTTTATGACGAAGCTCCAGCAACCGGAGTTCTTCGGTAGATAACCAAGTACTCATGCCACAATGTTACGAATTTTTAGGGAGTCTGAAAAGGCATCTTCATTCCGATTGAGTATATACATTGCTGCTTCCAGCACAGTTTTTTTGGATAACAGCAATAAAATTTAGAGATTACAGAACTTGGATAACATGCAGCGGTTACAGAACCTGTTTTGCAGTTGGTTCAATTCAGTACAACAGACATGCCAATACGACAAGTAGGCAGGAGTTGGATATCAGGTCCTAAATCACCAAAACCATGCATATTTCACTTATTGTAGCCGCAGCCTTAAATCGCGTCATTGGGAAAGGAAATCAATTGCCTTGGCACATGCCTGCAGACCTACGTTTTTTTAAGCAAAAAACAACAGGCCATCACATCCTGATGGGGAGCCGCACCTTTCAATCCATTGGTCGTATATTGCCCAACCGTGTTACGATCGTCGTGAGCAGCCAAATGGATGAAAATATGTCTGACTATCAAGTAGTGCGCAGCATAAAAGCGGGCATACAATGGGCCGAATGTGCAGGTGAAACTGAGTTGTTTGTGGTTGGAGGCGCGCAAATCTATGCACAAACGTTGCCTTTGGCGGATAGGGTTTATGTGACGCAAATTCAGGCTTCTGTACCGGGCGATGCCTATTTTCCCATATTGGGAACGGAGTGGGTAGAACGTTCTAGACAATTTTTTCAAGCCGATGCACACCATGTGTACGACCATGTATATCTGGTTTTTGAACGCAAATATACTAAACTGCAATGAAGATGCGGGTTAGCGTCCCTGCAACACGGTCTTTCTTTCTCCGTACTTTTGTTTGGATACACAAAAATACGAAAATCAAGCGCTGATTGAAAAAAGGGCAGTACGGACCAGGTTGGAAACCCTCAACTTGAAACAGATATAGTATAGGATTGGTATGATAACAGAAGCTTTTTTACACCACATCTGGCGTATGCAATGGTTCAATACAACCAATTTAACCACTACACAAGGAGCGCCCATCGTGGTGCTGCATCCCGGACATTGGAATCAAAATGAGGGACCAGACTTTTTACATGCTACCCTACTGATTCATGAAATAGAATGGCATGGTCACGTAGAGCTGCACCTAAAAAGCGCGCATTGGCATACCCATAAACACGATCAGAACAAAACCTATGACAACGTGGTTTTGCACGTAGTATGGGAAGACAATCAGCCAATTTTATACAAAGACCAGACACCTTTACCTACCTTAGAGCTACAAAACCGAGTAGATGCCACACTGCTAATCCGTTATCAAGTACTGTATACCCAATCTATCCCAATTGTTTGTGGAAACCAATGGGCATCTGTACCTACAGACACGACACAAGCCATGTTACAGGAAGTACTTTTGGAGCGCATCCAGCAAAAAAGTGTACGCGTTACCCAACTGCTAGAGCATACGCAAGGCGATTGGGAAGAAGCCTGTTACCAACTATTGGCTTATAGTTTTGGACTGAAACCAAACGAAGGGGTCTTTCTAACATTAAGTCAAGTGCTCCCTTGGTCCCTGCTTAAGCGGTACGCATCACACCTTTTTCAATTGGAAGCCTTATTGTTTGGAACAGCTGGTTTGTGTCCCAGCAGCAGTCAAAACGATGCATACATTCAGGAATTGTTGCAAGAACATCGCTATCTTGTGCAAAAACATCCGATTCTTTCTGATATTCATCTACATCTATCGTGGTACTTTTCCAAGTTGCGTCCTGCGCACTTCCCAACCATCCGATTGGCTCAATTTGCAGCCTTGTTGCACCGCATGCCCTGTTTCTTCGATGCATTTTTAACGGAAGAACTCCCCCTATTGCGCAACCAATTTCGCGTGACACAATCGGCCTATTGGCAAACGCATTACATACCCAATAAACCTGTTGCAACCACCATTCATGGGATAGGCATGGTTACTGCTGACAAAATTTTAATCAATGCCGTAGTTCCCTTTTTAGTGGCGTATGGTCAATACAAAGGAGACAGTAGGTATATGGAAAGGGCTTTGCAGCTGTTGCGTAGTTTGCCTCCAGAAAAAAACCATATGCTGGTCGATTGGAAGCGTATAGGTGTTTTGGCTAAAAATGCATTCGACACACAGGCACTGATGCAGCTATACAAACGATTTTGCCAAGAAAAAGCCTGTCTTTCTTGTAAAATCGGAATCAAGCTTTTGCAGCCCATAGCAAAAGAAAAAACATAGGAGCAAACCCTATAAAATCCAAATGGTAATGAAAACGAGTATTTATAAACCATACAATGTGGCACATTGAACCCCTTATTGAAAAGAAAATTAAGAAATCTTAGTAGAATGTTTTAATTTTTTTCTTTAACTTGCAGCTCTTGCTAGTGTTCTTTATGAACGTTTTATAAAAAAGGATATACTACATCCGATTCAATATGGGGGGCCTTTCTAGTCCGTATTGCCACATGCGTCTTTGAAAAAAGGAGTGCATAGAAAGCGTCCAATTGCTTTGCATCTCCTAATCAGTGCTTGATTTGGGCACTTTTGTGTATCTAGATAGGCGAGCAAGAAGGTCCGTGAGGTAACGAGCTGAAATCCCGCGTCTTTGTTTGGATGAACGATACATTCGATCGGAATAAAGATACCCGTTTGGGCTTTTGCAAGCCGGCTGTTTTTTTCCTATTGTTTTGTTTGTAGTACCGGTCGCAGAAAAAAATAAGAAGTAAATTTTTACATCATGGAGTTTTCCGTATCGTCTGCCTTGCTATCGCAACAACTCACTGCTATCAGCGGGGCTATTGCTCGAAATCCGATTGTTCCTATCTTAGAAAATTTTCTTTTTCAGATAGATCAAAATAAATTAGTAGTCACTGCTTCTGATTTACAAACTTCCATTAGTGCTTCGTTAGAGATTCAATCAGAAGAACAGATGCGCGTGGCCATTCCAGCGCGTATGTTGCTCGAGACCGTTAAGAACCTACCCGAACAAATCATTAAATTGGAGATCAATCCCCATTCGTATGTCGTATCCATCAAGTCAGACAATGGGAAGTATAAGTTAGCGGGTGAAAATGCCAATGATTTTCCAGAATTTAGCCCGCTAAGCGATGGCATCGCCCTCCAAATAAACGTAGACTTGGTAAAAAACATACTACAAAAGACGCTGTTTGCTACCAGCAACGACGAACTTAAGCCTGCTATGTGCGGCGTCTATATGGAACTGACCAATGCCATGGCTACATTTGTAACAACCGATGGACATAGATTGGTCCGTTACACCCGAAAAGACCTAGCGGCCTCGACCCAAAGCCCCATCATTGTGCCCAAAAAAGCATTGATGCTGCTCAATGGACTGTTGCACAGCAAGGAAAAAGAGGTGCAAATTACTTTTGATCAATCTAAAATTCAATTTGACATCGATGCCATTAGAGTGGTTGCTCGGTTGGTAGATGAGCGGTATCCAGACTTTGAAAACGTCATTCCCAAAGAACATACCAGCAAGCTTACCATAAACAGACCTGCTTTGGTGAGTTCATTGAAACGAACCGCTATTTACGCGAACAAAGCGACCCATCAAGTCAAGTTGACCATTATGGAAAATGAGTTAACATTGACGGCAGAAGATTTTGATTTCTCCAATGAAGCCAACGAACGGCTCCTGTGCGAATACGAAGGCAATCCTATGGAAATAGGGTTTAATGCAAAGCTTTTGTTAGAAATGCTTTCCAGTATTGCTACAGAAGAGGTCGAGTTTTTATTCTGGGAAGCCAATAGAGCGGTGTTGATTTTTCCAAAAGGTCAAGCTCCGCAAGAACATCTTTTGTTGCTGATCATGCCAATCATTTTTTGATCGTGTGGCGTTTTTTGCATGAGTTGATACGGTTTAATTCATTTGAAAACCACGTTGTATCGGTTTCATCTTAGGTGTTACTGCACGGAAACCTGTAGCATATACAAGCTGTATGGAGTGTTTGTTTGCGGAAGCAATGCTAAAATGGACCATCTATTTTTTTGTATTTGTTCTACTGACTATTTAACCTTTTGACTTACACCATGAAACAATCCTTACGTCTCGTGAAGCATTTTTTATGCTTAGTGCTATTGTTTCCAATCCCTTCGCAAGCACAAGGACATAAACATGTCCACAACAAACCCCTGTTTGTTTTGTTTCATGGTCTCTGTAACAACACGGCCTCTTTTACACGCCTTCAAAGCAGGTTGCAAAAAGCATTTCCAGCCGCGACAGTAGTTGCTCTGTCTTGTGTAGAAGGACCGGAAAGTTTAGCGCTTTCTATAGAAGAACAAGCACAAAAGTGCTTTCAAGAACTGGTGCAAAAGGTAGAAAATGCAGCCACAAGACCAATCATTCTTATAGGGTATAGTCAAGGTGGCATGCGTGCATATGCTTTTTTGCAACAGTGTAGAACCCAACTGAACGTAAAAGGATTGGTCGGTCTAGCCACTCCATGGGAAGGAGTTCCAGGTGCTCGGGTAGACGAAAAGATGTTGTCCGAACATTTAACCGATGCTGTTGAAACAGATTTACAAATACTTTCCACATCCCTGGGACATCCTGCAGATGAGCTAAAAGAACGACTTGTTTTAGAAATACGAACCAATCAAATGATCTGTCAATATCCTGGTGCTCAGGACTTAATCATCGGGAGCCCATTTCTGTCTAACGTACAGCAAATGCTTCCGAAGGAACCAGTTGCTATTTTGGCCATAGCAGGAGGGCAAAGTGATTTTGGTGCACTGCTTGCTCCCAAGCGTGTAAGACATTCGTTTAAAGCCTTGAATCAATTGTATGCTTTTTTTACGACTGGCCACAAACGCCGCGTAAATACGTCGCACGATATGTGGATTCCGTGTGATAGCCAACTCGCGAAAACCATTGTTATAAAACGTAAGAGAAATTTTCAGCGTCTTTTGATAGAAGATGCTTTTCATAGTGCACAGGTATGGAGCATGATCCCGGTACACGAGCATAAGAACATACTGACCCATCCACGCGTATTTAAAGCCATTGCGCAATTTGCAAAAAAGCAACTTTCCTCCTCAGTGAAGCCTTCCAGACCGAAATAAAATGGCCAGATGGTGTATGAAACGGAGTAGTGTCTGAGTGGTTGAAGGTATCCGTCTCGAAAACGGTTGTACCCTGCAAAGGGTACCGGGGGTTCGAATCCCCCCTACTCCGCTTTCCTTTCCACTTTGCGTTTCCATGCCAACTCCAAAATCGGGGTATATCCAAAATCCAAAACTTGATCGAACTGTAGCATATGCGTAAAATATTGATAACAGGGGGGGCTGGCTTTATAGGAACCCATTGTGTACAATGGTTGGCAAAGCGCTATCCCCACTATTTTTTGGTTAACCTAGATAACCTCACCTACGCCGCCCGCCCCGATGCCTTAGAAAGCCTGCACCACAACCCCAACTACTGTTTTGTCAGGGGAGATATTTCCGATAGCGGCTTGGTCAAAGCATTGTTTCAACGTTTTCATTTTGACCATGTGATTCATTTGGCTGCGGAATCTCATGTAGATCGATCGATTGTAGATCCCTTGCTTTTTGTCCAGACCAATGTAACGGGCACCGCTGTGTTGCTGCAAGCTGCTTACGAATACTGGTTTGAAGCGCCCAATCAACCAAAATCAGCTTTTGAAGCGCATCGGTTTTTGTATGTTTCTACCGATGAAGTATATGGTGCCTTAAACGACAACCATACTTTGTTTGTAGAACCTATGCCTCTTGTACCCAATAATCCATACAGCGCTAGCAAAGCCGGGGCAGAATGCTTGGTACGTTCGTATGGTCATACCTATGGGTTAAATACTGTGATCACACGATCAACCAACAATTATGGATTTGGACAATACCGAGAAAAGCTGATTCCTATGGTACTGCATTGTGCGTTAGCAGACGAACCCATCTTGCTACACGGCACAGGCGATAGCATACGAGATTGGTTGCATGTATCAGATCATTGCAGCGCTATGGACCTACTGTTGCACAAAGGTCAACCGGGCCAATGTTACAACATAGGTGCCGGTATGGAGCGAACCAATCTATCCGTTGCCCATGCGATTTGCACCCTGTTGGATGCATACAAACCGCTGAAAAACAAATCATATACTTCTTTGATCGAATTTTGTGCCGAAAGACCTGGGCAAGATAGGCGTTATGCATTGGATACCCGAAAAATAAGGGAAAGCGTTGGATGGAAACCCTCTATTGGTTTTGAAGAAGGCATTCAACAATTGGTACAGGGAGCGGTTGTCTGCTCGGATGCGTATGGGGATTAGATCGCTGGCAAAACGCTGCTGCTGGCGTATTTTTTATGTATAAAAAATTGATTTACAGTTCAATAAAATTTACAATCCCGAATTTGCGTTAAGAAGGATGGGGAATAGGGGGGAGAGAATGAACCAGCAAAATGAACCAGCAAGAGAATAATGACAAATAATTTGGATCAATACTAATTTTTTTATATTAAATTTTATTCAGGTCAGGCAAGCATCGGCTAGTGTAGCGTTCTTGTCTAACTTGTTGTTTTCGTTTGTTCATCTAAAAAAGATCACAATTATGAATATGAATAAAATAGCTCTGGATATGAATAAGGTAGAGCAGGTTGAAATGAAAGAAAATAAGGATTTTTCCATGTTCGCATTAGAAGTCGTTGGTGCATCCATGCTATGGACTGAATAATAATCAGTAGTGAGGAGTTGTGAATAAGATGGTCTTGCCACCTTATTCTTTAATAGAGCTATTGCGTGAGTCCTAAAAAATAGTCGATGTTAAAATTGGGGGGTAGATATCACTTAATCTAAGATCTCCTGTTAGGAGTCCTTATAGAAAGCCATATTTTTAGGTATTCTCCAAATTTTCCATAAACCTATGGGTTTATGCGTGAAATGACTTACGCAACAGGTCTAATAGTGCGTTTGGTATTGCCACTGCCACTGTCTAAGAAGAGGACTGTTCGTGTGTAGGTGGCAATGCTATCTTACTGTTTTTACGGTAAATGTTTGGTCGGTATGCCTTATTTTCAAACAAACAGTTTAATTAAAATTCGATTTCCAAGTCGTCTAACAAAGGGTTTTTGGACTGTCGAAGAAAAATTAAAAAAAACTACTTTTGCTGTTCCGAAGCTAGCTGTTTATATTACCTTAATATGTTCTGAGCCAAGGAAGAAACATGAGATCCTTGGTTTTTTACGAAAAAAAGGAATAATCCGAGATTGTGATGCCGATGTAGGTAAAGTAGAGAAAATATTGGATCAGTTAGTTAGTAACCATATTATCACATCTTTTACGCTACACCAAGATCGATCAAGCCCTAATTTTGATGCGTGGAAAAGTACAGGTTGGGATGCAGCTGCTCATTATCATTCTTTTACGTGGGATGTTCCATTCCTTAACTATTCGGAAAAGGGACCCGGGTATCCTTATGCTAAGCAACTCATGCTTCAATACCACTTAGAGAAGCCAGATAATCAGCGGTTTAAGTCATATGATACATTTTTACATCGTGAATTGCTTTCTTATTCACAGCATCCTCTTCTTTCTCTTAAAGAAAGACTTCATCTAATTTTCTTATTGGCATTTACGAAAATGAAGGAGGTACCATGTCATTGGTCTGAGATGCCATTAATTAGAAGAACAAGTCCATCTGGTGGAAGTCGGCATCCAACAGAGGGCTATTTTTTATCCAAAATAGAGGAAATCCCACCTGGGTTGCATCATATACAAATGTCTCCTCCTGCCTTAGTACATCTTTCAGGCCATACAGATACAAGTTTTTTAGAGGTCTGTGATGACAGTACTATTGGATATATCATTCTTACGAGTATTTTTGAGAGGAATATGTACAAATATAGAGGGGCTAGATCTTTTAGAGTGATACACATAGATGTAGGCCATATTATTGAAACTATAGAGCAGCTTGGTGTAATACTTGGTATAAAGACTCTGGTTCACTTCAATTTTAGTGAATCGAGGCTATTAGAAATTATAGGAATTTCAAAATTTGAAGAGGGAGTGATGGCAGTAATCTCTATGCGTCTTAATGAACTTAATGAAAATTAAAAAGTATGTCATTAAAGTTTTTTACCTTCAATCATCCATCTGAAGCGTCTCCTATTGCGTTGGTTGATCCTTTGCTTAACCGCAGAGAAAATCTAGATATCGATTCTTGTATTGAACGGATAGAAGGTTTTGAGGAACCTCCTTGTCATATTCCTGATATGTTGGCAATAGAGCATTGGTGGAATAGGAAGTGGCAAACTGCTTTGGACTACTATCTTCTTTCCCATGCATCCCTAGAGCATCGTAGGTATAAAGCCCATACCCGCTTGCCACTTGAGGTGGGTATTTTTCTCCCATCTGCATTCACTGAGATGCAGTTTACATGCATGGAGGCTCTAAAAATGCGTAAAACGCATCGCAAATTTCATGACTATCCCTTAGCCCTTGATCTGTTTGCTTCAATACTACATCACTTAACCCCAAAGCACGTAGATGTTTGGAAGTATTATATTGTGGTCTTCAATGTATCTGGTATTTCTGAGGGCGTTTACCAATATTGTCCCATACAGCATGGGCTCGTTCCAATACGTCAAGGGAATTTTAAAGAAATTTTTGCCTCTTTGCTATGTGGAATAATAGACCCTATGACAGCTTCTTTCTCCATTGTTCTTTCCGTCGATTTGGAAATTGCTCAAAGAATGCTTCCTTATGAACGCGGGCTACGGGAAATTTATATCGATGCAGGCCGGATAGCGCAAAAGGTTGTCCTAAGTGGCGTGCGGTATCACTTGGGTGTATTTCAATCGGCAGCTATGTTGGATCGTTCAATGTGTGACTTCTTGCAGGTAAGCCCTGAATGCTGTATTCCCTTGTATACAATGGTCATAGGAGCCATAGCAGAGGACGAGCTTCAATTTACCATGGATTCCCCTTCATAGCTCTCAACAAGAGTAGCGAAAAAGTTAGAACGTATATGCCCAACATTATCCTTAATAAGCGTATTTTTTTTAAAATTTTTATAAATAAGTACACCATATTTTCTATGGTGTTTCTTTTTATACAGCAATTAATCATTGCATCCTCCATGTTATGGATATACAGATTAAGCGCCTCAGTCGTAGAACACAAAAATATCATGTGCTACTTTCTACTATTTGGTTTAAGCTTAATACTAGTTTGTATTCCGGTATCTATTTCTGCATACTTTCTTGAAAAATCTAAAAGACTTTCGTTTTCAAGCTATATTGATAGTTTTAGCCGCAAATATTATCTCCTGTCTTGTCATAGAAATAACAAACTACTCAAGGAAGATGTTGAACCGTGGGTTGTTAATGAGGCAAACATGCTCATAGAAGAATGCCACAAATTTTTTCATGATGCGTTATCCATTACTTTAAACAATTGCCTAAATGTCATAGTCTTATTTACGTTTATAGGACCAAATCTGATATATGGTTATTTGTTTGTATTTATTTTTGTGCTGATAAGTTTCAGACTGTTCAAAACAAAAATAAGAGAGAACGCCTTATCCTTGCAAAGGAGTAGAAAAAAACTCACGGAACATTTGATGTATGCTTGGGACAACATTATAATAGGTAATCAATATAATTATAACATTTGGCGTAACCTGTTTAAACAGATGTGGTCTTCCTGGCGTGATACATCTTTACTGAGTGTGGTGTTATCTAATTTAGCTAGCGCATTCTGTACCATACTAAGCACCATTCCTGTTGTTTTGAATGTAGGGTATCTTATATACTTAAATATAAACAATACGGTATACTTAGCTGGTCTAGTAGCAACGCTTCCAAGACAAATTCAAATTTTGCAGCATTTTTATTTTTTTTCGCATTATCTAGTCAAATGGCAAGATCTAAAACCAAAGTTGAGCAACCTGTTTCAGGCTGTAAATCGAGAGATTATGCCCGTAAATATTGAAGATAAAATAAATTGGCAGGCAATTAGCATTTCAATGCATGGGAGCCCTAGGGGTGTTAATTCCTTAGGTGCTTTCATGGAGTTACTTGGTGTTCTTAACTCAGGAAGGATACAGATTCAGGGCAGTAATGGTGCTGGCAAATCGACTATATTATACGCTATCAAAGAAAAGTTAGGGGATGGTGCCTATCTGTTACCTACTCATGCTACCCTTATTTATGAGCATCATACGCAAATGAGCCATGCTTCTAGTGGAGAGTCAACCGTTTTGAAGCTGAAAGAGCTTAGTGCGTTGTGTTCTAATTCAAAAGCACCCTCTGTATTGCTGCTTGATGAGTGGGATGCTAACTTAGATAGGCTTAATAAAGCAACCATGCATGACATGTTGGAAAAATTATCCGCTAGATTGGTTGTTATAGAAGTTAGGCATAACGTCGCCTGAGACCTATATACTAAATCGAATTCAAGTGCGGGATCTCATCTCTTCCGTATAAGCCCTCGCGCCTTGGAAAAAGAAGTAAATAGAAAGCTTGGGGGTATCTTTTTCATTCGATTTTACCTATTTTTACAACATGCCCACAAATGTTATAACCCAAGGATGAAAGATTGGATCCTCACACGAGTCAAAGGAGACCCCATTGTATGGAGTGTCGTATTGGTGCTTTCTACACTTAGTCTCTTAACTGTTTATAGCGCTTCCAGTTCCTTAGCCTATCGGCAAATGAACCACAATACCGAATACTATTTGGTACGTCAAATGGTACTGATTGGTGCAAGCCTTGCTGCCATGTGGATTGCGCACCGCATCGATTACCGCTATTATGCAACCATGTCCAAAGTCGCTTTGTGGCTTTCTGTACCCTTGTTGTTGCTTACGTGGAAATATGGGCTTAAGCTAAACGAAGCCTCCCGTTGGCTGCATATTCCTTTGATCAATAAGTCGTTCCAACCTTCTGACCTAGCGCAACTTGCTTTACTAATCCGTTTGGCACATATGTTGGCCAGACAACAAACCCAGGTCATGCGCTTCCGCTCCTACCTACCCATGTTGGCTTGGTCTGGCTTGATCAGTGGGCTGATTGCATTGACCAATTTTTCTGGTGCTGTTTTGGTATTTGGCACCTGTTTGGTTTTGATGTATGTGGGACGCATTCCCATTAAATATCTGTGTATCATCGTATTTTCTGGCATACTAGCAGGAGGAAGTGCACTTGCTATTGGTCAAAGGCGGGGTACTGCAGCCAAGCGTATAGAACATTTCTTGAAAGGAGAAATATCCTTTCAAGTCGAACAATCCTATATAGCCATTGCTACTGGTGGGCTCACGGGTAAAGGACCGGGCAACAGTACGCAACGCAATTTTCTACCCCATCCCTATTCTGATTTTATTTATGCCATACTCATAGAAGAATATGGTTTGGTAGGAGGTGTTTTTGTGTTGTTGTTGTATTTAATAATTCTCTATAGGGCTGTTTGTGTGTTGCCTAAAGCGACTAGTTACTATGGAGGGCTCTTAGCCATAGGGATTAGCTTATTGATTGTTTTTCAGTCTTTATTGAATATGGCAGTGGCCGTAGGGCTGGGTCCTGTTACCGGTTTGCCCTTGCCTTTTGTAAGCATGGGAGGGACTTCACTCTTATTTTCAGGCATTGGGTTAGGCATCCTGCTAAGCGTTAGTCAGGGAAACATTGAAACAGAATTTTTAACATTAAAAAAAGAACGTTCAGGCATCCCCTATAACTGCTACAAAAAAAGGCGTGTACAGCCATTGGACAAAGTTGCTGCTGCTACAGGTTACCTAAATGCATAATTGTATTTGCATTGGGAGGTGGTTGCAATCAAGGTCAAGCACTGATTGAAAAAAGGAGGTCGAAAGCGTACGTGGCATAATCGGCTGGCCTTCTGCTATTTTTTATACAGGATCTACATCAAAGGAAATTTTTATGCGACGGTAACTTTTGCTGTTTAGCAGTTGTTGGGATATGTTCTGTATTGTTTTTTTCTCTTCTTGTAATTTTTTTGCTGATTTAGTAGCTATTTTTATATATATGACATTTAAAAATAGGTTTCGAATCTTTCCAACCAATGGTTTTTGAGGACCTAATAGGCGGTTTCCCAAGGGTATTTCTAACGCTTTTTTGAGTCCCAATGCGCCTGTTGTGACCAATGTTTCTGTAGGAGCGTATAAAGTAATTTTAATGAGTTTGCTATAGGGAGGATAGGCAAACTTTTTTCTTTCTTGCAGTTCGGTTTCATACATACCCAGGTAATCGCTTCTAGATACGTGCTGAAACAAGGGATGCTGAGGTTGTCGGGTTTGAATCAATACCTTTCCTTGTTCGTCCCGCCTACCTGCTCTTCCTGCCAATTGCGTAATAAGCTGAAAGCATCTTTCATTGGCCCTAAAGTCTGGAAAATAAAGCAAGGCATCTATATCTATTACACCTATAAGGCGTATGTTTGCAAAATCCAATCCTTTGGCCATCATTTGTGTGCCTACTAGTATTGCTATGGATCCAGCGTCGACTTGTTGCAAAAGGTATTGGTGTGCATTTTTTCGTTTGGTGCTGTCCAGATCCATGCGTCCTATGCCTTGGTTGGGAAACATAAATTGTACCGATTCTTCTATCCGCTCTGTACCAAACCCTATGGCGTGGAGTCGGTTGGTGCCACACAGGGTGCAAGCAGCAAAAGGAACCACTGAATAACCGCAATAATGACAAATAAGTCGATTGGGTTCTTGGTGGTAGGTCAGCCCAACAGAACAAGCAATACAATGTGGAATCCACCCACACGATGCGCATACAAAGTAACGTGTATAGCCTCGTCTATTTTGAAAGAGCATCGCTTGCCCACCTTGTTGTAGGTTTTGTTTCAGTGCCTCTAGCAATGGAAATGCAATAGCATCGCACATGGATTTGTTTCTTTGAGCTACATTGAGGTCAATAAAGGATACCTCTGGACTACTGGCGTTTCCAAACCGAGTAGGCAAAGCAACATATCCATATTTGTCTGTTTGCGCATGGTAATAGGTTTCTATGGCGGGTGTGGCTGACCCGAGTAAAACCTTTGCTTGGTGTTGTTTGGCCAATACGATGCTGCTATCTCGTGCATGGTAGGTAGGAGGGGAGTCGGTTTGTTTGTAAGCAGTATCGTGCTCCTCGTCAACGATAATAAGGTGCAATTGTTTGAAGGGTAGAAACAACGAAGAACGGGTTCCGACCACTAGTAAAGCATGCCCGTGCATCAATTGGGACCAAATTTGCAACCGTTTGGTAGGGGATTGTTTCGAATGGTATACGACCATCCATGCGCCAAATAAAGGTTGGATGCGTTCCGAAATGTGCGTCACGAGGCTTATTTCTGGCAACAATAGAAGCACTTGCTTGTTGTTGGTCAATGCTTCTTGTATCAGTTGCGTGTACAACACGGTTTTGCCACTTCCTATAGCTCCATGTAGCAATACCACCTCTTTCTGTGCAAAGTTTGATTGGATTGCTGCAAGTGCATGTTGCTGTGCTTGCGTTAAAGAGGGTAGGGATGGGGGAGAAAATGGTGTGGTAGGGGAAGTGATGGTCTTCAGCGGCTTTGGGGAAACCTCTATCCATTGTTTGGACAACAAGGATAGCAAACAGTCGTCCGTTGCTTTTTTGCCCATGTATTGTTTAATCGATTTGGTGTTTTGAGGCCCTTTTGACAGTAGATTGCACATGGAGTGTGCGTCAGAATCAGAGTCTTTTGGCGCTTCTATGGAGGTTGGATTGCGTTTAAAAACTACGTTTGCTGTACGTTGGACTTCTTTGGGTAAGGCCGTGTACAATACTTCTCCCAAATGTGCTATGTAGTATTCCGAAATCCATTTTAAAAATTGCAATTGACTCAGGGAAACAAGTGGTGTTTCATAAACCAATCCGAGCAGCTCTTTGGTGGCGTAATTCGGTTTTTGGTCGTGTAGTTGTACTACAATGCCCACTAGGAGCTTTCTTGTGCGCAGCGGCACGAGTACACTACTGCCTATGTTTATCCTACTTTGGTGTGCAAGGGGGACACGGTAGGTTAAAACGTGTAGGGGCAATGGCAAGGCGATGTCTGCGAATGTTTTCAATTGGAGCGTTAAAAATAAATAAGGGTAGGTGCGTCAATGAAACAATCCCATTTTAATTTGTGTTAGTTTTCTCTTGGTATCCAAAGAAAAATCTCCCTGCAGCATCCAATTATAATAGGTAGGCTCTACTTTCAGCACTTCTGTTACGCTCCTTCCTTTGTGTTTTCCAAAGTTAAAAACAGGCACCTGTTGTTCGTTGTATATCATGCGGCTGGCCAAATCGATTGTTTTTGTATTGGTTAAGTTATGCAAAGTTTTTACATCGTTCTTTACAGAACCTATTACATTGCCTAATGTATCTACGACTGTTTGTTCTTCATATTTTTTGACTTGTTCGATGAGTACTTTTAAGGTAGCTTCGGTATCTGCCATGGCACTGTGTGCATCTACTAAGTCTTCTTTGCAATAAAATTGATAGGCTGCCTTGAGTGTTCTTTTTTCCATGAGGTGAAACAACCTTTGTACATCTACAATGCTGCGGTTGTCGAGTTTAAACTCTACTTCGGAGCGTAAAAAGCTCTCCACCAACAAAGGTACATCAAAACGAAGCAGGTTAAAACCAGCTAGATCAGATCCTTTCAAGAAAGCAGCCAGTTCTTTTGCAACTTGCTTGAATGTTGGTTTGTCTTTGATGTCTTCGTTGTAAATTCCGTGCACCAAACTAGCTTCAATCGGAATCTCTTTTTCTGGGTTAATTCTTTTTTCAAAGGTTAATCGGTCGCCGTTTGGCATTAATTTGATGACAGCGATCTCTATAATTCGGTCGTGGATCACGCTAATCCCTGTGGCTTCTAAGTCTAGAAAAGCAAGTGGGTTGGTTAATTTTAAATACATATTATCAACTATTTTACGTATTTACTATAATAAACTAGGGTTTCTGATCGAATGTATATACTCGATCGGAACAAATCTGCCAGAATTTGGCTCTTACACCATCGTCCTTTCTGCTTTGTACTGTTGTATCAAGTCAAAAGTACAGAGCAAGACCGTTTTGTAAACAATAAAGCGACAACTTTATGTTTATTGGGTATGCTATTTTATGACGATGTTATCTAGTTCCCATCTTGTTTAAATAGACCTGTTGCGTAAGTCATTTTACTCATAAATACATAGGTTTATGGAAAGTTTAGAAAATACCTGAAAATATGGCTTCATATAAGGACTTCTAACAGGAGATCTTAGATCAAGTGATATCTGGAAACCCCCAATTTTAACATCGACTATTTTTTAAGACTTACGCAACAGCTCTAATTAAAATTACGCAGAAAAAACTTGAAAAACCTAATGTAGCGTTCGTTTGGAATTTTATTTGTTAGAAATCATGTCTATTCTATATCTGATTCAAGTTTTGGGTTCCCATCTGGTTCATACTGCCCTCGCGCTTTATTTCTTTTTTTCCTCTTTTCCAAATGCTTTCCACCTCCTTTTTTCTATCAGCGCTTGATTTTTCTATTTTTGTGTATCCAAACAAAAGTACGGAGCAAGCAGGACCCTGTTGTAGGGACGCAATCCCGCATCTTCATTTCATTCTAGTATAGTACATCTACTCTCTTCCTTAAACAGGGTAGTGCGCTAGGGGTGTTTGTTTGTATGTTTCAAACAAGTTTGCGCAGCATCCCTACTGTTTGGTGGTCCAAAAAGATCCATTTGCCCCGTGGGATCCCCTTTTTGGTAAGGTGTGCATACCCTACCCGATCTAATTGCTGCACTACGTAACCAAAGTGCTCAAAAATTCTTCGGATGATTCGATTCTTGCCCATGTGGATGCGTACTCCGAGTTGGAATGGATCTTGGTCAACCATGGACAGACAATCAATCTGAGCCAGGCCATCTTCCAAAAGAACACCCTGTTTGATTTTGGTAAAATGTTCCATGGCAATAGCCTTATCAAGCACCACGTGATACAGTTTTGAAACAGCATTAGAAGGATGTGCCAGCTTTTGAGCCAAGTCACCGTCGTTGGTAAGCAATAGAAGACCTGTAGTATCGTAATCCAACCTGCCCACAGGATAGACCTTTTCAGGACAACATTTCCTGCTGATCAAATCTAAAACCGTCTTACGGCCTTCTGGATCTTTGGCGCTTGTTACACATCCTTTGGGTTTGTTCAAAAGAAGGTATCGTAATTTTTCTGCCTGTAATGGAAGACCTTTGTAAGTTACCTGTGCATCGGGGGGTATTTTTATTCCTAGGGTTCGTACTATGGTACCATTAACAGCAATAGAACCAGATGCGATGAGCTGGTCTGCTGCTCTTCTGGCACAGATGCCGGAATTGCTGATGAATTTATTGAGTCGAATATAGGACGATGAAGCAGGGGTATGCGTAAGCTTATGTTGACTAGATGACATATCAAACCGTTTCTACAATCAAGTAATGTGCAATGTGCAATCTTTTATACCACACCTGATGAAAGATATGGGTTCTCTTTGTTAATGTGCACTGACCATGTTCCTTAAAAAAAGGAGTGGATAGAAAGCGTGTAGTCTCTTTTCACCTTGTTTGCGATCAGCGCTGATTTTTTGTTACGTTTGTATCCGTAAAAAATGCAGAGAAAGAAGATCCATGAGGCACGAGCCAAAATGCTGTATCTTCTTTTGGATTAAGTACATAGCTGTTTTTTTCCTTTTGATTTTGCATCTACTGCATACATGGTATGAGGAACTATTTTTAAACGTTCTTTGTCGATTAGTTTCCCTGTTAATACACAGATACCGTAGGTTCCATTTTTAATACGCTGCAGGGCAAGCTCTATTTGCTTAATGAATTTTTGTTGGCGTTCTGCCAATTGACCTATGTTTTCGGTTTCAATTACCTCTGCGTTTTCTTCAAACAATCTACCAACCGGTTCAAGTCCTGCTTCTTGGCGGCTTAACCCTTTTTCTAAAACCTTTAGTTCGTAATTCGCTTTTTCTAGCTTTTCTAATAGGATCTTTTCAAAGAAGGCTAAGTCTTCGGCTGAGTGGTATAATTCCATCATAACGGTTAACGGTCGTTTTTATTCCTATACAATAATATACTGGATTGAATCCAAGTTGCGGGTTCTTATCTCAGTTTGTATTGCCCTTGCGTCTTCTTTTATTTTATTTTCCCGTCTTTTTCAAGGGATCTTCACCTTATTTTTTCAATCAGTGCTGATTTTTCTATTGTACAAAGTATGGAGAAAGAAAGCAGGAGCGTGTCGTAGGGACATTATCCCGCATCTTCATTTCATGATACACATTCAATTTCAAGGTGCCTATTGTTCTAGCCTGCACTATTTATGTCTTTAAACCAGGTCTTAAACAATTTAATTTGCAAAAGTCAATACATTCAATGTATCCATAGCATGTTCAGGTACTATCAACATCCTACCACAATGCTCGCAAAGTACTATTTTGTTGCGTTCATAGACCCCTAGTTTTTGATGTGGAGGGATCACAATACAACATCCACCACAAGCCCCCTTTTTGATGGAAACAACTGCCAAATTATTAACTGCGTTCTTTCTAATGCGTTCGTACGCGAGGTAAAGGGGCTCATCTAGGTCATTTAGAATAGCAGTTCTGGTTTGATGCAACGCCTCTTCTTCTTGTTCGGTCGCTTTAAAGATGGCATCCAATTCTTTTTGTTTTACCGCTAGGTCTCCTTGTTGTGTACTGGTAAGCCTTTTAAGTTCTTCTATCGCGTTTTTTTCCTGTTCTATTTTTTGATACGCCGTGCGCAAAAATTTATTTGCAAGCTGAATGTCTAATTTATGCAACTCTAGTTCCTTGGTGATTGCATCGTATTCCCGATTGTTGCGAACCTCCATTTGCTGGGCCTCATATTTTTGGACTTTGTTTTCTGTTTGTTTGACAAATTCTTTTTTTTCAACAATTTCTTCCTGCAAACGAGCCGTTAAAGCTTCTTGTTCTTGTATCTGTAACGATCGATTTTGGATATCTATACGTAGGAGATTTACCTCATCTGGGAGGGTTCCCCTAAGTTTTAAAATACCATCAAGATGTAGATCAATATTTTGTAGCTCGGAGAGCTTCGTTAACTTGTGTGAAATTGTTTTATCCATGGATTAGTCGTTAATGTAATGAATAGGATTGGTAGTAGTTTTACAGCGTAGTACAACAATATTATTAAATTCTTTTGATAATATTGCAACAATTATTTTTTTTAGACCCAGTTGGGTTGCATGATAGCCAATATCCAGTAACAACATTCTTCCACTGGATTCTAAATAATCTTGATAATGAACTCCAGTAGTAATAAAAGCATCTATTTTTGCATCTAATACTTCTTGTAACAACCTATGGCCGATTCCAGCATAAATAGCCACCGTTTTGATCGGTCGAGACAATGCACAGGTATGTTGAAAGTGTAGCAAATTTAACTTTGTTTTTACATATTTTAAAAAATATTTTGCCGGCAAAGGTATAGGCAAATCACCCATTACACCGCTTCCTTTATTTTTTTCTTTGATTTCTAGTGGATCTAAGTAATAGTGAACTTTTTCATAGGGATGTACACGCAACAATGTCTGTATTACTTTTTCTTTCAAATGCGTAGGAACCATACAGGTCACTACCATTTCTTCCAATGTTGCTAACGAAGCATTGGATGCAATGTGCGAATGATAATGAGGTATATTGTGATAATATGTACTAGAAGCAATACTGTTCAAGTGTACTACTTGAGCTCCAGAGGAAGATGCAGAGCCCACCTGATGCAAAGCTGTTACCAACTCTTTTTCTATATGAGATGGAGCAAATACGGTTAATCTATAGCAGGCCGTTTTGTAAAAAACAATAGGGGTTGGTCCCTTTAAACCAATTAAATCAGCAATCCTATGACTAGGTCCAAAACCTAGATGGTCCAAATTGCCATTTAAAATGTAGATCGAGAGGTCATTTTGTATGGCTTTGATCATACACCTACCTTCATAGCTTGTTGGAATAAGTTGGTCTAATGGGCGGAAGCGCATTGGATAACTTGCAACAATCAAATTGCATTTTTTTTCTACTGCTTCTTCGAGTACTTCTTCTGTTATGTTAAAACAAACCAAAATACCCGTTACGATACTTGACTGATTCCCTACTACGAAACCAACTCCTCCGATAGGATTTTGAAGGGGTAATGAAACAGTTTCTTCCAAGAAATTTACCACATCGGCTACAAAAACACCGGAAGCAGTAGATCCTGCTTTTTCTGTTCTCATAAGCTTTTATCTTTTGGTGTGTACTAAAATACTCGATCGGAATCAAGTTGCCAGATTACGCCCCTACAACGCGGTACTACCTTCTTTGTACTTTTGTTTGGATACACAAAAATAGAAAAATCAAGCGCTGATAGAAAAAAGAAGGTGGAAAGCGATCGCACGTTTTCTACGCACTCCTTTTTTCAAAGGCGCGGTTTGCAGTACGCACTAGAAAGGGAACCGACAACTTGAAGTAGATATGGCATAGAACCAATTACAGTATGGAGACTATACGTTGGGTACAAATTTAAGGATAAAAAACCCTACTTTAGGTAAACGGAGTATTCAGGCATGCCATATGGCCCTGTGCGTTTACCAGAGGACATAAAAATTTATAAGAACCCGATCAGCATAAAATGCTAGTTGATCCAGCCAAGGTATAACAACAAAATAGCCAACCAAAATCAGTGCTGAAAGGGTGCTATTGTTCTGGGGTTGAAGTAAGTTTTAACACATACACATGTGTTGGTATGCGGTATAAAAATGCATCTAATTTACTGATAATAAATATTAAATATTTTTTTAACCGAAAAATTTATGTCATTATTACGCATAGCAACCATATATTATATAGTTTATGAATATGAAAACCAAAGTATTATATCCGATTCAAGTTATAGCCCATCTACGCCGTACTGCCCTTGCGCCTTTGAAAAAAGGAGTGCGTAGAAAACGTGCGATCGCTTTCTATCTTCTTTTTTCTATCAACGCTTGATTTTTCTATTTTTGCGTATCCAAACAAAAGTACAAAGGAAAAAGGGTCGTTTTGTAGGGACTCAATCCCGCATCTTCATTTCATTGTAGTATATCTTTTTTTAATTCCGAACACAGGTTAACGCGTAATTAAAAACCAAAGTTGAATTTAACCATCAAAATCATGTTTCGACCATGGCTACAAATACCTAGCAAATGGTACAGTGCCATAAGCAATGTACGCAATTACTTTTACGATACCAACATCAAAGCAGTTACTTCTTATGTACATCCAGTTTTGATTGGCGTAGGCAACTTGTCTCTAGGGGGAACGGGTAAGACCCCTTTGATATTGTATATAGCAGATTTTCTTGCACAAATACAAGTCATCGCATTGCTTAGTAGAGGATACAAACGAATCTCTGTAGGATTTCAATGCATAGACAGCCAAGATTCTCCTTTTACATCTGGAGATGAGGCTTATTTGTGTTTTCAGCGGTTCAAGAACAATCCCAATGCAACCACAGCGGTTTGCAACAATAGGGTCCAAGGCATCCACCAAATCATGCTCCATAGGCCAGGTACAACGGTTGTGCTATTGGATGATGCTTTTCAACATCGACGCATTAAACCTACCTTAAATATTTTATTGACTACGTTCCATGCCCCTTTTTTCAAAGACGACGTACTGCCATTGGGAAACTTACGAGAACCGCGCAAAGGGGCTGCTAGAGCCGATATAATCCTGGTGACCAAGAGCCCAAAAGATGTGGCTGATGGTGTGAAAGAAAGCTTCTTCAAGGGCATACAAAAATACCATCCGAACCTAGAGCGGTCTTCTATTTTCTTTACACACATTCTGTATAAAAATCCCATATGCGTTTGGAGCAAAACAGAGGGCCAATTGCCCCATTCCTTATTGCTGGTTACGGGCATTGCGCAACCATGGCCCTTGCGAGACCATTTAATGGACAAGGGACATTCCGTTATCCACCTTGCCTTTCCAGATCATCACTGGTTTCGCTATAAAGATATTGTGCAGATTGTACGTGTTTTTCAGTCTTTAAACAGTACAGCCAAGGCAATGGTTACTACTGAAAAAGACAGCGTTCGATTTCAGTACAACCATTGGCAAACGCTTTTAACAAAGTTTCCGATGTTTTACATCCCCATTACAGTGGAATTCAGCAAAACAGATCAATTGGCTTTTGAGGAAAAACTCATGGATGTGTGCGCCATGTAAAACACAAAACCTATTTTTAAGGGAAATTTTTACGTACTTTTAACTTTTATTATTTATATACTAGACCTGTTGCGTAAGTCATTTTACTCATAAATACATAGTTTATGGAAAATTTGGAAAATACCTGAAAATATGGCTTCATATAAGGACTTCTAACAGGAGATCTTAGATCAAGTGATATCTGGGAAACCCCAATTTTAACATCGACTATTTTTTAGGACTTACGCAACAGGTCTACTGACGCGGGTCTACGTGTGCAATCGTTTTAACGTCTGTATCAATTTTCCAAAATTTGTATATGGCAACTATTTCTCTATTTTGGAGGTGGATGGTAGTGTGTGGGATGTTCGGATTGCCTTGTGCAATCTATGGTGAGAAATTAGAAGATTTATTTGAAAAAGAAGTAGATGAAAAGGTTGAGTCAGATACGACTTTTTTTATAACCCCTAAGGAGGTAAAACGCAATTTTCGGGAATACCATCGCCTCGACCGATCTGTGACCAAGTTGGACCGCTTCACTACTGCCGAGCACCATGCATATAATTTTCAAAATTTAGGCAATCATGGTACAGCTGCGCAACCTATTTTTTATACACTACCCAAACGCATCGGCATGACGTATGGATTGACTGCTTACGATGTATATTTTCAAGATCCACAAGACATTCTTTATTACGTCACCAACAAAGCATATGCCCATTTTAACATCGTCTTGGCCAACCTGGGCACTTTTATGTTTAACGGATGCTATACGCAACGGTTGCTGGAAAACTGGCATGCGGGTGTGCATGTACGCAGTGCGATGACCGAAAAAGAATGGACGCATGAAAAAGATGTGAAGATTGTAAGCGCTGTTCCTCACTTTGACCTGTTTACCCACTTTAAAACGGCTGATGAATGCTACCATCTGTTCACGAGCTTTTCTACCATGCGGTACGCAACCCATGAAACAGGGGGCATACGATCGGCCAAACACAACACCAGCTTCAAGTTTGGTGAAAAGGAGCCTAGCGCCCGATATCGTTCTGCCCAAGCCTTGTTGGACGAACCGTACATGGAAAATAAGCTTACGAAAAAAGAAGGGGTTCGGAACAAAGAGGTGAGACATCTGCTGTCCCTGTACCACCAATATGAATGGACCTCTCTGTTTCAGATGTACCACGAAATGAGGTATACGAGAAGGAAAAATGCATTTACCATAAAGC
Source organism: Amoebophilaceae bacterium (assembly GCA_035299565.1). Classification (GTDB taxonomy): domain Bacteria; phylum Bacteroidota; class Bacteroidia; order Cytophagales; family Amoebophilaceae; genus Cardinium. Next base: position 24,682 of record DATGWI010000038.1, on the reverse strand, counting down.
AACAAAGCAATGGGCTGATGCGGTTTATAACACCATACCCACCGGATACATCGGATGGCAGTACAGAACAAGATGCCGCTCAAAAGTACCAAGAGAAAAGTAAGATTTCCACGCAATCCATTGGGAATGAAATGGGCGTAAAAGGGGATCTAGAACCATTTAATTTGTGTTATGGATTGTATTATAGGCTGGAACACAACGATCTAGATTTGGATTTTTCAAAGCCCAATGCAGCGGTTACAAGAGATCCTATAGCTTTCCGTCTGATCAACAGAAAACCAATACCCAGAAATATCCTCCAAACAGGCGACAAAAACGAGCACTACGTTGGCATACGCACTCGGTTGCAGCCAACTGAAACAGACGCACACCATCTCTGTTTAGAAGGAGAATACCTACTTTCTGAACCTACCAAACGCCTCCATACGGCTTGCATCACCTATCAAAACAATTACCTCACCTTGGCCTACAATAGCCTTGTATGCAAGCCACCCTATTTGGTCGCGCATGGGTATAGTACGTATCGTTCCTGGAGCAAGCAGTTTGCACTACCTGCTGTACAGCAACTTGCTGCAACCGGAGCATTCCGTTTTCCCTACGTATGCCTGCAACCGGCAGTAACTTTGCAAAGGATTAAGAACCACATCTATTACCAAAAAGCAACCCAACCGGGGGAAGCAGCAAAGGCAAGTGCACATAGCACCAGCCTAGCAGATCATTGCATGGCGGAACCCATGCAGGCGCCTTTTCCAGTCTACCTATGCTCCTATGGAGGCAGTTTGGATTTTTGCTTCTTCCGTTTTTTTCATATCGATCATACTTTTACCTGGTTAAAAGACTTGAGTCGAGGTCCATACAAAATTTTTAAAGGATACATGCCGCCTTATCTTTATACAGGAAGATACTACTATGCACACCAACCTTATGGAAAAAAAATGGAGATAGAAACCGGCATGAATGTTCATTTTAAAGCGTTGTACTATGCCGATGGTTACGACATTGTGTCGCAGCAATTTTATCGACAAAATGAGTTTGCCGCGCAAGGTCAGCCTATTTTTGACTTGTTTTTAAACTGTAGAATCAATAATGTGAAGTTTTTTGTAAAATACAGCTACATCAACCAAGACCTTGGTTCTCCAAAAGCCTATTTTGCCACCCCATTTTATCCTGGGCAGAAAAAGGCAGCAGATCTTGGCATTCATTGGTCTTTCTTTGATTGATCAAAAAAACTATCTGAAATTCAGCTATCTCATGAATGACTTAGAACAAAAAATTATACAAGCCTTAAGCCAGGTACAAGATCCAGACCTCAAGCAGGACTTGGTTTCACTAGAAATGATCAAGGACTTGGTTGTTGGTCCAGATACCATCACCTGTACACTTGTACTAACTACCCCTGCTTGTCCCTTGCAAGAGATGCTCAAACAGGCATGCATCAAAGCCATTCAATCTGCAGTAGGTTCAACCTGGAAAATAGACATCTCCGTTGCAGCAAAAGTAACCACAAGCCGTTCCCAGTGTGCTACACTACCTGGTATCAAGAACATCATAGCCATTGCTTCCGGAAAAGGAGGCGTCGGCAAGTCTACCGTTGCTACACAACTTGCCCTAGCCTTAGCGCACTACGGTGTACAGGTAGGCTTACTGGATGCCGATCTGTTTGGACCTTCTATTCCTACTATGTGGGGATGCGAAACAGCAAAAGTGCTTATTGTTCAACGTGAAGAAAAAAAATACATCGTGCCTATAGAACGGCAAGGCATCAAATTGCTCTCGATTGGTTTTCTAACACGTCCACACGAAGCGCTGGTATGGAGAGGCCCTATGGCCAGTGCTGCCTTTCGGCAACTGGTACAGGAGACCGATTGGGGAGCCTTGGATTATCTGTTGATTGACCTACCACCAGGTACAAGCGATATCCACTTAACCTTAGCACAAACGGTGCCTGTTACAGGGGTGGTACTTGTGACTACACCCCATAAGGTGGCGCTTGTAGACGTGGTAAAAGCCATAGCGATGTTTCAAAAGGAACGCATACAAATGCCCATTTTGGGATTGGTAGAAAACATGGCGTACTTCCGTACGCCCAACGCGCCACATGCACAAGAAGGTTCCCTTCATTACATTTTTGGAAAAGAAGGAGGCAAGGAATTGGCAGCAACCCATGGAATTCCTTTTTTAGGACAAATACCACTCCTGACCGATTTTTGTCTCCAACAGCATACAGAGCCCGTTCTTTTAGAGCCTTTTCAGGCGATTGCTCAGAATCTAGCGCAATGCATCTCTATTCGAAATGCGCTATAGGGGTGAGCCTTGTGCGCAATCGTTGTCACAGAGGCGATATGGGCATGAAAGTCTATACCCAAAATCTTCTACACTTTGATGTATGGGAGGTCCGTTGGAGATGGCTCTTCCGGTAGGGGAGCCCGGTGATCGTGCTGTTCTATACCCAGAGGGTATCCAGTAGGCTATATAGGACTTGCTAGTTTGTAATTGTTTTTTGTCTACTTGTTGCATCGTATAAATGCTTCATAGTCTTAACACAACCCATATGTCCGTTTCGGAAAATACCAAATCGATTTCAAGATGCAGGTTCTCATCTGGTCCCTACTGCCCTTGCGCCTTTGAAAAAAGGAGTGCATAGAAAGCACGCCATCGCTTTCCACCTCCTTAGTGTAGAAAGTTTCTACTAATTTTGTTACATTTCATTCATAGGCTCCTTTGTTATTTGTTCGATGGCCCTTCTATACTGGATCGGAATCAAGGTGCCAGATTACGCCCCTACGACACGTTTCTTATAAATGGATAAAATTATGTATTGCAAAAGACCTACTATGGTGCTATGTTTTTCAATCTTTTTTTTGAAAGCTTATCAATGTGGAAATTTCAAACCCTATCGAAAGGAGGACTATAAATCTATATCAGAAGAAAATTCTACAGCAGGAAAGCCTAAAGCCGCACAACCTATACCATCCATACCAACAGATGTTCAGAACAATGCCCCATTTGATTTTGTCCATGCTATTGAGAACCTCAGAAAGGAAGCAGATCGAAAAAGGGGCATTGATTGGTCTATGAAAGGAGATGTCTTGACACGAGATGCTACAAAATTACACGGCGTTGTGTACGCTTCCGAGGACTATGCTGTTCAAATAATGAGTATGTACCGTGCTGCCAGTAGGCTATGTGAACTGTATGGAATATGCGATTCAGGATTCGGAAAAATGGCTAAAGAATTTATGTTTCGTTTTGAAGATCACCTTTATTATCGCTCAGAGCCAGAATATTTTTGGATCGGTGAGGTTAAGCGCATCAACAAAGCAACCATCCATCATTTGCAAAAGGTTTTTCCTGAAATAAATCAGAAAGCACTCAATAAAAACATACGATTGGTAGAGAATTATGCTGGTATGGAAGACCGTCATTACAACATTACGACCCATTTTAAAGCTGGAGGAAAGCATTTTGCACTGCAAGACAACAAGTGGTTGAAGCTAACCAAAGCGCAAAGATCTGATTTTGAACATAGAAAATCGAAAAAATGGTATCAAAGTTTACCAGAACTTGAGCAAAAATTGGTAGATCGTTATCTAGAAAAGTTTTTAGACGATACACATTATTTCCCCACTCAAATTCGCAACCTTCCAGGATGCAGAAACGCTTATCAAAAAAGGGTCCTGGCATACGATCCAAATGAAAATCCCACCGTCTTAGGAACTTATGCGCACCTAGGAACACTAGCTTCCTTTGTTGATGATCAGTCTACTAGTGAGCAGATCCTCCGTGCGAACTGGGAACAAATAGGTGCGCATGTAGATCCTACGGAGCCCCTAAAGGTAGTCTGCCTGAATCATAAAAAAGATATAAAGCCAATAGGATACGTAGGAGAAAAACAAATTGTAGAACAAACACAAAGCATTGTAGGTGATGCTGCATTTACCTGCTTTCCCATCAACTTAATAGGCACTTTTACCACACCTGTGCTTAAGAAACCTGTTCAAGAGTTATTGAACGAAACAGCAACTACTTATGCAGTTCAATATCCAGAGATGACTCAGTTATTGATGAAAGAGTATGCTGGACAACAATATAAAATTGATTTTCAGAAAAAATTAGCGGAGATCCAGAATCCCAATGATCGGTTGTTCTTCAGCAGTTTATATCCTTTAAAGAAGGCTTCCGAACGTTCGGATTTCAATAACAAAGTGACGCATAACTTGGAAGTAGATAAAAATTATTATGCTGATCTTGCTGCCAATTACGTTGCGTGTATAGCCCGTTTGGATGCAGTTAAAGGTAGGTCTGGTGCAGGTGTAGCCATTAGTTGTAAGAGTGGTAAGGATCGTACTGGCTACGTTTCTTTTTTAACAGATACCAAACTTATAGAATCTCATTTGGTAGGAAAAACAGATACGTCTTCGATCCATGATGCGTTAACGCGTACGGGACATATTCAACTCTTAGCTTCGTTGAATGGTGGCATGCCAGGTAGGTTTGGTATCAAAGGAAAGGGTATAAAAAAAAGCCGTGTGAACGATTGGTCTCACGAGGCACTGTTTCGGCCATCGGCATCGCTTACAGGGCTTCCTGTATCTTAGAGCTGTTGCGTAAGCCCTAGAAAATCCCAAGTTCCAAAATTTGGAGTATCCAGATAGTACTTGACTTGAAATCTCCTGTTAGCAATGTTTACATGCAGATATTTTGATAATTTTTTATACATCAGTGCCATAGGGGGATGCGTTATTGGCAAATTTATTTTCCCCCTATTTTATGTGCTTTAATAGAGCTGTTGCGTAAGTCCTAAAAAATAGTCGATGTTAAAATTGGGGGTTTCCAGATATCACTTGATCTAAGATCTCCTGTTAGAAGTCCTTATATGAAGTCATATTTTCAGGTATTTTCTAAACCTTCCATAAACCTATGTATTTATGAGTAAAATGACTTACGCAACAGGTCTAATGCAAAATTCCGAAAACCACCTACTTACGCAACACGCCTAATGGGACAACAGTACACCATACAGTCCATTTTTCGACTTGGTAAGAAAGAAAAAATCGATTCACTTCTCTATTTTTTTTGTATTTTGGAGTAATAGAGCTGTTGCGTAAGTCCTAAAAAATAGTCGATGTTAAAATTGGGGGTTTCCAGATATCACTTGATCTAAGATCTCCTGTTAGAACTCCTTATAGGAAGCCATATTTTCAGGTATTTTCTAAACTTTCCATAAACCTATGTATTTATGAGTAAAATGACTTACGCAACAGGTCTAATTAAAAAATCAACCTTATTCCCATGGATGCACAGCCAACCCGAATTATACCCATTAACATAGAAGATGAAATGCGCAATGCATACATAGATTACTCTATGTCTGTCATTGTATCCAGAGCACTCCCAGACGTGCGAGATGGATTAAAACCGGTACACCGACGTGTGCTGTATGGTATGTACGAACTTGGAGTACACTACAACAAGGCCTACAAAAAATCTGCAAGAATTGTAGGAGAAGTATTGGGTAAGTACCATCCACATGGAGATGGTTCTGTGTACGATGCCATGGTACGTATGGCGCAAAGTTGGTCCCTCCGTTATCCATTGGTAGAAGGCCAAGGTAACTTTGGATCCGTCGATGGCGACTCCCCCGCAGCCATGCGTTATACCGAAGCGCGCCTGGTGAAGCTTTCGGACGAAATTATCAAAGAAATAAACAAAGATACTGTTGATTTTCAGTCTAATTTTGATGGGTCCTTGCAAGAACCCTTGGTACTTCCAGCCAAATTGCCCAACTTGCTGTTGAATGGTTCTTCCGGAATTGCAGTAGGAATGGCTACCAATATGGCTCCTCACAATATGGTCGAAACATTGGAAGGTATTGTGGCCTATATTGACGATCCTGATATTTCCATCTCAGAATTAATGAAATACATTATAGCCCCCGATTTTCCCACAGGAGGTATTATCTATGGCTACAATGGGGTACGAGAGGCTTTTGAAACCGGCAAAGGACGGATCCTCTTGCGGGGCAAAGCCACCATCGAACAAACGGCCCATGGAAAAGAACAAATCATTGTAACTGAGATACCTTATCAGGTAAATAAAGCCTTAATGATCGAAAAAACGGCTCAGCTCGTTAACGAAAAAAAAATAGAAGGCATTTCAGACATTCGCGATGAATCAGACAAAGACGGCATGCGGATTGTTTACGATCTCAAGCGCGATACCGTGGCGCATGTCGTGCTCAACAATCTGTACAAGCAAACCTACCTGCAATATGCCTTTAGTGTAAACAACGTTGCGTTGGTAGGGGGTAGACCTAAGGTGTTAAACCTCAAAGAGCTGATTGTTCATTTTGTAGACCATAGGCACGAAGTGCTGGTACGCAAAACGAATTTCGATCTGGAACAAGCAAAGAAAAGAATGCACCTCCTAGAGGGTTATCTGATTGCGTTGGAACACTTAGATCGCGTTATTGCGCTGATACGTGCTGCCAAAGATCCAGAAGTAGCCAAAGAAGCATTAAAGACCACCTTTGCCCTAAGCGAACTACAAGCCAAAGCCATCTTAGAGATGCGTTTGCAACGACTTACAGGGCTAGAACGCAACAAAGTAATAGAAGAGCATGCACAGGTACAAAAAACAATAGACCATTTGTTGGCCATATTGGCCGATAAAGCCATGCGCATGCAGCTCATCAAGGATGAGCTGGTCGAACTCAAAGAACGGTACGGAGATGCCCGGAGAACCACCGTAGAATACCACTCAGACGAATTTACCATCGAAGACATGATCCCAGATGCTGAAATGGTGATCTTGATTTCCAACAAAGGCTATATCAAAAGGACAGCCTTGGTAGACTATCGTTTGCAAAGCAGGGGAGGCGTAGGTTCCAAAGGGGTCACGACGAAAAAGGACGATTTTACCGAACACCTTTTCATCGCTACGGCACACCAGTATTTGTTGATATTCACAGAATATGGAAAAATTTATTGGCTTAAAGTGCATACCATACCCGAAAGCAAAAAAGTAACACAAGGGAAAGCCATACAAAATCTTATCCATATTGCACCAGGCGATCAGGTACGGAGCATTATACCCGTCCGAGATTTAAAAGATGCTTCCTATGTGGACAACCACTATGTTGTCATGTGTACCAAACAAGGTGTGATCAAAAAGACACCGCTTCGTGCCTATGCTACCCCTAGATCCAATGGCATTCATGCCATTGTGGTGCGCGAAGGAGATTCCCTACTAGAAGTCCAACTTACCAATGGCTCCAATCACATTGTATTGGCTTTACAGTCCGGAAGAGCCATCCATTTCAATGAACAAGATGTGCGGCCTATGGGTCGCGTTTCCTCTGGGGTACGCGGCATAACCTTGACACATGCAACTGATAGAGTGGTGGGCATGGCTTGTTTTCCTACTGCTGACTTAGATTTGTTGGTGGTTTCGGAAAATGGATATGGGAAACGGTCTGCTTTAGAAGATTACCGGATTACAAAAAGAGGAGGTAAGGGAGTAAAAACACTTCAAATCACACAAAAAACAGGTGATCTGGTAGCTATAAATGCCGTAAAAGATCAGGATGAGTTGATGATCATCAACCAATCTGGCGTTGCCATACGGATGCAGGTTGCTCAGTTGCCTCGCATCGGTAGGGCTACGCAAGGCGTTCGATTGATTCGATTGGGGCAAGAAGACAGAATTGCTTCTGTAGCTAAAATAGATATCTTAGAACAGATCGTTGAAGAGGACATGAACAGGGAAGAGGAAATGTGCAAATCAAATCAAATCATAACAACAAACAAAACAGATATGCCAAGACCAGATGATGAATACAAGGACTATATAGAGGTGGAAGAGTTAGAAGAAGAAGAGGATGCAATGGAAGACGAAGCATTCACCCTATACGATGAAGAAGAGGATGACGATGATGATTATGATGAGGAGGAAGATGAGGAGAAGGAGGGTTAAGAACAACATTGAGGTGAAGAAGTTGTATTAGAGCTGTTGCGTAAGTCCTAAAAAATAGTCGATGTTAAAATTGGGGGTTTCCAGATATCACTTGATCTAAAAGATCTCCTGTTAGAAGTCCTTATATGAAGCCATATTTTCAGGTATTTTCTAAACCTTCCATAAACCTATGTATTTATGAGTAAAATGACTTACGCAACAGGTCTATTACTACAACCAATAGATGTACATAATATGAAAGCGATGCAATACCTCTTAAGGATTTTTTATGCATCCAAACCTTACACGATTGGAGCTTGTTCCAATCGCACTGGTTGCAGCAATGCAACCAGTGCGCAAAAGAAAAGCTACACGTGCATCCCAAGGAATACATGGTTTATTGCCATATGGATGGTATGTTTGCTGCCTTTGCCCATTGGGGCCATTCCTTACAAGATCCAACACGTTATTGATGTATTAGAAGGAACACACAAAGAGATTAAAAAATCAGTAAAAAGAGAGGAAACAACAACTGCTACCATCTCTGATCCAGTAGCACAAGATGCCTCTCTTGAAGCACTTTCTAGCGAAAAACAGCCTGCAGCGCCAGATGCACCTGAAGGAGAAGTGCCCCTTTCTCTAGCAGCACCTACACTTTCCAATCTGCAACGGGCTCGGTTGGCTATAGACGAAGCCATTCAGGATGCAACCTTGGCTAAACATCCCGCTACTTGGTATTACCGGGGTGTTGTATATGATCATCTCCTTAGGGAACAGCCTACAGAAGCCACCCTCTTTTTGGAAGAAGCCCTTGCTTCCTATGTAAAAACCATGCACATAACCCCTCCTGCTACCCAGTTCCATAGTTTTGCCCTTTCGAGCCAAGCCAAGTTATGGAGCTATTATTTGGAAAGAGGCATTCGTTACTACAAACAAGAAGCTTTTGAACGTGCCTTGGAACATTTTTCCATTTGTCAGCGCATTCTTCCGAATGAACCAACACCACTGTTGTACGCAGCTATGGTGTATCATACCAAGCAGCAACCAGAAGCTGCTTGGAAAAATTATACCGCTTACCTTCAGTCTGCATCCCCCACTGCTTTTGTTTTTCGTGCTGTGGCGCACCTGCTGTTTCATCAACTACATGCAATGGATGCTGCCATAGATTGGCTAGATGCTGGATTGTTGAAATTTCCTTTTGATACCGACTTATTGGCAGAAAAATGTTCGATCTACCAGGCCATTGGAACAATGGATCAATACATAGCTTCCTTACAAGCAGACGTTGAAGGTCTTCCTGCTCATCTCGACATGCATCGGCCTTTGCCTTGGAAAAAAGAAACCTGGATGGAGTGGCCATCAGCAGTATGCAGCAGCCTTGCGCAAGGCAAGCAGTTGGATGTGCATCAATCGAAACGTTTGCTTGGAAAGTGGTATGGGCAAGCGTATAGTCCTCTGCGTACCAAACAGGACCAAAACGAAACCAAGCCAAATGCCTGCATGAAGCGCTATGCGTACGCCTACGTTTTACAACATCAAGGACGATTGGAAGAGGCCTGTAAACAGTATCAACACATTACGCACCAGCAGCCTCGACTCTTTGCTCCACTCAAGCAGCTTGCTTTGCTAAAGTACAGTCAAGCCATACAGGTGGCTAAAACCTTAAAGCAGTTGCAGGAACTTCAAGCTACGTACACGAACAATACTGATTCCGAATTATCTGACGCAGTAAGGGTATGGGTCAAGCCTGTTTGTATGCATCCCCTAATGTTGGATATTGGTTTTTCCATGCTGTGTCCTACTCCAGAGAACCAAGAAAATAGGGGGGGGCTCAACCGCTCTTTGTTTTACCAGGTGCATGTGGCACGCTATGGACCTTATGTAGCGTCCATGGCACCCAATGCGTTTATATTTTGTCTTGAATCACAAGAAAGAGGTATGTTTTGTACCAGTCCTTTGTATGCCTATTTGGCGAAAAAAATAGCGGATCAACTTTTAAAGCAGCAGATCCATCAAAGCATTTGTAAGTTAGAACAGCAGTTAAAAAACGGGTTGTACTTTCTAAAAAGAGCTCGTGCAGAAGATAAAAAAGACAAGGAAATTTCCCAAGCCTTGTATTGTAGTTATTACCACTTAGGTTTCTACCAGTCTGCCTATAGATTGCGTCAGATGATGGAACGCAACAAGCAATACGTTTATCAAACAGACGATCCATTTTTGATAAAACAGCAAGAATAAGGTTGTTTCTGCCTTTATCCTTTACACCCACATTCCCCCATCCCCAATAAATAATCTAAGCGAGCCAACGCCTATGGCACCATGTACGCCTACTTGCTGCATGAATCAAAGGGCGTCATGAAGATGCGGGATTTCTCCTCAATTATTTTAACTCAATTATTTTAACTCAATTGGAGTCGCTAGATTTAAATTAGCTACCTAGAGTTAATCTGAAAAACTGTTATTTGTTATATAATATATATTATGTTAAATAGAAACTCCAAAGGGAAAGAACACACTTGGTTATCTCAAAATAAAACTATACCTTTTACCCAAATACTATAAATTCCAACATATGGCTCAAAAAACAGAAGGTAATGGAGTAGACAGGGAGCAGCAGATAGCAATGGTTATGCCAAATAGCTATATTCCTGTTGGAAGTCCTGATGTCAAAGAGATGATCACACAAAATTTGTATGCAGATAAAACTGCTTATATCGCCAAATTTTTTAAGACGAATGGAATATATTATTTCTTTATTAGGCCCCGTAGATTTGGTAAATCCCTGCTCCTAGATACCATAGATCAAATAGCAAAAAATAATAAGGAATTGTTTAAAGAGTGTACTATTTATGAAGATCAAACCTATAAGTGGAAAAAATATCCCGTTATTTGGTTGAACTTTTCGGAATTAGCCAAAGGTAGTCCAGAAAAACTGCAAAACAACTTGATAGATCTATTATATACCTTTGCTAAAAACCATACTATAGATAGAAGTGCAATAGATCCTATTATAGGTGAGCCGACAGTAGAGGGTACACTAGGAAAGTTGATTGACGCATTAAAAAAACTAGGTGACGGTTACGAACCTACCCCTATTATCTTGATCGATGAATACGACAGTCCGTTAATTTCTTGCGAAAAAGAGCAATATGACGAGGTACTTTCTGTGCTTAGTTCGTTTTTCAAAGTTTTAAAAAGCCGTCAGAAGGATTGTAAATTTATCTTTATAACGGGTGTCACTAAATTTCACTTATCTGGACTTACTTCGGGCGCTAACTCGGCCAACGATATATCCTTACAGGAGGATTATGCGGCCATGTTGGGCTATACCGAGGAAGATATTGAAAAGCTATTTCTTAGCAACCAGACCATTGTTCATTCAGTACTTGAAAAACTGAATAGAAAAAAGACACAGGAAGAAAAATATACACTGAGTCAGTTAAAACAAGAATTAAAGGATTATTACAATGGTTATTGCTTTACAGCTGATAAAATGGTAAGCGTTTATAATCCAGATTCTATATTAAAATTTTTTGATGAGAAAAAATTTGGCAACTATTGGTTTAATAGAGGCAATCCGGCTATCTTAATTGCGCAAATGAGGAGGAATATCGATAGATTCAATATCGACTGGGATACAGATAATTTCATAATAAATCAATCCTCCTTCGAATCTGTTTCAGGCGATCTCCATACCATGCCCATACTTCCGCTTATGTACCAAACAGGTTATCTTACCCTAGATCCTGATGGATACACCAAGGATGGCAGCATAGATAAAAATGCAACGGACTACTATTTAAAATTTCCCAACCAAGAAGTAAAATCTGCTTTAAAGCTTATATTAGCTGATTTTATAGCTCAAAAGCAACAAGAAGCAGGAAGAGCCTGTAGCACCTCTATGCTAGCCTCTTTAAGAAAAGAAGCATGGGTTGCTTTTCTTAACGTGATTCGAAGCGATTGTTTGGCTAAAGCGGGTTACCGTTTCTTGGATAAAACCGAAAAGAGCTTTCAAGGTGCTTTATATTCCTTTCTGAATGGTGCTTTTCATACCACCTATGATACCCAAGCTAGTGCTGAAAGGGATAGTGGCAGTGGTCGTACAGATATCGTTATGGAGGACCAATATGACGATAAAAGAACGCTCTACCTATTTGAGTTAAAAGTAGACAAACCAACCTCCTACGCGCTGGAGCAGATATATAGCAAAGAGTATAGCATTCCATATGGCACTTGTCATAAAAAGGTGCTTATAGGCTTAAAATGTGACTCTGTAAGACGCAACATTACAGCAGCAGCTATTGAAGTGCATCAAAAAAATGATGAAAATGAATTTCAATGGATGCCACGCAAAAACTTTACCGTTAATGCGGTTGGTTATTTTCAAGAATCAGGAGACGCATGTATTTGATTTTCATAAGTTTTTGAACTTCTGCCAGAATCAATATTTACCTGTGCCACTGTGTCCAGGCTGCAGACTTACGCAACCCGTCTACCCTATCCACACATACTGCAACACCTGTTGGTTTTAGCAATAATGTGCTACACAGTAACGCACCTTGTATACTGATTGCCATGTTCTAGTCCACTTTGGGCAAGTGTATGGTTCTTATTATAGCTGTTGCCCATATGTAAAGTGGCACCAGCAAGTTGTTCTATCGGTTGCATGCTGCACATGGCTTGTTTTAAAAGGCCGATGTTTACTTTTGAGATAGTATTTGCCTGTTCTGCTCCTTGAGATTGGTTTGGTAGTAGCACTTCTTGTTGCAGGAACTGTTGTTCAAGCTTAGGCAGCGCTCTCCTTACGTTGGCCAACCATTGATCCACCTGATCGGAGGTAGAGGCTATTTTACTGACGTTTTGTTGTACTACTTGTTCAAAAAGGGATGCGGTAATCCCATCTACCTGTCCGGAGGCCATCTTTTTACGGACGGTCTCTAGGGCTTGTGTATACCATTCAGCACTTTCAAAAACAGCTGCTGTAGCCTTTGCTATCCCACAAGCTTGAGCCTGCTTTTGTACCTGATCCATAAATGCACCTACCAATGCATGGGATCGTATGTTTAATGCTACCACTATTGCTGGATCATAGGATGGCGCTTGGAAAGCTTTTGTACGGGATCCTGTCCATTTTCTCGCCAATAAGGTGCCCCAGGCAAGCAGGCCATTGGTGTCCATGTTTTTAACCCATTGGTCTCCCATTTCCAATAATGTTGGGCCAGCTGTTGGCCCCATAGGTAGTGCGCCTGCACCCAACAGATCATTACAAACAACTGGTTTTGAAGGCATTGATGCTTCTAGTGGATCTAATGATATTGGCTTGCTATAGCTACCTACCATGAACTTTTTACCCCATGCCCATAGATCACCTATCCACGAAGTAGGCTTACCAGCGCTACTGGCAACGGATGCTGCCGAGGCACTGGAGACAGCCTTCAGCGGTCTAGCCAACTCCCTAGGTTCCATAGGCAAAGCCCGCCGCCTACGTGCCTGAGGTTTTGCTGGCTGTAGCGTCTCTTGCAGGGTAGCAAAGGTAAAGCCCTGCTGGTTGAAGTAGATGGGGGTCTGGGCAGGCAGCTGAGTGAGTGTCAGGTTGTTTAGGATAAGCGTGTCGTTCTCCCAGCGCAGTTGACGTTCGGCGAGCGACTGGTTCAGCCGTATGGCCAGCGGAGCTCCATTCAGGGTGGTGAGCAACTGCTCCCCACGGATCACGTTGTCTTCTGCGCCGATGGCCTCCAGTTGGTTATCATATAATTGGTAATGAATGCCATTGAGCGTCACCTGTGCACTAGGAAAGCGGTGCCATTGCCGGGCCCCATTTGGGGTTTGCCACTCCAACACCATGCCCCGGTTCCATGGCTGAGCGAAGGCCGCCGCCTCTGGCGTTAAATCCTTGAGCCACCCTGTCGCCGTCGCTGAAACCACCCGCTGCAATCGCCCAGTCGACGTCCATTGCGCTACGGGTTGCGCATGGTCCACCAACGTAACGTGGGGCTGTCCAGCGTTATCGAGCTGGGTCAATGTTAGGGTGCCATGGCTGAGCAACAAAAAGCAGTTGGGCTGCGTGGCGGCACTGATGTGTAAAAAAGTGTCTGCCTGCCGATACCAGGATGCTTGCCAACGATGGGTCAATCCTGGGCTACTCCAAGTAATGTGTTGATTGTCAATTATATTTATGGTACGCAACAGCGGTTGCAAAGAGGAGAGCACCAATTGATAATGGGCGGGCCGTTGGAGACCGGAGGGTTTGCTGTAACGCATGGGGGCCTCGCCATCAGCCGTTTTTCCTTTGACTTCCAGCACACTGGTGCTGGCGTGGCGGATGGTCACAGCACCGGTAATGGTTAGGGCAAAGCGCTGTACTGGTTCGTTCAGATGCACCTCTCCACCGGTCTGGGTGCCACTGAGGTCAAACAACTCTACTTGCCGGGCATTGAGGGTGAGCTGCTTGACTTGTTGTCCTTTGAGCTGCAACATCATATAGTGTTTGGTGCCCTTTAGCCAGAGCGTATGGTTTGGCAGGTTTGCTGCAAGGGGGTGGAGTTGGATGACTTCATGCCCCTGGCTCTGCAGTTGGTAACCGCGTCCGGGCTCTGTGGTAAAAATCAGCTGATTGCTAGGGCAGTTGTCGTAAATAGAACAGGAACGTTGTAGCGTCCCTATCCAATAGTGGCTGTTGAGCTGCTGCTGGATGTCGTTCAGCAACCAGGCAGCGGGCTGTTGCGTCGGCGGGACCTTGATTTGGTTGGGATAAGATTTGTGTAAGAGCTGCACGGTGATGTGGTAAGCGGTGTTGCTCGTATTGCGCGCTGCAGGGTGGTCTTGTTGGTAGCGGGTCGTTAGGGCTTGGAGACCGGCGGGGGTGACCCGTAAGGTGGTATCCCCTTCATTGGGATCAAAGGCATAATAGAGGTTACGCCCCTGGCCATTGTGTGGTTGGCTTTGGTTCTGATTCATATAGAGCGCTCCCAGCCCGGGACCCTGAATGTGCACGGGCGGATTTTTAACATAATGGCGGCGTTTGTGGGTGGTGACCGTGCTGATGCGTTGGTAGTGTTTGAGTGTGTCGGCTTCTGGTTGCTTCAAAAAGAGGTTGTCTTCCTGATAGGCACCGCTGCTGGGATCTAGGTCAAAGGCAACCAATTGCGCCGTGGTATCAAAGTATTTGCGTTGCCAAGCTTGGCTCAATAATGGTCCACGGACCGTTCGAGCAGCGCGCCCTACGGCTTCTGTATGGGTCTGATAGTCCCGCACGAAACGATACCCGCTATTTTCTTGAATGGCTTTTTTTCTGGTTGAATTAGGATTTTCGGACTGTTTTACAATACTTTTACGTATCTCTTGTGGGACTTGTGTTGCTGGAATCGTACGCCAATGGGCATGGCTTAAGCGGGGGATTTTCACCAACACCCAACCATAAGGGGGAATCGGTTGTTGGTTCAGCTGTTCAACCAAAGCCAGGTTGGCTTCAACCAACTGGCGTTCATCGATAATATGTTGTAATTTCTGCTGCTCAAAACCCAAGCTCATTAAGAATGCTTGCCAGAAGGGAATATCCAGATGATACTCTTTGCGGAAATTCAGTGCTTCAAAAATCAGCTGCTCGGCCATCAATCCCAGCCAGAGTGGGGTTGCTTCAAAACCCAACAGTTCAGCGGCCATAATACCGATGGTCACATACTGTTCACCCAGACGGTGTTGTATCGCGGAGCGCTGCTCAGCATGAGGCGGTAGGGTGTGCAGTTGTTGGGTAAGCTCCACGATCGAATAGATCGTTAACCCTTTAAATACCGGACTGGTTATCGGCAGCTTCTGCAGCAACCCCAAGCGGCTCTCGCTTAAAGTAGGGGCTAGGCGCTCGAGCAGCTTGCCATACAGGCTATTCACGGTGCCATCGGCGGCCAACATGCCTGTGGTTGTGGCCAACCCAGAAATGTTTCCAGTATTTGCTGCGCGCAACACATCGGGCAAGAAAAAGAGGGTCTGTACTGCCATGCCCTTCACCCAGCCATGCGCTCCGGCTTGTTGCTGCAGATTTTGGGTATTTTCAACCACTTTTTGCTTCAGCTCAGGCGTAAACGCTGGGTATTGGTCAAACGACTTTCGGAAGAGTTGCCAAGAAAGCTGGGAGAGCTGCTCGGGGGTTACCTCTTTGCCTGTTCGCAACCTCTCTAATACTTTTTGCTGATAGGCTTGTCCCAAAGGTTGCTCGGTGGAGGCCAATCCCTTGAGCCAGTGGGGGTCTACCGCTATTGCATCACGTTGGACTACCCGGCTTAAGGCTTGCCGTTGTGTTGGGGTCAGCTCAGGCAGGACGGTATGCAAGGCTTCAACCGCTAGGGTAAGGCCTTTTTGCGTAAAAAATGACTCCTGCAGGGCAGCTGCATCTGGAATGGCTCCCTGAACCCGAAACAGTTGACGCAGCGCAGCAAGCGGCAGCCCTTCTACTAGGCCGCCCTGCCGTTCTAACAATACCCGATCTGGCGCAATGGAATCGGGTTGCCACAGCGGCGAGGTACGCAAGGCTTGCTCAGCGGCTGCCGGAAAAGGCGTTTTCAGGCCAAAGGCTTTATAGGCTCCGCTGCCGCTTTTCCAGCGCAAAAAGGCTTGGGCAAAGGCGGTCACTTGTTCCCAACTGGTTCCAGGCCGAGTAGCAAAGGTTTTCCGGTAGTTCAAGTTGGGACTGTAGAGTCGGTAGCGGTCTCCGGTATGCAACAGCAATAGCGACTGTTGGCCATGCTCTAGCAACACACTCTGGCCAACGTTAGGGGCTACCGCAGCATCAAATGGTTCCAGCAAGTGCTCCTTAGGATAGTGGGCAAAAAAATCGGTCGCCCGCTGCCCTTGTTCCTGTAGCACCTGTTGCTCGCGGGTGCTCTGATTTTCTACCCCTTCGGCTAAGAGTTCTCCCAGATGGCGTAGCCCCTCCTCGACCTGTGCCACCCCTTCACCCTGCTGCCAAGTGAATGCCAGTGCCAACTGACGGTAGGCCTGGCCTGCTGACTGCTCGGCCAAAGGGCTTGGCTCTACCCACGGTTCATAAGGGAAGATATCTCGGCGTTCATGTTCCGCTGCTTCACAAGCGCCTAGAGACCGTTTTTTACGGTGATGGGAGGAGCAGGTAGAGTCAGAATCTATTGTTTCACTGAATAAACGTGCAACTGCCTCGAGTGTCTCAATTTCTTCTTTTTCTATTTTTGCTACCTCTTTTTGATGCCATTCTATTAATTTTTTAGTAGCTTCCTTTTGTACTTTATCATCCAGCCAGTAGGTTTCCAGTTCTTCGGGGGTAAGTTCTTTTTTGCCCCACTCCCATGCCGACCCATGCAAGGCGGTTTTTCGAGATTTATCTTTGGCCAGCAGCCAATCTTTCAGTGCTCCATCGGTAAGGAGATGCTGTTCTCTAAGTTCCTGGCCCCACTTCCAGAGTTGTTCGAGCACTGCAGTTCTTGTCAAAAAATCCCCTGCCGCCCAGTGCAAGGCGGTTTTTCCAGATTTATCTTTGGCCAGAAGCCAATCTTTCAGTTCTTCGGGGGTAAGTCTAGGCTTACCATCGACCCTTTCCTGGCCCCACTTCCAGAGTTGTTCGAGCACTGCAGTGTTTCTACGCTCTGCCGCCCAGTGCAAGGCGGTTTTTCCAGATTTATCTTTGGCCAGAAGCCAATCTTTCAGTTCTTCGGGGGTAAGTCTAGGCTTACCATCGATCCTTTCCTGGCCCCACTTCCAGAGTTGTTCGAGCACTTCAGTGTTTCCCCTCTCTGCCGCCCCGTGCAAGGCGGTTTTTCCATATTGATCTTTGTCCAGCAGCCAATCTTTCAGTGCTCCATCGGTAAGGAGATGCTGTTCTCTAAGTTCCTGGCCCCACTTCCAGAGTTGTTCGAGCACTGCAGTGTTTCCACGCACTGCCGCCCCGTGCAAGGCGGTTTTTCCAAATATATCTTCTTTGGCCAGCAGCCAATCTTTCAGGTCTCCATCGGTAAGGAGATGCTGTTCTCTAAGTTCCTGGCCCCACTTCCAGAGTTGTTCGAGCATTGCAGTGTTTCTATGCTCTGCCGCCCAGTACAAGGCGGTTTTTCCAAATGTATCTTTGGCCAGCAGCCAATCTTTCAGGTCTCCATCGGTAAGGAGATGCTGTTCTCTAAGTTCCTGGCCCCACTTCCAGAGTTGTTCGAGCACTTTAGTTTTTCCCATCGCTGCCGCCCGGTGGAAGACGGTTTGTCCATATTTATCTGTGGCCAGCAGAAGGTCGCTACCAGCGTCGACTTTTTTAGCCCACTTCCAGAGTTGTTCGAGCACTGCAGTGTTTCCAAGCTCTGCCGCCCAGTGCAAGGCGGTTTTTCCAAATCTATCTTTGTCCAGCAGCCAATCTTTCAGTTCTCCATCGGTAAGGAGATGCTGTTCTCTAAGTTCCTGGCCCCACTTCCAGAGTTGTTCGAGCACTGCAGTGTTTCTACTCGCTGCCGCCCGGTGGAAGGCGGTATTTCCATCGTAATCTTTGGCCAGCAAAAAATCCTTTGCCGTTGTAGCGTGTTTTTTTAAACTTTTTTGTAAAAAAGCAATAATTTGTATGTTATCTTCTCGAGCTGCTCGATCGAGGATTGTTTTATCTTTACTTGTAGACTTCCTTTCTTGCCAGAGTGTATCTAAACGGTTGCCATAGGATTGTAAAATAGCCTCTTGAGGAAAATGCTCCTCTTTTTTCCAGAAACCATTGATAAAGGCTCTCACCACCTGGTAATTATCTTGTAGAAGAATCTTTCCAAGGAAAAAATCTTGCAGAGATGACTCTGTGGCCTTTGTTGCACCTTCCAGTCTTTCTACAAAAAAATGGGCGGTAAAATATTCCGCAAAAGTACGGTGCATAAATTGCGGCTGCCCTTCCGTAAAATGCATAAGGCCGATGCGAGTTAATGCTTGTTGTTGGTCTCCAGGAGCGGTGACGTTTAAATTGAGTCGGTTAAGATCATCTTCGCTTAATACGACTTGCAAAGCATATTGTTGAAGCTTCTCTTCATACGAAGCTTTCAATATTTTAGCGTTCTCATTTGTGCCTGGTTGACTTGTATCAGCCTTATTTTTTTCGCTTTGGTAAATTTGATATTTATTATCAATAAACCGCTGGTACAATCCGACTAAATCTAATTGGTTTGGCAAACTTAGGGTGGATTGGTCTTTTGGATCAGTATATACAATCTCATTTTCAAATGCTTCCGCCAGTAGTTGGGTCTGTAACGGGATACCGGTAAACGCTCTTTCCCTATCGTTCACTGAAGCGGCTAGCTTGTTAATTAACTGTTGCGCATACGCTTTCAGCTGGGTATCGCTAGCGCCTTGTAGGTCTTCTTGATTTTTATGACACCAGTACTTGACTAAAAAGTCAATTTGATTCTCCTCTGAGAAGGGTTCTAAGGTATAGGCGGTTTGGTCGAGTTCTGCTTCCAAATTCTTTTTTAAGTGCGGACGGGTGGTGACCCAGAGCTGCTTGACTGGACTCTCTTTAAGCTGCTTTAATAGCGTGGTGACTTTGTCTGTATAAGTAGGACTGATTTCATCAAAACCGTCCAATAACAAGGCCACTCTATGTTCTTTAAAAAATTCTTCAAAGAGCTGTTGCGCTAAACTTTGTTCTTTAAGCTTTAACAGTTCATTAGCTAGAAACTTGACAGGCGATGTTTTGCCATCGATCTTATCGAGTGCAGTGGTATGGTCATGTAAATCAATCCTCACCACCCAGTCGCTGGGGTTTTGCTCTTTAATTTTTTGCGAAAGACTAGTCAGTACCGTGGTTTTCCCCATTCCTGCGCTATCGGCAATCAGGATAACTTTCTCCTGTTGGTCAAGCAGTTCTTTTTCTGAAAGAAGCACTGGAGCAGTTTGGGTATCGCTGGGCGATGGATCGTTGGGTTCAGACTTAGTCTTGGGGATTTTTTTAAAGGTTCTACCGATATAGAAGGCAGCATCGTAACCACTAGAACGAGGGGGGGCGGTGCCAACACTAACGGTTTGTCTTAGGGCTAATTTGTTTAACAATTCGCCCTGAATAATCTGTTTTTGCTCCTCTGTGTTCAGAAGCTCTTTCAATTGAATCGGTTGCTCTTGAAAATTAACCTCCTGTTGTAAAATTTTGTTTTGCGACTCTTCGGTTAACGCTGCAAAGTTCGGCTCTTGCAATGTAACGGGTTCCATCTTTGCTTGATCTCTCTGGAATAACCCGGCAAGTGGCGCGTCAGCTACCGAAAGTAGCAGCAGTTTTTTAGAAGGATGCTCGCGTATTGTTTTTGTTAATGCCTCGTACAGTCGGTTCAGTGAATCATTTTCTGGGGTTGGTTCGTTAGGCTTACATACAATAGCCAGAACATCATAACCCCCGCTACTAAAAGCATCGATTACCTGCTGTTGCTGGATGGGCTGCAAGAGTGTTGCTAAAGGAAGCGATAGAGATTTTTCTTTTAATTCCGGTTTATTAAGGAAATCGACTAGCTTAATCGCTTGCAATGGCATCACTTCTGGCACAACCACATAATGGGTAATCGGCAAATCCTTTAATTGAAACGCTCCCGACTTTTCAAAGTGGATCCCTAACTTCTTTTCCACTTTGGCACGATAATGTTCACTTAAGGCTGGGGCCATCCAGGCATTAATTTTTCCCAAGGCTTCCTTAAAAAAGGTTTTCCCAGCTTTTGGGGTCAAAAACGGTTTTTTCCCTTCTTGTAGAAACCATTGAAATAATTTTTTTTGTAGTTGGTCCGCGACAAATTCGCTGTCCAATAAGCTCAGTGATTCCGATGCTTCTATGTCCTTTTTAATAATCTCACTTAACCTCTCTTGATTGGGTTGATTCACAAATAGGGTAAAGTGGCCTAAAAAATCTTTAAGCTTTGAATCTATCTCTTTCGTAGTCAACGAGGGGTCGGTATGTAATGCCATTACTTTAGTGGTGAGTCTATCCGTAGCAATGAGTGCATCCAAGAAAGGTTTATCTAGTTTAGCTTTGGGAAGCTCGTTCTTTAAAAAATCATCTATATCTTTCTTTATCACCTCCTTCTCCTTAGTCAGTGAGGGGTCGGTATGTAATGCCATATTACTTTTTGCTATTTGATCTATTACTTTAGCGGTGAGTGCATCCAAGAAAGGTTTATCTAGTTTAGCTTTGGAAAGCTCGTTCTTTAAAAAATCATCGAGCGCTTGATTTATCTTTTCAAACTTTAACTTACTGATTAATGCCCTATAGAAAGAACTATCCTCCTTAAATTTATAACGTTCCGCCGGTTTAGTTTCTTCGGGAAACAGGAGCAACGGATCACTCTCGTTGACTTTGGTCACCTCATCTTTCATCTCCTTGTCCAAGTCAATGTTCGTAAATAAAATAAGGTCTTTTATTTTACCCTCAAATAAAGGGTTTGTTTTGATGGTCTGATAAGAATCAAAATATTTAACTAAACTAAAGTCTCCATTGCCTTCAATCAGTAAATCAACTCGCCTTATTTTTTTTGCTTCATCGATCTTATGTTTTGCTTGTAACAGTAGATACTTGTTATTCACTTTATATTTAAAAATTAAATCATCAAATTTACCGGCATCTTTCCATTCTGAACCTAAGGAAAAAGAATACCCTTGATTTATACCACGATATAAAAAAAGCATTAATAGCTTTATCTGATAGAGACTCCCCTCTATGCCGGTCGTACCACTGTTGACTTCATACCATCCATCCTCTTCGTTTTTCTCCTCAACAGAGGGAGTTGCTGACTGTTCTGGTTCTCTACGCTTAGCGGTTTCTGGGAAAGATGATGGGGGTGACTTCTCTTTTTTATTTCCTTTTAGCGCTCTGACTAAATCAGGGTAATTCAAAGCCTCAGCCAACTCTAGCGGTGTTTTGCGGGCTGTATTTTCAAGCGTTTTATCGGCTTTTACAGAATTCACTAGAAAATAAACCAGCCCTACTTGCCGTTCTTTTACGACCAAATGCAGTGCGGTATCGCCGGTTTTCTGATCTTTAAGATTCACATCTGCGCCTTTACTCAGCGCGTCTTCGATGTCTTTTTTTATTTCATTTGTTTTTTTGTTTTGGTTAAGTCCCTTTTTAATAATGGCATAGAGGGTAGGCTCGGATTGGCCAGTGACAGTCTCCTCCACCACTGATTGCGGTTTTGCGATTGCCGATGGAACAGCTTCTCCAGGTCTATTTTCACTGGCTGCATGTTCTAATGGGGATTGTCTGTAACCTCCTAATGTTTTAATTATTTCTGATTTGTTAAGCTCTTTTGCTAATGCTAAAGGCGTTTTAAAATTGTTATTTTTGATATTAATATCGATGCTTTGTTGTTTCAGTAAAAATTCAACAACTACTAATACACCTCTTTTGACTGCTAAATGCAATGGAGTGTTATTTTTACGTCTCCCATCTTTAAAATTAATATTTGCCCCCCGGTTTAGCGCCTTACTAATTTTTTCTATGCACTGTTCCGCTGAAAGTTTTTTATTAATAATTGCTTCAATTAACTCACCATCTTTTCTCAACTGCTCCTCTCCACTACTACTGTCACTATCCGAACGCCTCTGACGTTTATGGGGGATAACATCAATAGAAAGCGGTTCTGCGACTGTCGGGTTATCTGCTTCTAGCCCTAATCCAGGAACTTCTACTGTAAGAACTGCTGCTGCTACCGCTCCTGTTTTAGGAGTTTCGGTTAATTCTCCTGTTTTTCTGTTCATTTTTGGTTAGCATTTAATTGACCCTTCCATTTTGCCATCATTCATTTGATAGCATACCGTAACATATTGATAAGTTACTGTAGCATTTTATTTTTTGACGCATGATGCTAGCTAGAAACTGCCCAAAAAGGCTAGTATAGCCTTCTAGTATACAAGCTTATACTTCATATTGTTACTGCTATTCAGCATAAAAACGTAACTTAGTAATTCTATCCAAGATAAACCCATGCCTAAAAATCCATAGGTACTTCCATACCGAGCACATTGGGCCCCCTGCCTTGTTTTTTCCGCAATTCATATTCCTGTCCACTACTGGCCAGATCTTGTTGCATTTTTCTAAGCTGGGCTTTTTCTTGAGCAGTCAATCCAATTTGCAGCAATTGATTCCAGTCTTTGCCTTGCCTAGGAACAGATACCTGCGTTTTAGCCAGTTGCCCATGAGCCATACTAGAAATTTCTTTTTGCATCTGTTTTCCAGATTTATCGTTATCGAAAGCCAATACAATCGATAGGTCATACTCCTTCGTTGCAGCAAAGACATTTCGAAATTCTTCCTTAATTTTTTCTGTCAAAGAGCCACAAGTAGATAGATACATCGTACCAGCAGGTTCTTTATGTATTTGTTTGTGGCTTAAAGCGTCTATGGGACTTTCTGTGACCACAATTTTACTTACGGACGCATGGGGCTCCTTTAAGACCGCTAATCCACGAGGAAGTCCCTTTTGGAAGTATTTTTTACTTGCCAGCTGGTCGGTACCTTCCAAAGTAAACCGATAAGAGATTGTACTACAAATTTTTCCTTCGCCTTGCGCATCTAACCCTTCATATAGCGCAAATACAGCCTGATCACCTACCTTGAGACCCTGTCCTTGAAAAGGAGCATACGTATCCCGTTGAATCCCTCTACTTTTCAAATAATTCCCTTGGTTGTGTTCAGCTACCTTTGCAAGAAAAGATTGAGCTACATAGGCTTGCCCTTTTTCATCTTTCAGCTCAACAGAAAGCTTCTTTTGTTCTTCTAAAACCGTACCATCTAAATGGCTACTGGTAAGGCCACGCATATGTTGGTAACTAAAGCCACGTTTCAGCATAAAATCTACAAGCGTCCCTTTTTCCCGCTCATCAGAAAGTGATTTATACATCCAGTGCCCTTCTTGATTGGGACTATTTTTGATCAGAATTTTGTCCCCTTCCCTATCCATTACAGCCCAAGTTTTAGAACTTTTTTCCTTGTCTAACACATAGCCCATAGAAGCAGCCAGTTGAATTAAATTAACTTCCCGTTTAATTCTATCTAAAGCTTGTTTGTTTTGGTTGCTTATAATCGTTTGTTGTGTATTTTGCGCATAAGCAACCTCTTGTTTAAGACGCCTATTTTCGACTTCTAAACCACTAAGTGTAGCTTGAACCGCTTCTAAGGCTGCTTTTGCTTTACCCCGATTTAGCGGATTTAAACTATTGATATGTTTGGTTGACTGTTCTATACCTCTTTCTATACGGTTCATGCGTTTGTAGTAATCCTGTACCTCCTCATGTTTTCTTCCTGTTAACGCACTCTCAATGCCACGTTCTAAACCAAAGGGTTTCATAGCTTCTCCATACCGATCTTGGTAACCTTGTAGTATTGACTTACCATCTCGATAATGCTTGGCACTTAATCTGCCATCTGAAGTAATAGGCACTATTACACAATGGATGTGTGGCGTAGTTTCATCTCTATGTATCGTAAAGCGAACAATATTCTTTGCACCTCCAAACTCCTTACAAGCAAAATCCCAATTCGCCTTTTTCCAGCTTAAAAACAATTTTTCATTGCTTTCTATCTCTTTCATACGATCATGACTGCCTGTCATAATTAAGCCCAATGCTTTAATAGACCTGTTGCGTAAGTCATTTTACTCATAAATACATAGGTTTATGGAAAATTTGGAAAATACCTGAAAATATGGCTTCATATAAGGACTTCTAACAGGAGATCTTAGATCAAGTGATATCTGGAGACCCCCAATTTTAA
>DATGWI010000037.1:0-4317 GCA_035299565.1 Amoebophilaceae bacterium | reverse complement strand
GATTAGGTTAGCTCGGGTTAGGTTATGTTAGGTTTGGTTAGGTTAGTTTAAATTAGGTTACGTTAGGTTAGGTTAGGTTAGGTTAGGTTAGGTTAGGTTAGGTTTGGTTAGGTTGGGTGGAATTTCTTTAGCTTGTAATCTGCATCGTGAGCATCCCTTAATGTTGTTATGTTGCATACAAGGTATAGCTCATCACAAGTTGCTCTGTCGATGAATTGCATGGTTTCACGCAGTGCAATTTGTAGTGTGGACTCAGGCATGGTTTGTGTGCCTGTGAAGCGTAGCGGAGCATGTGGCTGCGTGCACGCTGGCCCAGACGATCAAGACGATTGACTCTGAATAGAATCCCACTTGACAACGGTGCGCCAGAGTAAAGATACCGTTGTCAAGTGTTTGCCATGCGGCTAGCTCCCACCTAGCATCAAGCGACACAAGCCTCATCATTTTCTCGGCTTTTCCCTGGTTGGATTGGCCGAACCCCAGAGCCAGCGGAGCTGGCTCCACCCGAGCGGAGCGGAGATTGAATGTTGTATTAGGCCGTTTTTTTCTTATTTTGGTAGTACAATATATCAGAAAAACCGCTGTGGATTACATTGAGAAAACTGTCAGAGACAAAAAATTGAGAAAATCAGCAAAAATCAAGCATGGTTCAAGGAGTACAGTCTGAGTTTTTTATGAGGCTGGTGCAATTAGGAGCCGTGTAGAGCCTTGTGAAAGTTTCATCCCATAGAACGACAATGTTAACATAATTGCGCGTAATTAGTGAACGCTCCGATCGTTTGGAGAGTGCTTTGGAGGGCATGTAGACCAATCCAATGGGCACCTGTGGCAGATGTCAGAATTTTAGTTGCATGTCTCGTTCACTAATTATGGCTGCCGCAAGATGGCCGACCATGAAAAAAACAGTGCCGAAAAATTTTCGAACAAAAATACGAAAAAATATGTCGCATAATTTCCGTTCGCTGAAAAGTATGCTCGTCAAACGATTTTGGTCTGGCGCAATTTGGGGCCGAGATATGAATTTTTGAAATTTTTTCCCATAGACGTTCAATGTTAATGGATTACGCCATAAGTAGTGGACCGGCTGCCATGTTGGAAAGCCAATTTTGCCTAGCATTGCGCTCATGAAATGAAACAGTTTGAGACCCCGTAGAGCTTCCTGGCATCCCTGGTTCAATAGTTATAATTTTTTGAGTGAAAATGCAATGCGTATATATTTGATGGCAAACAGCGTTCCACGGGTTGGAGCTAGAGGCATTCTAAGAGCACTTTTGCACTATCATTTCACATTATCTTCAACTTTGAATATCATACTTTTTCCCATAGGACCCATCTTTAAGCCTGTACAGCAAAACTTTTTTTCGGCCCCAATAATCGTCAAAACACGTTTTGCGCCGTACCTAGTGAAAATACAGCATAATTATGGGTCCAAGTATCCCATGCCCAAGAACATGTGGCAACACCTCTCTCAGGTCAGTGGCACTCTCTGATGAGCAATCTGAGGCTGTCAGGAATTTATTACGTGTTCACGCATATGCGTCAAAACCAATTTTTTCCACATTTCTCAATTTCAGTAGCTCCAATGGGCTTATAGGAGGTCTCCACATGTTGTCCCAACAGAGACACTTGTCAGGCATGTTTCAAAATCTCAATCAGCCAATTTGGGCCCAAGGTATGACTGTTTATACGTTTTCAAACTCTTGCGTGATGCGTATTTGATTGTCTGTAACTAGTGACTCGTTCATACCAAAATTTTTTCCTTCATACACCGCATACACAACATCAACAGACACACTTCAATGCATTGATTTTGCCAAAAGCTTTCAAAGAGATTTTCTGGCAATTTTTCAAAGAGGGCGAGTGAGCTATCACTAAATTACGTCAATAACGTTCATTGTTTCGTCTGTAACTACGGATTCCTTCAATCGTTTAGAAAATCCTTCAAATGGTGACTTGAATGAGTATGAGGCTTCAATCTGAGGCTGCCTAGAGCCTTCTGGCATCAAAATTTCACTAATTACAGTGCTTCAAACTTCACCCTTTTTCACATTTTTGCAATATTTGATAAATTCTTCACTGCTTCTTTGCAATGGGTCCAATGGGGTCAATGCAGGATCTCACATGTTCAACTCTCACATGTGGTTGTAAGGCATGTTTCAAAACATGAAACATCTAATTTGGGCTCAAGTTACAAGCATTTATACATTTTGGTACTCTTGCGTTATGCATACTTTATTGGCTATAACTAGTGACTCGTCTACACAGGATTTGTTTGCTTCATACACTGCATAGACAACATCAAGAGACACACTTGGGTGCCTTTATTTTTCCAAAAGCTTTCAAAGAGATTTTCTGGCAATTTTTCAAAGATGAAAAGTGAGTCATCATTAAATCACGTCAATACCGATTATTGTTGCCTCTGTAACTATGGATTCCTTCAATCGTTTAAAAAATCCTTTGAATGGTAACTTGAATGCATCTAAGGCTTCAATTTGGGGTTGCTTGGAGCCTTCTGGCATTAAAATTTCACTAGTTACAGTGCTTCAAACTTCAGCATTTTTCTCATTTCTTAAATTTTTAATAACTTTCTAAGAATTATGATTATAACAGGCTAACCACATCTCTCTGAAGGGGCATATCACCCAACTTCCCTTTGCATGACTACTTTATCTCTGAGGCCTTTCTTTTCTGCATTTGTGCTAGAAACCTGTCATTTCCGAGCATTTCTAACATCAAATGTGACTTGAACCTATGGTTTCAACCCATTTTTTCAGTATTATCACATTGATTTGACTTGTTTCACACTAAATGCAGCACACGCTGCAATGCACAGTCATGCAGAGGCATGACTGCATTGCAGCGTTCTCAAGAACAAACTGTATACAGCCCAATCCATTCTTACGCAGCATTGCTGCGAGATGCCACGATGCGAATGCAGCGTGCAAGAAAACTTTGAGCATGTAATGGACATTTTGCATAGGTCCATTATAAACACTCTGTATAGCATCATGACAAATGATTGTTCTGCGATATAGCATAATGATGTCAGACAAAACCTTCTGGAGCGTTTTGAGTGTTCTGAGATTACATCAGCAAGATGATGCCAGACACAACCTTCTTGCGTGTTTTGGGTGTTTCAAAAATACATCCGCTTAATGATGCTAGCCAGAACCTTCTGGAGTGTTTTAGCTGTTTTGAACCTACATCCACATGATGATGCCAGAACAAAGCTTCCGCAGCGTTTTGGCTGTTTTGAAAATACATCTGCATATCATGATGCCAGAACAAAGCTTCTGCAGCGTTTTGGCTCTTTTGAACTTACGTCATCCTAATGAGACCAGAACAAAGCTTCCGCAGCGTTTTGGCTGTTGTGAAATTGAATCTTCATCATGATGTCAGAACCAAGCTTCCACAGCGTTTTGGCTGTTTTGAAATTACGTCAGGATAGTGATGCCAGACAAAACCTTTGGGAGCGTTTTAGCTCTTTTGAATAACGTCAGCATGATGCCGCCAGACAAAACCTTTGGGAGCCTTTTGGCTGTTTTGAATTTACATCAGCATATTGATGCCAGACAAAACCTTCGAGAGCGTTTTGGCTGTTTTGAAAGTACATCAGTTATGACTGTGTCTGATACCTCGATCAGGATGTTCCATCTTGTAATTGCCATACAAAAAGCTCAGCGGGAACATTTCGGGCGTTTTGACAATCTGTGTGCTAGCAGAGCTTCTGCTACCTCAATCAGGATGTTTCATCCTGCTATCGGCATCATAAAATCGCCAGACTGCAATGCAATTGCAGGCTGGCCAAAAAGCACAGCGTATGCGTTGCAGGCGTTTTGACAAAATGTCTCCTTGGAGAGACTTTCTGGTGACTGAATCAGGATGTGGTCATGCTTCATCATTGGACGAAATTGACTGCCCCTCTCATTAAGATCACAACGGTTGAACACGAAGCAATAACGACTCAATGACGGTGCGCCAGAGTAAAGATGGCGTCATTGTGTCGTTGCCACGCGGCCAGCGCAAAACCAACCCACCTACATACATTACGCACGTCAGTGCACCTTCTTGGGTTTTGATCCTGGTTGGATTGGCCGAACCCTAGAGCCAGCGGGCTGGCTCTCCCCTGAGCGGAGCGGAGATTGAATGTTGTATTAGGCCGTTTTTTTCTTTTTGGGTAGTACAATATAGGGAAAAAACCGCTGTGGATTACATTGAGAAAACTGTCAGAGACAAAAAATTGAGAAAATCAGCAAAAATCAAGCATGGGTCAAGGAGTACAGTCTGAGTTTTTTATGAGGCTGGTGCAATTAGGGG
>DATGWI010000036.1:0-5474 GCA_035299565.1 Amoebophilaceae bacterium | reverse complement strand
CCCTACCAGGCCGTAGAAAAATGGTACAAAATAAATCCTAACTTATTTAAAGAAACACCTAGTCAATTTCAGGAAAAAGTACTAAATTTAATTCCCAAGAAGCAAGCTAGGATAAAGGAACAACCTGGTGAAACTTGACACATAGCAAGCAATACGATAGCCAAATCAAGCAACAAGCCCATGTGACCAGGGTTAGCAAGCTTTCTATGGCTTTCTGTGGCAAGGAGGTTGTGTGGAATTATGAGCTAAGCAACGGGAATGCTCCAAAAAGTGTGTGTACGCCAAC
This sequence comes from Amoebophilaceae bacterium, assembly GCA_035299565.1. GTDB lineage: Bacteria > Bacteroidota > Bacteroidia > Cytophagales > Amoebophilaceae > Cardinium. The sequence continues at coordinate 5,188 of DATGWI010000036.1, read as the reverse complement.
ATAAAATGCCCCACACCTAACTAGGAAGGGGCTTATTTGAAGTTCGGCCAACGTATGGATTTTGTTTCTTTTCTGCGCCAATAGTGGTAGCATCTCCATGGCCTGGATAGACCACCACATCGTCTGGTAAGGAAAACAGCTTGGTTCGAATGCTTTCTACCAGCAACTTGCCGTCTCCTCCCCATAAATCGGTTCGTCCAATGCTTCCTTGAAACAACGTATCTCCTGAGAAGCAAACCTTTAATGCTTCACTATACAAGGCAATATGGCCGGGTGCATGTCCAGGCACATAGAGTACCCGCAAAGAACAACCTGCTATAGAGATTTGGTCTCCCTCGGAGAGCAACCGATCTGGTTGCGTAGGTTGATAACCTTCAATGCCATACATGGATTGGTAATCGGGAATTTTTTCTAAAAGCGGAAGGCTCTCTGCGTGCATGGCCAAGGGAACGCCATACGTTGTCTTCACATAGTGGTTGCCCAATACGTGGTCTATATGCGCATGGGTGTTGATCAAGTGTTTGAGGACGAGGTTCCGATCTTTCAAGAAGTCAGACAGTTGTTTTTGTTCGTTTTCGGAACAACATCCCGGATCAATCAGGATGCATTCGTTCGCTTGGTTGAATATCAGATAGGTTTTCTCTTGAAATAGGTTAAAGGTAAAAACCTGCAAACAAATAGAAGGGTGCATAGATTCGATGGTTAAAAAATACAATGGTCTGTTGCTTCAGTTGCTTAAAGTCCCCAATGGTTGGTTGGCAAAATATGCCATGCGCTGCAACAAATGTACGCAGCAAGGCCTGTTCTTGCTACACTTACAGCGCATTTTCTATTGCTTCCAGAATATTTGGATGCAACGGATCAGTAGTAGATGCAAACCAGTTGATCAGATTGTTTCCTCTTCCTACGAGGTATTTGTGAAAATTCCATTTGGGTCGGCCCAGGAATGAAACCTGTGCAGCAGCCCATGCATAGAAGGGATGTATGTCTCTGCCTCGCACGGCCTCTAACTGTGTAACCGGAAACGTAATGTTGCCCCCCTTTTTTTGTAGGGCTGCTTCTATGGCACATATTTCTTCAAATTCTTGCTTGCGAAAACTTTGAGAAGATACACCCAGTACGGTAAATCCCTGGGAATGGTATCGTTCGTGTAGGGTTTGCAAAGCAGGCAGTTGCTTGGCAAGACCGCATTGAGAGGCTGTATTGACGACCAATACTACTTGGCTTCCGTCTAATTCAAAGGTGGATCCGTTTAAACAGGTGAAACGAAAAGGTTCAACAGTATGGGTATGGTTTGTTTTCATAGGAGTAGTTCGTTTGGACGTTAAACTTCTTGGCTCAACTGGTCAATCAAGGCGGTAACGCGTGCTCCTTGCATCACGGTATCGTCGGCATAAAACAATAGATCTGGAATTTTACGCACTCGATGGGCCAACCGTTTGCCCAACAAACGGCGAATGGTCTGTTTGTGGTAGGTGATGCGTTGCATTAAGGCTTCTTTTTTTTCTTCATGGAGCGAAAAACTTAAATATACTTTTGCCACCCCAAAATCCTTTCCCATATAAACTGCAGCTACAGAGACAAGGGTATTGTCCAATAAGGCAATGGCTTCGGTTAAAAATAATGTGCCAAGTTCTTTGTACAAAAGCCTACACATTTGTTCCTTGCGCACGGAACGTATTGCTGGTGCCATGTTGTTGTTCCTATGATAAGGTTGTTGCAATAAAACCTTTTATGTTGGTTTTATTGGTGTTTCTGCTCTAAAAACCTTGCCATATAGCTGTGTATGTTGCGGCTTGCCGTACAGGGATGGCTACATGCAACAAGTACCTTCAACTGCCACTGTCTCTTAATAAGTGAATAAGTGGTATGAAATGGTCTACTTCCAAAGAAGCACCTCCTATCAATCCTCCTGCTACGTTCGGGCACGCAAATATGGCTGCTGCATTTTGTGCCGTGCAACTCCCACCATATAGGATAGGGATAGCAGCAGCTGCTGTTCCGTAGGCCTCCACCAAAACCGTCCGTATAAAGGTATGGGCTTCGGTAATGATTTCCAAACTGGCCACTTGGCCTGTACCAATTGCCCAGACTGGTTCATAGGCAACAATCAGTTTTATTGCCTCTACAGCAGACATGGTAGCAAGTCCTTGCAGCAGCTGTTGCTTGAGCACTGTTTGGTAGGTTCCTGCAGTACGGTCTTCCAATCGTTCGCCGCAGCAAAGCAAAGGCTGCATGCCTGTTTCCAAGATCCGCTTTACTTTCTGAGCAATCATGGCATCCGTTTCCTGTTGGTCGCGGCGTCGTTCGCTATGTCCTACTAAGACGCTGGCTACGCCTGCAGAGGCGAGCATGGAGGCGGACACTTCTCCCGTATGGGCCCCAGCTGATTCATGGTGGCAATTTTGAGCTGCTAGCTGCACGCAGGGATGGTGCCTAAAAGCAGTTTGTAGTGTGGATAGGTGCACCAAGGAAGGAGCAATCCATATGGTTGGACCTGAGGTGGAAAGTGTTTCCAGCTTAGGCAACAATTGCTCCACAAATTGTTTGGCTTCCTGGAGGGTTTTGTTCATTTTCCAATTGCCCACTAGGTATTTTGTTGTCATGGAAGTAGGCGGTTATGGTAGATACAATACGGTTTTCAGGGCAGCTAGGGTTTTGGCCACATTGGGTAGAATGGCTTCGATCAACGTAGGGGCGTAGGGGAGGGGCACATCGAGGCTATTTACTTTTTGAATAGGAGCATCTAGGTAATCAAATGCATGTTTTTGTACTTGATAGGCAATTTCAGAGGCAATCGAACCCAATGGCCAGGCTTCTTCTAGGATGACCAAACGGTTGGTTTTCTTTACGGATTGGATGATGGTGGACAAATCCAACGGGCGCACGGTACGTAGGTCGATGAGTTCTACGGCAATGCTTTGTTCCCGCATTGCTTGCACGGCTTCGTGCGCTACTTTGACCATTTTTCCAAACGAAACCAGTGTTGCATCGGTACCAGGCTGTACGATTTGTGCCTTACCTATGGGTAGGAGGTAAGGCTCAGATGGCACTTCGCCCAGATCTCCATACATCAATTCTGACTCCATGAACAAAACCGGATCGTCGTCTCGGATGGAACTCTTAAGCAACCCTTTGGCGTCATAGGGATTGGAGGGAACCACTACTTTGAGTCCTGGACAATTGGCGTACCAGTTCTCAAAATTTTGAGAGTGTTGTGCACCCAACATACCGGCGTTGCCTGTTGCTCCTCGGAATACAATCGGTACATGGTATTGTCCACCGGACATGGAGTGGATTTTGGCTGCGCCATTGACAATTTGGTCTATGGCTACCAGCGAGAAGTTAAAGGTCATAAACTCTATGATGGGGCGCAATCCATTCATGGCAGCCCCAATACCGAGTCCTGCAAAACCTGCTTCCGAAATAGGGGTATCCAAAACCCTTTCAGGGCCAAATTGGTCCAACATTCCTTGGCTTACTTTATAAGCCCCATTGTAGTCCGCTACTTCTTCCCCCATTAAAAAGACCGTTGCGTCTCTTTGCATTTCTTCTGTCATTGCTTCGCGCAATGCTGTTCTAAATTGTATTTGCGGCATAAGATAAATAACTATTATGATCAGCGATCTGCTTAGTGCGTTCTGTGTTATGACGAAGCAATAGCCAAGTATGCAGGTCCTAATGTTACGTTTTTTTAGCAAGACATACCCAACAGCTTTTTTATAAACTCAGAAAATTGCTCTCGAGTTATATGGTATTCCTTGCAAAAAATAGTCTCTAAAACACGAGCATAATTAGAATATTCATTAAATATACTAAAAAGCAAGGTAACTTTAATTAAATGGTTATCCCTTATATGTGCCTAGCATATCGGTTCCATGAAGATCCTTCCCTTGGTTTCTTCCAGGCGCAGCGTATGTGAAATCAAGCCCCCGAGCTTTATACGCCGTGTATAAACTTGAAAATAAGATTTTTTTATAGTTTGATCGTCCGATGCATTCGAGTCGATTCCCTCGGAATGCAAATCTGCTGCATGAAGGTATTCAAATGCTTTTCAAATCCTTTTTTCCATCAGCGCTTGATTTTTCTATTTTTGTGTATCCAAACAAAAGTACGGAGAAAGAAAGTCCGGGTTGTAGTGGTGCTATCCCGCATCTTCATTTCACTTTAGTATAGTATGTTACTGATTTCCGCTACTGAAGCTCCTTTAATAGACGTGTTGCGTAAGTAGGTACTTTTCGGAATTTTGCATTAAAATGGCTAAAATAGGGGGAGCATAAACTGTCTAAATAACACCGCCCTATGGCACTAGCATATAAAAAGTTATCCAAATATCCGCATAGCGTACGCCGTTTGCTCGGTATAGAAATGAACCAATTGCATAGCCTGGTCGAGCAACTGACCCCAAGTTGGGAAAAACAGCTTCGACTTAGCTATCGAAGGTTCGGTAGGCCCTATAAACACGATTTAGGAAGTATGATCATATTACTTCTGATCTACTACAGAAGTTACATTACTCAAGCATTTCTAGGCTATCTGTTTGATTTAGATAAGGCCAATGTATGCCGTATCCTTCGGGAATTAGAACCACTTTTAGCCCGCCTCTTACCGCTTCCCAAGCGTCGTGTACTTTCTAAAGAAGAAGTAGCGCACTTATTAATCGATGTAACGGAACAATCCATCGAACGTCCTAAGAAAGGCCAAAAGGCGTATTATTCTGGTAAAAAGAAGCAACACACCCTTAAAACAGAACTCCGTATTGATAGCCAGGGCACCATTGTATCTCTATCTAAAAGCTATCCAGGCAGTAAGCATGATTTTGCCATCTTTAAAGAAGAGCCATTCCCTCCTCCAGGCGTTCCTTTGTTAGCAGATTCTGGTTATCAAGGCATACAGCATCGTCATGCAGCGGCTGAGATTCCCTATACAACCTGTAAAGGAAAGCCGTTGACTCAGGCACAAAAAGCCCATAATCGACAAGTAGCCAGCCAACGTATCCAAATAGAGCATAAGATACGTTCCATTAATAGAGCTGTTGCGTAAGTCTTAAAAAATAGTCGATGTTAAAATTGGGGGTTTCCAGATATCACTTGATCTAAGATCTCCTGTTAGAAGTCCTTATATGAAGCCATATTTTCAGGTATTTTCTAAACTTTCCATAAAACTATGTATTTATGAGTAAAATGAC
>DATGWI010000035.1:0-17546 GCA_035299565.1 Amoebophilaceae bacterium | reverse complement strand
AGGTTTATGGAAAGTTTAGAAAATACCTGAAAATATGGCTTCATATAAGGACTTCTAACAGGAGATCTTAGATCAAGTGATATCTGGAAACCCCCAATTTTAACATCGACTATTTTTTAAGACTTACGCAACAGCTCTATTGAAAGTATGAATGCTACTTTTCGTCACTATTTATGCCGTTTTAGACGAAAAACCAAGGGTTATTCTAAGTCTAAACGCATGGTTGAAATTACTTTAGCACTTTTTACTTTTAGAAAATCTATTTTTTGATTAGCAATCCCCTTCCTGAATCATTTGCTACGCATCAGACTTACGCAACAGGTCTAATATAAGAAGATATCTACTAATTACTAGCAATCCCCTATTTTTATATGCTCTATTTTGAATAGCAGCTTTTTCATAAAATGAGCAATGAATATGTTTTTCTTTATCCGTCATTGACCTTTGGTACATTTACAGAGAAGAATTTTCCCATCTGCTTCCAAAACTCTCCTTGCTTTAACAATTTGTTTGTTGCTCATTGCTGATCCATATTGCAAACCGTTCCTGCTAAAAAAGGCCACTGTCGTAGGAAAGAGACCCCACATCTTCCTATTCCGATCGGGTGTCCAGTTTTTATGCAAGCATGGCTTCTAGATACCCCTCTGGTAGTGCCACCACAACTGTTTTCCGTTTTACATCTGTTTGTAAGACAAAGGGTGCGCCACAAGGAATCAACAGTACTTTTCCCTGAAAGGCTACTTCAAACAAATATTGATCACGTATGGACTGTATTTCTTGTATGTTACCCAAGGTCCCCAATTGGACATCTTCTACTAAAAAACCGATTAAAGCCCCATACGGTCTTGGTGGGAAAAAGGTGGTGCTTAGCGAGGTAGGCAAGAAGATAGGCAAACTGCTCAGTTGGTACGCTTCTGTTTTCGTTTGGACACCAGCCAATGCAACAACTGTTTTGGCATTTGTAAGTGCCAACTCCTTGACGCGATAAGGAACTTTTACCTGCATTCTTTCTACAAACAATGCGGGTAGGGTTGCCAACGCTTCTTCTTGAAGCAGGGGAGAGAAATGGGCTACAATTGCTCCTTGGTTCCCAATAGGTTTTTTAAATGCACCAACCAGAACGTATTGTTCTGTTTGGATTGCCTGATAAAAAGGCTCTAAACACGTACGATTCATATTATGTGGAGTTGGAGGGAATCGAACCCTCGTCCGAACAAGAAAACCGCAACGCTTTCTACATGCTTAGCAGCTGTTGGTTGTCGGAATAACCAAGGTCAGCAGCCCACCTCATGTTATTCGTATGCACTGCTATTCTTATGCTTCCTTCGTGCAGCCGGTCGCACCAGTTCTATGTACCGATGCCCTTATCCCAACCCCATAGAACAAAGGTCAGAAGGACAAACGCCCCTTAATCTATCGATTAAGCAGCCATGCGCAATGCTCCTTCGCCTTCTTCTTCTTCAGAAATAGCGAAAATGCGACGGCGAGCGTTGATAACAGCTATATTGCCAGTTATTCATCGTGTAAGTTTTGGTATAGAGGTAATACTTACAACACCTCGCATGCTTACATTGGATTTAATCTTCCCGTCAATTCCAGTCAACCCCAATTTGTTTATACATAAAAAAATTTTACGCGATAAGCTCGCTTGACGTGCGCACGAGTGCATCCGTTATGAATTTAGGGATTTCTAACGGCTTAACCAAATGGGAGGGAATCTGTACCTTGTAAGAGACAATCAAGTGCTTCCTCCGCGTACGGTATATCACCTACCTTTAACAAATCTAAAAAAATTGTTCATGGGTTTGCAACCACGCACAAGAGATTTGTGTGACGCTGTCACAACAATTAGCTTGGCCTCATATTATAAAGATTATAACTATTGAAGATGCATTCAAAAGAGATTCCTATACGGTGGATTAGGTATTACAATTGGGTATGTGCAAAAAACTGATTCTTTTTTAGCTGCTGTACATACTCGATGCATAGGGCTTTGGTGTTGTATTGTATGAGGAAACTATCTAGGAAGCATCCACTGACTGAAGCCATTTTAATATGCATTAGAGCATTATTCGCATGACTTCAATCAGACAGGAACGGAATTGTGCGTAATGCTTACGACTGAGTTGGTTCTTCAACGGCAACAGACTCCATGCTAGGTGTTTCAGATGCAACTGATTCAGCAACAGCGGCAGTAGGTTTCTTTTTTCTACGTCTGACCTTTTTGATTACTTTTGCTTCTTTGGTATAAAGTTCGTTATAATCGACCAATTCAATCAGGCACTGTTCTGCATTGTCTCCAGAACGATTGCCCAGCTTGATGATGCGGGTATACCCACCTGGACGCTGCCCAATTTTTTCAGCAATCTGGTTAAACAGTTCTTTAACTGGAACCTTATCTTGAAATTCAGAGAAAACCATCCTTCTAGAATGGGTAGTATCGTTCTTGGCTTTCGTCAGAATAGGCTCTACAAAGGTTCGCAACGCTTTTGCTTTGGCTAAAGTAGTGATCACACGTTTGTGGATGATCAACGACTTGGCCAAATTCATCAGCAATGCCTTTCTATGGCCTGTAGGCCTGCTTAGGTGGTTAAATGATTTTCTATGCCTCATTTGTTTCTATAAATAAGAATTGTATGCAAAAAAATAGATGCCCATCAATACATGAACAGCAGTCAACCGCTCTATTGTTGCCATCCATGCTATTATTGGCTTAGCAGCAAGTGTACAACAAGGAAGTAGAGCAGGTGTACTTGCATATACCTATATTGTACCCAATATAGGTATGGGTAACAAAGCCCTTATAGGTCTAAATTGTATTTAGAAAGATCCATGCCAATTTTTAAATTTTTCTCTGCCAGCAACTGATCGATTTCATCGCGTGATTTTTTACCAAAATTTCTAAACTTCATGGAATCGAATTCTTTCACACTTACCAAATCCAACAAAGTTTCAATGCCTGCAGATTTCAAGCAATTCAACACACGAGAAGAACAATTCAATTCACCTACGTGTGTAGCCAGGCTTTTGCGCACGGCCAATGTCTCTTCATCCAACAACTCCTCTTTTTGCCCTTGGGGTAGCTTAATCTCTACTTTTTGTCCACACAGCAAATTAAGATGCTGGATCAATAGCTCAGCAGCTTGATGGAGACTTTCTTCCGGACTCATGGATCCGTCAGTTTGAACTTCTACCGTCAATTGTTCGTAATCGGTTCGTTGCCCTACACGCATATCCTCGACACGAAACTCTACTTTTACGATTGGGGAGAAAATGGAATCGATAAAAATAAGATCTAATGGGGCGTCTTTGGTTTTGTTTTCCTCGGCAGAAAGGTAGCCTCTGTGCTTGGCTATGTGCAACTCTATGTCAAAGCTAGCCGACTCATCCAACCTACAGATCAACAGCTCTGGGTTTAAGACTTCAAAGAAAGCGGTGGCTTTAGCGATGTCTCCTGCATAGAATTTTGATTTATTGAGCCTAAGTGAAATCGTACCATCTCCACCTTCTGCAATTTTCTTGAATCGAACTTGTTTCAGATTCAAAATAATTTCTACTAAATCTTCACGTACTCCCTCAATGGTAGAAAATTCATGACGCACACCGGAAACTTTGATCGCAGTAATGGCACACCCCTCTAAAGAAGAGAGTAACACGCGCCTAAGCGAGTTGCCGATCGTAGCACCATATCCCTTTTCTAGTGGACGAAAACTAAATATACCATGAAAGGGATTGACGGATTCTACAAAGACCTTTTCAGGCATTTGAAATGCTAATGACGACATACGTATCTTACTTATTTACAAATTTACTTACAAGATAATTGGTGCCATTATTTAGAATATAGCTCCACAATGCTTCGTTCATTAATCTTTTCTGGTATTTCGGAACGTTGCGGAAAAGCAAGAAACCTTCCTGTCATTAACGTAGCATCCCATTCCAACCAGTTGTATTTATTAGAAGGATTTTTTTGAACATTCGCAACCAGGAGCGCCAATTTTTTTGCCTTCTCTGTTACACCAATACAATCTCCTGGTTTTAAGGTGTACGAAGGGATGTTGACTACCCGACCGTTGACTGTAATGTGTCTATGCCCTGTTAATTGTCTTGCTTCTCGTCGCGTAGAAGCAAGGCCAAGTCTGTAAACGGTATTGTCTAAGCGTGCTTCTAGGCGCTGAAACATTGTTTCACCGGTGATTCCCTTGCTTTTCGCTGCTTTTACAAAAAGGTTATAAAACTGACGTTCAAGCAATCCATAGGTATATTTTGCTTTTTGCTTTTCAATCAACTGAAGAGAAAATTGAGAGCGTCTTTTACGTCCTCTACCATGTTGACCGGGAGGATAGTTCTTTTTCTGCAATACTTTACTAACGGATGTGCCAAATATGGGCTCATTATACCGTCTTGCAACTTTAGCTCTAGGGCCACGATACCTTGCCATATTGTATTCTGCTTACTGACTTTACTAATTATATACTTACTTTCTTCTTGGAAGCATCATGGTTGCGTATTAGGGACGCCTACGCTTAGGAGGCCTGCATCCATTGTGAGGAAGTGGCGTCACATCTTTAATAGAAGCTACTTCTACGCCATTTTCTTGCATGGCACGGATGGCGGATTCTCGACCGATACCTGCTCCTTTTACAAATACGTCTACTTTTCTAAGACCTAATTCGTATGCTGCTTTGGCACAATCTGTAGAAGCCACCTGAGCTGCATAAGGTGTATTTTTTTTAGATCCTTTAAACCCCATCTTACCAGCAGATGACCAAGCAATCACTTGCCCTAGTTCATTGGTAATGGAAATAATTACATTATTGAAAGTTGCCTGAATATGGGCTTGCCCATCTTTTGAAACTTTGACAATTCTTTTTTTAACTTTATTTTTTCCCGTGCTTTTCATGCTAATCTTTTACTATAGCTACCTTATGATTCCATCCATAGCCTACCTTTCTGTTCTTTCCGTACACAAACGCTGCATATACTTACGCATGCTGCGGCTTTCTAAGTGCTAAAATGGGTACAACCTGAACAAATACAACGCAACAGCTTCCAATTCCTGTTATGCATTCATGCATACGCAATCAGAATGAATTTTCTACAACCTTTTGCTATGTATTGCTATTTAGTAGCCTTCTTTTTGTTGGCAACTGTTTTCGGTTTTCCTTTGCGTGTCCTTGCATTGGTTCGAGTTCTTTGTCCACGAACGGGAAGACCCAATTGGTGTCTTTTGCCTCGGTAACAGCCAATCTCCACCAATCGTTTGATATTCAAACGTATTTCAGACTTTAAATCACCTTCTATTTTATAAACCCCGCTAATAGCGGCTCGTATGATCTTGAGCTCCTCATCGGTCCAGGTCGCAACACGCCTATTTTTATCAATTTTAGCGGTCTCAAAAATTTTATTTGCAGAACTTCTACCAATTCCATAGATATGTGTAAGGGCTATTTCACCTCTTTTGTTATCCGGAATGTCTACACCTAATACCCTAGCCATACTATCCTTGTCTTTGTTTAAATTTAGGATTCTTTTTATTGATTATAAATAGGACACCTTTTCGGCGTACAATTTTACAATCTGCACTTCTCTTTCTAACAGATGCTTTCACTTTCATATTTTAACTTAACTATTCGTTCGTTTTATACCGGTGAACAATCCTTGCTTGCGTTAAATCATAGGGCGTAAGTTCCATCCTAACCTTGTCTCCAGGGAGAATTCGAATGTAATTTTTACGCATCTTTCCAGAAATATGTGCACGCACCACGTGTCCATTTTCCAGAACCACTTTGAAAACTGCATTTGGCAAAGCTTCTTGTACTACGCCACCCTGCTCAATTGGAGATATCTTGGCCATATTTGTTTTCTATCGAAAAAATTTCATTACATTGAAATGTAATATGATGCATAAATTATATTTTTACACTCAAAATGAGTTAGGAATACTTAAAACACGATGCGCACAAGCCATACGCGTCACAAAGAAGACCGCTTGAAGGACTAATATACTAAATATATGGCACATATCCTTGGCACATATCCTTGGCACTCTTTGAAAACATGCAATATGCTATTGCGGAAGCAATACATTAGAACATTCTATGAACGAATCCTAGCTCCTGAATTAATAATAACTTCATAACGCCGCATCAATAAATAACTTTCAACCTGTTGCATGGTTTCTAACATGGAGCTCACCATAATCAATAAGGAAGTTCCCCCATAAAATCTAGAGAAAGGCAAACTTAAACCTGCCATGTAGGCAAAAGAAGGTAAGACTGCAATAAGGGCTAAAAAGACAGCGCCTGGTAAGGTTATGCGATCCAAGACTTCGTCCAAAAAACGGGCCGTTGCGTTACCAGAAGTAATACCAGGAACAAAGCTGTTGGATTTTTTCATTTCTTCTGCTATTTTAACGGGATTTACGGTAATAGCGGTATAGAAAAAAGTAAATAAAACGATCAAGAAGGCAAACAATACATTGAATGGCCAACTCGTCATGTCTTGAAGCTTGGCACTTGTGGTTGCCATCCATGCAAACCGCTTGGATCCAACGCTTAAGAAAAATGAAATGAGAACAATTAAAAGCTGAGCAAATATAATGGGCATTACACCAGCACTATTGAGTTTTAAAGGTATATATTGGCGTTTCCCTCCATAGATGGTACTACCGCTCAATTGTTTGGCATATTGAATGGGTATTTTACGGGTAGCTTGCGTAAAAGCGACTACAGCCCCTACTATAAAAAACAAGAGCAGCAATTCGAGCACAAACAACAACAGCCCTCTACTGCCTCTGTGGACAATTTCTTGGTAAAGTGCCCCAGGGAAAGAAGAGACGATGCCAACCATAATCAACATGGTGACTCCATTGCCAATGCCTTTATCTGTAATGCGCTCTCCTAGCCACATACAAAATAGGGTACCTGCTGTTAGGATCACTATGGAAATAGCAATAAAGAAAGTCCGATCAATCGATACGTTCTCGTGTGATGAAGTAGCCAACAAATATTGAAAAGACTGGAATACAGCTAGAAAAACAGTAAGTATGCGAGAAATTTGGGCAATTTTACGCCTACCCATCTCTCCTTCGCGTTGTATTTTTTGGACTCTTGGCCAAGCAATGGATAAAAGTTGCATTACAATGGACGCAGAAATATAGGGCGCCACACCAAGGGCAAAAACAGATGCCTTACTGAAAGAACCACCCAAAAAGCTATCCAACAAGCCTAGCACGCCTTTTACATTACCCGAAACCTTGGTCATATCGATGCCGGGCAGGGCAATACAGGCACCTGCACGGAAAAGCAATAGGAACAAAAGTGTATTTTTGATTCGGGTTCTTAGTTCTTTTATATAAAAGATGTCTCGAATGCCCTTCAGAAAATTATTCATATATGGTCAATAACGTAACGGAACCACCCATATTTTGAATGGCTTGTAATGCAGCAGCAGAGCAACGATGTGCAGTTGTTTGCAGTGCAACCTTCAATGCTCCGCCTCCTAAAATTTTGTATTTTTCATTTTTTCCAATGATCCTGTGAGATCTCAAGAAATGATGGTCTATTTGGGTAACATTGTATTTTTCAGCCAATGCCTGTAAGACAGAAAGATTCAAAGGTGTAAAAGCAATGCGGTTGGGGCATTTAAAACCATAAGCGGGCAAACGGCGTTGCAAAGGATTTTGTCCGCCCTCAAAACCAGCTTTTCGTTTGTAACCAGATCGGGATTGCGCACCGTTGTGTCCACGGGTAGCAGTTCCTCCTTTCCCGGATCCCTGTCCCCTACCGACCCGTTTTTTACGACTTAAAGCACCTATAGCTGGCTTCAATGTATGCAATTTCATGAGCAAATTAACTTTTTTCTATAACAACCAAATGACTGATTTTATGCACCATACCCATTATCTGAGGGGTGACTTGTAGCAATACGCTCTTATTGATGCGCCCCAAACGAAGCGCCTTCATGGTCTTTTTTTGGCATTTTGGCCGCTTTATCAGACTTCGAATTTGTGTAATTTTTATTTTTTCCATTCCCTATTTATCCATTAAAGACTTTATCCAAAGAGATTCCGCGTTGCTTTGCAACAGTCAAGGGATCACGCAGTTGGAGCAAAGCAGCAAAGGTTGCTTTGACAACGTTATGTGGATTAGAAGATCCTTGGGACTTAGACAGCACGTTTTTAATTCCAGCGCTTTCTAGTACAATACGGACTCCACCTCCTGCAATAATTCCAGTACCGGATGCGGCTGGTTTGATTAAGACGCGGCCACCGCCATATTTACCTATTGCTTCGTGTGGAATGGTGCTACGCAAAATGGGTACTTTGATCAAATTACGTTTTGCTTCCTCTACGCCTTTTGCAATAGCATCTGTTAACTCTTTTGCTTTTCCCAATCCATACCCCACTATGCCCTCTCCATTTCCTACTACAACAACGGCAGAAGAGCTAAAACTACGTCCCCCTTCAACCACCTTCGTAACACGATTAATGGCTACTACTTTTTCTTCAAGGCTATAGTCACTTGCTTTGAGCTTTTTCTGACTTGTTATCATATTTATTAAAATTTAAGACCTTTTTCTCGAGCACCTTCTGCCAATGCTTTAATTTTACCATGGTAACGATAGCCAGAACGATCAAATACAACCATGGTGATACCTTTTTGGATGGCCTGCTCTGCGATGGCCTTTCCAAGTTCTGCGGCTCCAATTACTGTATTGTTACTGATATTTAAGGCACGCAGAGAGGAAGCAACCAAGGTTTCCCCTTTCGCATCGTTAATAAGTTGTACGTACATAGACGTGTTGCTTTTAAATACAGAGAAACGGGGTCTCTCCAAGGTGCCATACAACTGTCCCCTGATTCTTTTTCGTATTTTGAGTCTTCTCTTTACTTTTTTATTTTTTATCTTCATTTCTTTTCTATATCAACCATATAATATATAATAAGCCTGCCGTCTCTTATCAAAGAGCAAGAAACGGGTTATTTTTTCGTAGACTTACCAACTTTACGTCGAATCTGTTCATCTAAGAACCGAACCCCTTTTCCTTTGTATGGCTCAACTTTTCGTAAGGAACGAATTTTAGCAGCAACTTGTCCAACCAGTTGCTTATCGATACACTCTAAATGAACCAATGGATTTTTTCCTTTAGGGACTTCTGTTGCGGCTGTTATTTCGTCTGGAAGTACCAAGACAATGTCGTGTGAAAATCCCAGGCTCAATTCCAACAGTTTACCTTGTAAATTAGCTTTATAACCCACTCCGACCAATTCCAACGTACGTTTAAACCCAGTGCTTACGCCAACCACCATGTTTTGAATCAGGGCCCTATATAGGCCATGCAAGGCATTGCTTTTGTTGCAATTGTTCTTGACGGGAGCTACCGTAACTACGTCTTGTGAAACCTGTACTGCGATTTGTGGATCTATTTTTTGTCGCAATACGCCTTTGGCTCCTTTTACTTGTACAATACTTCCTTCCATTACTTCTACTGAGACGCCCTGGGGGATGCGAATGGGGAGTTTTCCTATTCTTGACATTTTCCAATTAAATTTTAGTAAACATAACAAAGTACTTCTCCACCAACGCGTTCTTTGCGTGCTTCTTTGTCTGTCATGATGCCTTTTGAAGTAGACAATATGGCAATACCCAATCCATTGATGACACTAGGCATGGTTTCCAACGAAGCATATTTACGCAAACCGGGTTTGCTAACACGTTGCAGCTTTACAATGGCGGGTGCTTTTGTAAAGATATCATATTTAAGTGCTATTTTAATGCAAGGTTGCACGCTTCCTGAATGGGTTACAACCTTATAGGCGCGTATATATCCTTTTTCGCACAAGACTTCTGAGAGTTTTGTTTTTACTTTTGACGCAGGAATTTCTACGATGCTATGCTTGGCAAGAATGGCATTTCTGATTCTAGTAAGGTAATCAGCTATTGGATCTGTTGTCATCTTTTTTATATATAGGTTAACAAAATAGAACTAGGTAACAAAGCGTTGGTCAGGAGATCGTTTCAATCAAGCTTTAGGGTCTAACTTGGCGTTATTTCCGTACACAAACGCTACATATATACCTGCTTGTGTTGCGGCTTTCTGTACGGCAGTGTCTAAAATTAAACCAATATAGCTTACCATTGCAATCGACTCAGTAATACAAAAGTGGGTTGGACGAATTACCAACTTGCTTTTTTAATACCTGGTAGCTTGCCTTCTAAGGCCCACTTTCTAAATACGATCCGAGAAACACCAAACTTTCTAAGAAACCCACGTGCCCTACCTGTTACACAACATCTATTACGCAACCGCACGGGAGAAGCATTTTTGGGTAATTTATCCAACGCAAGGAAGTCTCCTTTTTGTTTTAGTTCTGCTCTTTTATGTGCATATTGCTCTACCAAAGCTCTTCTTTTTCGATCTCTTGCTTGAACGGATTTTTTTGCCATAACCTACTTTAATTTACTCTTTTTCTGTATTAAAAGGCATACCCAACGCTTTCAACAACTGAAAGGCTGCTTGATTGTCTTTGGCATTTGTAACAAATGTTATATTCATGCCGTTCATCTTCATTACTTTGTCAATGCTGATTTCAGGAAATATAATTTGTTCTTGAACACCTAGGTTGTAGTTTCCGTTTTGGTCAAAGCCAGACATATGCACTCCCCAGAAGTTTCGAATCCTAGGCAGCGCAATTGATATCAAACGGTCGAGGAACTCATACATGCGTTTGCCTCGTAGGGTGACCTTGACCCCAATTGGCATGCCTTCTCTTAGTTTAAAGTTGGAGATTGACTTTGTGGCACGTGTAGGAATGGCTTTTTGCCCAGCAATGGCTGTTAATTCTTCAACGCCCACTTCGATCAATTTTTTGTTTGCAACGCCATCTCCCAATCCTTGGTTGATACATATTTTTTCCAATCTAGGAACTTGCATTACAGATTTATATCCCAACTCTTTTTGAAGGCTGGACACGATTTCCGTGAAATATTTTTCTTGTAATCTAGGCTTGACCATTTTGTATAAAATTTCCAGTTTTTTTAGAGTACCTCTGAAGTTTACCAGCTGCATTCTTTTTGCGTCCAATACGGGTTGCTTGACCTGTGGATGGGTCTAATACCATAAGGTTGCTCAGGTGCACTGAAGCTTCTTGTTTTTGGATGGTTCCTTTTGGATTTCCAGCGGATGGTTTTATGTGTTTGATAACCATGTTCATTCCCTCTACAATGGCACGATATGCCTGAGGAAATACGCGGAGGACGACGCCTTGTTCGTTTCTATGTTTTCCACTTAGAATTTTTACGCGGTCTCCCGTCCGAACGTGTAACTTTGGGTTTTTCTTTATTGGTTCCTTCATACGTTACAAAACTTGATCAGCCAAAGAGGCTATCTTCATAAATTTCCTATCACGAACTTCCCGAGCCACTGGTCCGAATACGCCAGTACCTTTTGGTTCATTGTCCTTTTCAATCAAGACAATGGCATTGTCCTCGAATCGAATATATGAACCATCTTTACGGCGCATTTCTTTGCGGGCACGTACCACTACTGCCTTGGAAATGGTACCCTTTTTAAGGCTACTAGAAGGATTGGCTGTTTTTACGGTTACAACAATTTTATCCCCAACCTGGGCATAACGTTTGCGTGTTCCGCCGAGGACACGAATACAAAGAGCGGTCTTTGCTCCGCTGTTATCGGCTACTTTGAGTATTGATTCTTGTTGTATCATCTTATTGCGCTCTTTCTATGATTTCAACCAATCTCCATCGCTTTTTCTTGCTCAAGGGACGTGTTTCCATGATGCGAACAAGGTCACCCATATTGCAAGCATTTTCTTCGTCGTGCGCCATAAACTTAGTGGCTGTCTTTAAAAACTTACCATATACAGGATGCATAGCCTTATAGTCCACACGAACCATGATGGTTTTACCAGCCTTGTTGCTGGTTACCCTCCCTATTTTTTCTTTTCTTGTATTTCTAAGCATAATGGTTAGGCTTCTGATGGTTGCTTGTGTTTGTAACCGGCTTGTGCTGTTTTGAGTCTTGCAATAAGTCTCCTACTGCTTCGAATCTTCATCGGATTTTCGATGGGTGTCACGGCATGAGCAAACCGCAGCTTTATCAAATAATCGATCTCTTCTTGTAATTTATCGCTATGCTCTTCTAGAGAAAGCAACTGAATTTCTTTATATTTCATTCTAATGGGTGTTGAACAGCTAACCTACAAAAAGCGCTCTATCCAGCCATACATAACGTGTTTAGAGCGATTGGATGCAATCTTTTATACGGTTGCATCATAATCTTTACGTACAACAAAGGTCGTCTTAATGGGCAATTTATAAGCAGCAAGTCGCATGGCGCGTTCTGCAACTTCTTGTGGAATGCCATCTAGTTCAAAGATTACCTTACCCGGCTTGACTACTGCCACAAAGGAATCTGGAGAACCCTTTCCCTTACCCATCCTCACTTCCGCTGGCTTTTTGGTTAAGGGTTTATCTGGAAAAATTCTAATCCAAACCTTACCTTGCCGTTTCATCTCTCGGGTGATGGCAATACGTGTAGCTTCAATTTGTCGGGCTGTAATATAGGAAGGCTCTAGTGCTTTCAATCCAAAAGTACCAAATTCCAACGAGTTTCCTCTAGTGGACAATCCTTTTATTCTTCCCTTCTGTGTTTTTCTATAACGTACTCTCTTGGGCTGTAACATTTTAATTATTCAAAGCAAAAAATAAAATCCATAGGCATTTTCTAGCTATTCTATAGAACAAATTACCTTGTTCTTGAACGAGCAGGAACTTTATCGGCTTTAGGCGCCCGATCGGACCTACCATTGGCCTTTGGGAGACGCTTTGCAGAGAGATCTCCTCTGGCAATCCATATCTTAATTCCAATTCTACCGTAGATGGTGTGTGCTTCTACAACTGCATAATCGACATCTTCACGCAATGTACTGAGTGAGACAACCCCTTCCTTACGCACTTCGGAACGAGCCATTTCGGCGCCATCCAATCTCCCAGAAACCATCATTTTAACCCCTTGTGCACCGGCACGCATCACAGCGGCTATTGAGTGATTCAAAACTCGTTTATAAGGCATGCGTGCCCTAAGTTGTTGGGCGATTTGCAACCCTACCAACTTGGCTTCTAAATCGGGTTTTTTGATTTCTAAAATATTTATTTCAACCTCTTTTTGAGTTAGCTTTTTTATCTCTTCTTTGAGCTTATCTACCTCTGTACCCGACTTTCCAATAACAATCCCTGGGCGAGCTGTTTGAATGGTAATGGTAACTTTTTTACCTGCGCGCTCTATAAGAATCTTAGAAACACCTGCTTTTATCAATCGAGCATCTATATAGGAACGAATGGCTGTATCTTCCCTGAGTTTTTCAGCATAGGAGGATTTTGTGGCAAACCAATTCGATTCTGGTTTACGGATATACCCAATTCTAAAACCGATAGGATTAACTTTTTGGCCCATTATAATGATTGGTCTATAGTGTTCTGATCTTTTGCTTCTACGTTGGTATTCTTTGTATGCTGCTCCACAGACGCATTGGTTACGGGGGCAGAAACACTATCTGTGCTGTCTACAACAATCGTAACATGGCTAAACCTTTTTCGAATCCTATGCGCCATACCCCTTGAAGAAGGTATGATTCTCTTGAGCATTCCGGCTCCATCTACCGTAATCTTTTTAATCACCACGTGTGTGTCTTCAAACGAGGCGTAATTGTTGTTTTGCCAATTAGAAACCGCAGAGAGTAAAAGCTTACGCAATTGTATGGCAGCTTGCTGCGGCATACTTTGCAAAACAGCCAATGCTGTAACAACGCTTTTACCCCTAATAAGGGTAGCCAATAGGCTAACTTTACGTGACGATATGGGTAGTTTTCGTAACCTTGCTATTGCCTCCATAATTCAATTATCTTTTTTTAGATGTATGCCCTTTAAAAGTTCTTGTAAGGGCGAACTCTCCTAGTTTATGCCCTACCATGGCCTCTGTAACAAAAACAGGGATAAATTTATGTCCATTGTGTACAGCAAAGGTATGGCCTACAAAATCGGGTGTAATAGTGGACCGTCTAGACCATGTCTTAACTACTGATTTCTTATCGGATGCATTCAAGGCATCTATCTTACTTTGCAAATGGTATGCTACGTAAGGCCCTTTTTTGATCGACCTGCTCATTATTTCTTCTTTTTGCTAATTATCAATCTAGTAGAATATTTATTGCGATTCCTTGTTTTCTTGCCCTTAGCATAAAGGCCTTTAAAAGACCGAGGATGCCCACCAGATGCTTTTCCTTCTCCTCCTCCCATTGGATGATCTACCGGGTTCATGGCTACGGCTCTTACCCGTGGTCTTTTTCCCAACCAGCGGTTTCGACCTGCTTTGGCAATGGTAACGTTTCCATGGTCGCTATTTGACACAACGCCTATAGTAGCCATACAGGTTTCCAGTACCAGTCTTCTCTCTCCAGAAGGCAGCTTAAGGGTCACGTATTTACCTGCCTTGGAGAGTAATTGCGCATATGAGCCAGCACTCCTAGCCAAGGCCGCTCCACGACCTGGTGTCAATTCGATGTTGTGGATAAGCGTACCCAAGGGAATGCTTTGCATAGGCATGGCATTTCCTAGTTCAATGGGAGCCTCTGAACCGGCAACTACCTTAGCCCCTACTTTTAATCCTTCTGGCGCTATGATATAGGCTTTTTCTCCATCTACATAATGCAACAAGGCAATGTATGCCGTACGCATTGGATCGTATTCAATAGATTTTACAAAAGCAGGCACGCCGAATTTCCGTCGTTTGAAGTCAATGATGCGCAGGCGTCTTTTGTGGCCACCTCCTCTATGCGGAACGGTAACCCTTCCATAATTGTTCCTACCCCCAGTTCTTTTTACCTTTGCCAAAAGTGATTTCTCTGGTTTATTGGTAGTACCGATGGTAGCAGAAAAATCGGACGCTATTCTAAAGCGTTGACCCGGGGTGGTTGGTTTTAGTTTCTTTAAGGGCATGACTATTCTTCTAAATCAGCTAACAGCTATATTAAAAACAAACAATACGAACTAGACATTGGTATAAAAGTCGATGATGCCTCCTTCTTTCAAGGTTACAAGCACTTTTTTAAAGGATGCTCTTTTGCCCTTCACCACGCCGGACTTGGTATGTCGTACTTTTCTTTTACCAGCATAACGCATGGTATTAATTTTATCTACTGTAACGCCATAAAAACGTTCAATTTCTTTACGTATCTCGAGTTTGTTTGCACGATCGTCAACGACTAGGCCATAGACACCTTTTTTGCCTAAAATAGATGCTTTTTCTGTAACCCAAGGTTTTTTTAAGATGCTCATGTATTATGTTAGTTTTTTTACAATCTGTGGTATTGCATCTTCAACAATCAATAGTTTCCTGGTATGCAAGAGGTCGTATGTATTTACGTGATCTACGCAAAGGACTTTTGCTTTTTTTAGATTTCTGCTAGAGAGCACTAGGTTTTTATCTAAGCTGGGCAGAATCAGCAAGGTTTTTTCATCCCCAAAGGAAAAGTTTTGCAACATACTCAGGTAATTTTTTGTTTTAGGCATTTCAAAAGAAAAGGCTTCTAATACAAGTATGTTGTTTTCTCTTGCTTTGTAGGTAAAAGCCGATCGCCTAGCCAATAGTTTCACCTTTTGGTTTAATTTCAACCCATAATTTCTTGGCTTTGGACCAAAGATACGTCCTCCTCCTCTAAATATCGGGGATTTAATATCTCCGGATCGGGCTGTACCGGTCCCTTTTTGTTTTTTTAGTTTGCGTCTAGAACCGCTTACTTCGCTACGTTCTTTTGTTTTATGGGTACCTTGTCGCTGATTGGCTAAAATGGACTTAACGTCTAGATAAACGACGTGGTCGTTTGGTACAATGCCAAATACTTCTTCTGGCAACGAAACGGTGCGCCCTGTTTCTTCTCCCGTATATTTTACTACCGATACCTTCATGTTACTTCTCTAAAATTACATACGATTGATTCGCACCAGGAACCGCTCCACAGACCACAATCAGATCTTTCTCTGGCAATACCTTCATGACCTTTAGATTGGTTACTTTAACCCGGTCTCCTCCTGTTCTTCCCGCCATGCGCATCCCTTTGAATACACGAGAGGGAAAGGAAGAAGCACCAATAGAACCGGGAGCCCTTTCTCGATTGTGCTGACCATGAGAACGTCCTCCGACTCCACCAAATCCATGACGCTTGACAACACCTTGAAATCCCTTTCCTTTGGATTGTCCTATTACGTCTAGAAATTCACCTTCTGAAAAAACGTCTTCTATGCGAATGATTTGACCTAGAGAAAATGCCTCCAGCAATGCTTCGTCTACACACTTGAATTCAACCATTTTTCGCTTGGGTGTAGTGGAGGCTTTGGCAAAATGCCCTACCAGCGGCTGTGTAGTATTTTTTTCTTTCTTATCGTCGTATGAGAGCTGAATGGCACGATACCCATCTGTCGCAATGGACTTAAGTTGCGTAACGACACAAGGACCTCCTTGTATGACCGTACAAGCCTGCCTATGTCCTTTTCTGTCATATAGACTGGTCATCCCAATCTTTTTTCCTATGATTCCAATCATGAATTAAAAAGAAATTAACTAAAACCTGCTTAGCCGCCTCAAAACCATCTGCCTCAGCGGGAAAGGATACAAAACAAGTGAACAAATTTAAATAAAATTACAAAGCGAATCAAGGGTTTCCTTGAAAACACATGCAAAAACCAAGAACCCTATTTGATAGGCTTACCTAGCTACTTCCTCGACTAGACGAAAGCAACCGTACACGATACATATGCTAGGCCGTAAATAGAAAAAAGGTGATCTATAAAAACGCCTTACCACGTCTTTCTACGTGTTACAGGGACGTAATCCAAATATATGAAAAATTAAACATTAAATAAAAATTTTGGCTGGCTACGTGCGCCTAACAGGATATATGCTCCTTTGAAATGCTCGACTAGCTTTACTTAACTGATAGATTGATCGCATAAAAACATCTGTTTCCTTTTCGATGGCATACATGTTTCGCGTTAAGCATTGGAACAACCCATCGTTCTAAATCATGTTGCATTGGAGCAAGTCTAGGGGAGAGGCCATAACATCGCACTGCTTTGATTGCGCCAATGGCACATGGACAAACACGAACACTTTTTTACGTTACGCTATTGCTTTTTCAATAGATCTGTTGCGTAAGTCCGATGCGTAGCAAATGATTCAGGAAGTATAAGCGGTTCTAGGTTTTTTTCTATGTTTTATGCCACCCTTTCCCTGAGTGCAACAGCATGATTAAGGTTCACTAGCCCAGTCACGATGCTAAATTTAAGTGCATATCTTTTCCGGGGATTGCTAATCAAAAAATAGATTAGAGCTGTTGCGTAAGTCCTAAAAAATAGTCGATGTTAAAATTGGGGGTTTCCAGATATCACTTGATCTAAGATCTCCTGTTAGAAGTCCTTATATGAAGCCATATTTTCAGGTATTTTCTAAACCTTCCATAAACCTAT
>DATGWI010000034.1:0-3073 GCA_035299565.1 Amoebophilaceae bacterium | reverse complement strand
AATTTGTAAAATCAATGGGTGATATTTTTGAAAAAATGCGCACCGGTTAAATTTTTGAAACTGATAATCAAATAGTGTAAGGCAATATCCAAAAAGTGTCCTATTCAATAAACAACTCACAATCAAATAATTATAAGGTGCGGAATGTGGGGTATAACGAATTCGGCATCTTCATTCCGATCGAGTATATACTAGAATGAAATGAAGATGCGGGATTGTATCGTTACGATAGGGTATAAAAACTTAATTGTTTCTATTTTGGAACCAAAACAAACATTACCTTTCCTGTAGATACAGAAGCATAAGGCTGTGTCGAAGAGGTCTTGCTAAAGGTTATCATCTGTAGAGCGTCTGCATAAATCTTTTCTACAAGCGGAGAAACTGTTTTTTCTAAGGTGCGAATGGCGATTACTTCTCCATTTTCATCCACTTTGATCTCAAATACAAGCCTACCGTATTCTTCTGTGTTGTCTTTTGGGTGTGGTACAGAATCCCATTTCCAACCCGTTAATTCAAGCGTAGCACCTGTTTGCAACTGTTTTTGGGGTCTTCTAGCATACAATCCACGTGCATCAATTTTGACTGTTTGTTTTAGTAAAGGACTTTGGAAGCCCTTTTGTAGGCTTGTTTTCTTTGCAACTGTCGGTTTTCTAGAGGATGTTGGTTTATTTCTTTGCTTGTTTTCGAATGATTTTTGTTGTTCTTTTTGAACAATTTGGGGGAGTTGGTCATCTGGTGTATGGATCGCTACTGGATTGTTTTGTTCTGACATGCACACGACATCTTTTATTTGTAAACCAATGGTATACGTTTGTCCACTGGAATTACCTGATGCAGAAGCAAGCTTTGTGTAATAAAGCAACAGGGCAAAACAGAGATGAAGCCCCAACGAAGCTGTAATTCCCTGCTTTTCAATAGAAAATAATTCAGTGTATTTCATTACGTTCGCTTCAATGTAGTGGCTATAGATACCGTAGCCCCTAATTTATTGGCCACATCCGAAACCGCAACCATCTGTGCGATAGAAAGGGTTTGATCCATATGCAATACTACTAGATTGCTTGACTTTTCTTCCAATTGCTCTTTTAAACGCTGGGATAGCTGGTCGAATGGAAGTTGCTGTCCTTCGACGTAATAATGCAATTGCTTTGTAACCGTTACATGTACTTCAGAGGATGTTGTTTTTTCATTGCTACTAACCGGTAAGTCAACCGGGATGGCTGTAGGAGTGTGTCGTGCTGCAATCACTAAAAAGATAAGCAACAGGAACAGTACATCCGTCATAGATGCCATGCTAAAGGAGGCATTAAGTGTGTTTTTTGTACGGATTTGCATCTTTATCAAGCGGTTAGAATAGTGTATGCATCCAGGAAATCCTTCAATAAGCCGTCTTAAGGCAACCTTCCAAGAGCTAAGTTGGCGTTCGTTGCGTACACAAAGTTGCATAGGCTATTACTTTCGATGCAGCAATTTCTAAAAAATGGAATCGATCCAACCTTTATTTCGGAATGGCACCTTATTTAACCTATTTTTTATTTTAGTACCCATTTGGCTAAAAAGAGGTTGGCCGCATAGGACAACCGATCCGCTGCCTTCGTTACCCGCATAAGGCAATAATTATAGCCAATGTAAGCAACAATCCCTATGATCAGCCCTACCATGGTGGTCACCATCGCTTCGTAAATTCCGTTAGAAAACAGTTGCGTAGCAAGTTGGTTTTTCTCTTGAGAGATGGACATAAAAGTTTGGATCATACCCGTTACGGTACCCAGAAAACCAATCATGGGCGCTACCCCAGCAATTGTAGCCAATATAGCAAGTCGTTCTTCTAAAGTGGCTATGATGCGTTTGGACTCACTTTCCAAAATACATTCAGTGCTTTTGACAGCAGTCTGTCTGCTTTGTATCCCTTTTAGAAGTACTTTTTGAATGATGTTGTCTGCGGGGGTACAAAGCTTTTGGAGCTGGTGTATGTCCCCACTCTGTAGCTGGTCGTCTAATGTTTCCAAAAAACTTTCGGATAGATTCAAGTAGGCACGGTAGGTTAAAAGCCGTTCTATAAGAACATATACCCCGGCCAACGATAAGAGTAAGAGCGGTACCATCAACCACCCTCCTTTCATCAATAGGCTCAATACGTTTTGAGAAGCTTCTGTTTTTATGTCCATGGTAAGGTGTAAAATTACATGCAATACTCCCGTAAATATAGGAGTTAATAGTTTAAGATGAAAAGGTTTTTGTATTTTCCTTTTAATTTTTTTAGTTTTTTCTCTGCTTCATAACGTGTTTTGCTGTGTGCTATGGTAACTCTATAGTACCTTTCTCCTTTTCTAGGCACGATCAAATACACCCCCCAATTTTCTCCTATGAGTCGCTGTACACTTTTCATAGCCAGATCTTTGCGCAAATGGCTGACTACAACCAAGTGATAAATTCCAGAGGGAGCATGCACTTCTTGATAGGTTCTTGGTTTAACAAGGGCAGTAGGATTTTTCTTAACTTCTTCCAAGCGCTTTTTTACAGCTTGAATGTTGCTTTCTGTTTTTGCATTGTTTTTTTCCTTAAAGGATGCATCGCTGCTAACCGACTCATTGACTTCTACATTCACATCAGTGCCTACTTCTTCTTCTAAGACAGTCTGTGCTGGAGGCGTAGCAGACACTGAAGGAGAAGGATCGGATTGCTTCGACTTAGATGCGTGGTAATTGTTGTAAATCATTTTTCCCACAAGGGATGAAGCAAGCAAAACAACTACTGCAATGATAAGCCATTTCGTTCGTGCAGGTGGCCTGTTTTGAAAATCTGGTTTGGGTAGGCAAAAATCCTTGTCCTTAGAAAAAGTAGCTTCCATAATCAACTTTTTTTGTGAAAAATTGGTAAACAAAAGAAGCAGAAGGTGCTCCTTTTAAACAATATACTGAAATAGATTTAAGTGTCAAGTTTCACCAGGTTGTTCCTTTATCCTAGCTTGCTTCTTGGGAATTAAATTTAGTACTTTTTCCTGAAATTGACTAGGTGTTTCTTTAAATAAGTTAGGATTTATTTTGTACCATTTTTCTACGGCCTGGTAGGG
>DATGWI010000033.1:0-1739 GCA_035299565.1 Amoebophilaceae bacterium | reverse complement strand
AGGTTTATGGAAGGTTTAGAAAATACCTGAAAATATGGCTTCATATAAGGACTTCTAACAGGAGATCTTAGATCAAGTGATATCTGGAAACCCCCAATTTTAACATCGACTATTTTTTAGGACTTACGCAACAGCTCTATTAAATAGACCTGTTGCGTAAGTCATTTTACTCATAAATACATAGTTTATGGAAAATTTGGAAAATACCTGAAAATATGGCTTCATATAAGGACTTCTAACAGGAGATCTTAGATCAAGTGATATCTGGAAACCCCAATTTTAACATTGACTATTTTTTAGGACTTACGCAACAGCTCTAATAGCGTATTGCTAATAATTAATGAATAGCTTATATTTCGGTTTTAACTTTTAATAATCAAACAGAGCAACTAAGTTAGTATGAAGCTACAAATTCATCCGTCGATCATCGAGTTGTTTCCGTCCGTGAAGCTCGGCCTTGTAGTGGGGAGGGATATCAACAATCCGCCGAAATCGCCCGAAGACGTCATCGCTGCGATGCGTCAAGTGGAAAAAAAGCTGATGATGTCTTGCCCAACGACCGAGGAGTTGACCAAACATCCAACGATCGACGATTGGTGCAAAGCGTACCGTACGTTCGGCTTTAAGCCAAATCAACACCGTAGCTCCGTAGAAGCCCTCTGTCGCCGCGTCATCCAGGCGAAAGGCTTTCCAGAGATCAGTACCGTCGTCGACATCTACAACACGTTGTCCGTTAAGCACATGATGCCAATCGGCGGCGACGACATTGACTGCGTCTACGGCGACATCGTGCTCACCATCGCCGACGGCACTGAGCATTTCGTAATGCTCGGTGAGAAGGTGGGAAAGATCAAAAAGGGTGAGGTCGTGTATAAGGACGACAAGGAAGTCTTGTGCCGTTCTTGGAATTACCGAGAGGCTGAGAAGAGCAAGATTACGGAAGCAACCAAAAATCTCGTCTTGGTTTGCGAGGGGTTGGAACACACAAGCAAGGAGGATTTAGAAGCCGCCTTAACCGAGTTGAAAAACACCCTAGAGAAGCATTGCAAGGGAAGCTACAAATTGTTTTTCCTGGATCAGGACAACGTAGAGGCCAGTTTCTAATTTTTTTAACTGGCCCTCAAATCCCTTTCACGCGTTTTAATATTAATAATCAGGTGCTTTTGTCAATTGCTCTAAAATACGTTTCCAAACCCCTTTATCTTGCCAACGAGAAAATCGGCGATGGGTATTTTTCCAAACTACATAATCTGGTGGTAAGTCCCTCCAAGGTGCACCTGTACGAAGTATCCAAAAAACGGCATTCATAAATCTGCGGTTATCTTGGGCTACTCTGCCCCAGCAACCTTTTCTTACAGGTAATAATAATGGAGCGCCATGTGTTTGAGATCCGGTCTGTGGTCTTTTGAATAGCCGTAATTTATCTTAAAATAGAGCTGTTGCGTAAGCCCTAAAAAATAGTCGATGTTAAAATTGGGGGTCTCCAGATATCACTGGATCTAAGATCTCCTGTTAGAAGTCCTTATATGAAGCCATATTTTCAGGTATTTTCCAACCTTTCCATAAACCTGACATTTCGCACAAAAAAATCAAGCTTGTTTATTTATTATTTAGTTGATTTTCAATAAAAAAATATTTTTAAAGAGTCTTCAAATATGGGGATCCTGTCGCATTGCTCCCAAATAGGAATTAAGTAGTAGCGTGATAGGCTTATTCATGCAGGATAACGCATCAAATAC
>DATGWI010000032.1:0-33308 GCA_035299565.1 Amoebophilaceae bacterium | reverse complement strand
AGGTTTATGGAAGGTTTAGAAAATACCTGAAAATATGGCTTCATATAAGGACTTCTAACAGGAGATCTTAGATCAAGTGATATCTGGAAACCCCCAATTTTAACATCGACTATTTTTTAGGACTTACGCAACAGCTCTATTGCCCAAAGCATTGCGGATGTATTGGCTACCGAATCAGACCTATTTGAGCCTAGAGGGTGGGGTATGTTGTATAACCCAAATCCCTTAGTCTATACGGGACTTATTTGTGCTGCACTGCTTTATGATTTGCCCAACCATACAGCGGTTTCTCGCCTCTTCCTAAGAGCCCATTACGACCAAGCCACCTATGCTTTTATACAAGCCATGGCATCCATTCAGGGCATGCAATTGCCCAATCCTGCGTCGTTGTTTCGTGTCGCAGCGGGAGCAAAAAAATCCTACCTCCGCAAAGAACTTGCTGCGCTTTACATTAAGCTAGTCGAACACGTACACGACTTAAAACATGCAGCAGGGTACGTCAATAAAACCACCGCAACAGAGATGGCCCCAAGAAACATTGCTTGTGGGCGTATCGCTTGCCAAAGCATACTTTCCAAGCACCAACCTGTCCGACGAACTAGAAGCCGCAGCGCGTGCTGCACTAACACAGGTGCATACAGGATAAAACAGGTAGGAGGTGACGCTTTATTTGTTTTTATCTGCTTTTTATTTTCTCCTTTCTCCGTACTTTTGACTGGGTACAAACGTCTCCAAAACCAAGAGATGGTACCTGAAAACAACCATAAAACATACACATGAAGCAAGAGCATACCCATGATGGTCCCTTTGGTGCACTAAAGCAGCAAGAAACATCGTTTGATCGCGCGCTGCGTCCACTCTATTTTACTGATTTTGCGGGACAAGAAAAATTAGTAGAAAACATACAACTCTTTGTAGCAGCTGCAAAAAAACGCAAAGAAGCATTGGACCATGTATTGTTACATGGTCCTCCTGGGTTAGGAAAGACAACATTGGCACACATTATTGCCAATGAACTGCAGACAACGTTAAAAATTACCTCTGGACCTGTATTGGACAAGCCAGGGGATCTTGCAGGTATTTTGACTGGTTTAGAGCCATACACGGTACTTTTCATAGATGAAATACACCGTTTGAATCCCATGGTGGAGGAGTACCTTTATACAGCTATGGAAGACTTCAAAATAGACATCGTATTGGACGCAGGACCCAATGCCCGCAGTGTGCAACTGGCCTTGCATCCTTTTACATTGGTTGGCGCTACTACACGTTCTGGTCTACTTACTGCACCCCTGCGCGCACGTTTCGGCATCAATGCACGGTTGGATTATTACAACACGGAACGATTGACCACCATTGTGTTGCGCACAAGTGCGCTCCTAGGCACGTCCATTGATGCAGACGCCGCCTATGAAATTGCCAGAAGAAGTAGAGGTACCCCACGGATTGCCAACAACCTGCTCAAACGTACCAGAGATTTCGCACAGATTAAAGGAGATGGCCGCATTACACATCCCATTGTAAAGATGGGCTTGTCTTCCTTAAATGTAGATGAACATGGCTTGGATGAAATGGACAAACGCATCCTTACCACCTTGATTGAAAAATTCAAGGGGGGGCCTGTAGGGCTTTCTACCATTGCAACTGCCTGTGCAGAAGAAGCTGAAACCATAGAAGAAGTCTATGAACCTTTTTTGATCCAAGAAGGATACCTGAAACGGACACCGCGCGGCAGGGTAGCAACAGAAGCTGCTTACAAACATTTAGGATGCCCATACGTTGCGGATTGCTTTAGGAAATAAGACCGAAAAGAAAATATCCCTTTTAACTCATACAGAGAAAGAAGCATTGCTTAAGGAACCATTTTTATTCCATTGTGCAACAAACCCCGAAAAACCTTTTTGAATAAATCAATATTTATGCGTAATTTTCGAACAATAAAGATGCCAAACCGCAATACAAATGGCGCTTTTGTTTGATGAAATAGTTCCATAGCGTTTGTTCAGCATAAAGTACTGGTTGAGGCATTTTTAGGAATATTGAAGTGGAGCACCGGAGCATACTGTGGTCTATTGTTGCTCAAAACCTATAATTTTTGTAAATTCACACAGTCTTAAATTTAAATAAGGGCCCCTATAGCAAATCATTTGGTAAGAAAAAACAGTAACAGCCTAGCAGGGTTGCATGTGCAAGGCCTCCTTCAAACAGGTCTACCCAAAATGCAGCTATTCAAAATGCATATGTCCTAAACTGTTTTACCGTATTATTTGGCAAGGCCTTGTAAATCAAATGCAACAAGCACAATAAAATAGCGATGTTAACCATACAACAACTTGTAAAAAAAGGAAGAAAAAAAGCAACTTCCCCTTCTAAATCTCCCGCACTTTCCTCGTGTCCACAGCGGAGGGGGGTATGTACCAAAGTATATACCATGAAACCAAGGAAACCGAACTCTTCCATGAAAAAAGTTGCCCGAGTACGCTTAACAACTGGCAAAGAAGTAAACGTATACATTCCTGGAGAAGGACATAACTTACAAGAACACTCTATCGTTCTCGTGAGAGGCGGTGGCGTAAAAGACTTGTCCGGCATTCGTTATAGAGTGATTCGAGGGGTTATGGATACTGCAGGTGTAAACGGAAGGGGACAAGGAAGGTCTGTTTATGGAACCAAAAGACCTAAAAAGAAATAACCCCAGTCTTGCAATGCCCTATGGTAGTCTATTTGTGTAACCGCTCCGTACGCGGCTCCATAAGCAATTAAATTTACTTTCAGTACAAAAAATATGAGACGAAAACAGGCTACAAAAAGAACCTTGACTCCTGATTATAAGTATGGAGATCCCCTGGTAACCAGGTTTGTAAATGGATTGATGTACGATGGAAAAAAAAGTCATGCTTTTCGTATTTTTTACGATACCATCGAATCAGTTTCCCAAAAAACAAAAGAAGATGGACTTGCTATCTGGCGCAAAGCATTGGACAACGTAATGCCTAGCCTAGAAGTAAAACGGCGCCGGGTAGGAGGTGCGACTTTACAGGTGCCTATTGAAATAAGGCCCGATCGAAAAATCTTTTTAGGCATGAAGTGGTTGATCTCTTTTGCGCGGGCACGTGGTGAAAAAACCATGAAAGAAAAACTTACCAATGAAATCATTGCGGCTTCCAACGAAGAAGGCGCCGCTTTTAAACGCAAAGTAGATACGCATAAAATGGCTAGTTCAAACAAAGCCTTCTCACACTTTAATTTGAGATAAATGGCAAAAGAATTAGAATTTTTACGCAACATAGGCATCATGGCCCACATTGATGCTGGGAAAACCACCACAACGGAACGTATTTTATACTATACCGGTCTTACACATAAAATAGGGGAAGTGCACGATGGAGGTGCTGTAATGGATTGGATGGCACAAGAACAAGAACGTGGCATTACCATTACCTCTGCGGCTACAACTACTTTTTGGAAATATCCTACCACAAAAGGAAGTGCCAATAACCAATCTAAAACCTATAAAATCAACATCATCGATACACCAGGACACGTAGACTTTACCGTAGAGGTAGAACGCTCGTTGCGTGTATTGGATGGTGCAGTAGCCTTGTTTTGTGCCGTATCTGGTGTAGAACCTCAGTCAGAAACTGTATGGAGGCAAGCCGATAAATACAAGGTACCCCGTATCTGTTTTGTCAATAAAATGGATCGAGCAGGGGCCAACTTTTTTAATGCACTCAATGAAATCAAAGGGAAACTAGGAGCGAACCCTGTTCCATTGCAAATTCCCATTGGCAGCGAAGCCTCCTTCAAAGGTGTAGTAGATTTGATTACGAACGAGGCCATTATTTGGAACGAAGACGATCTGGGCATGAGTTACCAGGTAGTACCCATCCCCGAAGACTTGGTAGAAACCGTAGACGAATGGCGCCAAAAACTCATCGAGAGTGTAGCCAGTTACGACGAAGGATTAATGGAAAAGTTCTTTGAGAATCCAGACTCCATTACGCCCCATGAAATCCGTGCCGCAATTCGGAAAGCTGTAATTGACCTCTCCTTTTCTCCAGTGCTCTGCGGTTCTGCCTTTAAAAACAAAGGGGTACAAGCATTGTTAGATGCAGTATGTACCTACCTCCCTTCCCCGCTGGATTTGCCGCCAGTAGAGTGCATTAATCCAGATACAGAAGAAAAAGAATACAGAAAGCCAGAAAACAATGAGCCCTTTACTGCATTGGCATTTAAAATTACCACAGATCCATTTGTCGGTAGATTGGCTTTCTTGCGCGTGTATTCCGGTAGCTTAGATGCTGGCTCCTATGTGCACAACAACCGTACCAATAAGAAAGAACGGATTTCTCGTTTGATGCAAATGCATGCCAACAAACAAAATCCAATTGATGCAGTCCAAGCTGGAGACATTTGCGCGGTGGTAGGTTTCAAAGAAATAAAAACAGGGGATACCCTAACCAGCGAGAAGAACAAGGCCATCCTGGAAGCGATTACCTTCCCAGAACCAGTTATTGGGTATTCGATCGAACCTAAAAAACAGGCCGATCAAGATAAGTTAACCATGTCTATCGCAAAATTGATAGAAGAAGACCCAACCTTGCGCATGGAAACCGATGCAGAAACCGGTCAAACCATCTTAAAGGGTATGGGAGAACTACACCTAGAGATTATTATCGATCGTTTAAAGCGAGAATTCAAACTGGAGATCAACCAAGGTGCACCACAAGTAGCCTATAAAGAAGCCCTTACTGCTACCATCGAACACAAAGAAGTCTACAAGAAACAGACCGGCGGAAGGGGTAAATTTGCTGATGTTTCGTTTGAAATAGGCCCAAGAGAAAAAGTAGCAGGGGAACCAGATCAACCAGGTTTGGAATTTGTCAATAAAATTGTAGGAGGTGTCATTCCAAAAGAATTCATTCCTGCGATACAAAAAGGATTTACGGCAGCGATGGAAAACGGTCCACTGGCCAATTATCCAGTAGAATCGATGCGGGTTAAAATTTTCCATGGTTCGTACCACGAAGTAGACTCCGATTCATTGTCTTTCGAACTGGCTGCCCGGGCGGGATTCCGTGCAGCGGCACAAAAAGCATCACCGGTACTGTTGGAACCCATCATGTCTGTAGAAGTAGTGACACCGGACGAATTTACAGGACCTGTAACTGGGGACCTTAATAGAAGAAGGGGTATTATGAAGGGCATGAGCAGCAAAGCAGGTGCACAGATTGTAAAAGCAGATGTGCCATTGGCTGAGTTATTTGGGTATGTGACCGATTTAAGGACCATCACATCGGGTAGGGCTGCTGCTTCGTTGACCTTTTCCCATTACGAACCAGTGCCAAAAAATTTAGCAGAAGGTATCATTTCTAAAGCCAAGGGCATAACGCTATAGTAATTATTGCAAGAAACAGTATGAATCAGAAAATTCGAATCAAACTTAAGTCATTTGACTCTATTTTATTGGATAAATCGGCCGAAAATATTGTTAAAGCCGTAAAAGCCACTAAAACCGTGGTAAGTGGTCCCATTCCACTGCCTTGTAAAAAAGAGATTTATACAGTATTGCGTTCCCCGCATGTAAACAAGAAATCGCGTGAGCAGTTCCAGCTTTGTACCTACAAACGTCTTATAGACATCTATTCCAACAGCCCCAAAGCGGTAGATGCTTTAATGAAATTAGAGCTTCCTAGCGGGGTTGAAGTAGAAATCAAGGTATAAAAAATCCTCTTTACTGAGGCTGTTTCAAATTGAAACGGCCTCAGGCTTGCAGGGCATAAAATGCGAGCATATATATACGACATCCGATTCAAATTGGAAGGTTCCATCTCGTCCGTAATGCTACATGTTCCTTCTTTTCTTTTCCCCTCTTTGTCAAATACCTCGCCCTTCCTTTTTTCAATCAGCGCTTGTTTTTTATATTTTTGTGTATCCAAACAAAAGTACGGCGAAAGAAAGAGCGTGTTGTAGAGACGCTAACCCGCATCTTCATTTTAATTGAGTATATCCTCTATAGGAATCAAGATACGGGTTCCCATCTCGTCCGTACTACCCTTGCGCCTTCTTTCTTTTTCCTCTCTTTGCCAAGGAATTTTTTACCTTCTTTTTCCAGCGCGTGAGTTTTTGGTACCTTGATCAAGTTAAAGACAGGGTGGAGGAAGGCCTGTTGCGCAAGCCCAAAATCTGGTAATTTTATTCCAATCCCGTATCAATAATATGTTCAAAGACATTGTGCTTGTTTTTTTATGCTTATCTTGAACAAACAGACGCCGGTTGGACATTTCTGTATGGAAAAAAGCAGCATACGCATGTATGTGAAGCGTTGCATACGGGAATAACCCCAAAGGAAACCAGGAAAGGTTTCTTAGCAACGGCCCCAAGCAGCCTGTGCTTACTTTATGTAAGTACCAACAAACCCGTTCTTGTTGAATCAATTCCTGGATTTTGGGCTTAATATAGTGTCAGATGGAAGGATTTTGCAAGCGTTAAGGGCTGTTACAGAACCAATTTTAATTTTATCTATGAATCTAATATGTTTAATGCAATTGTTTGGGATATGTCCCCTGAAATTCTAAAAATAGGCGCTTTTCCCCTTCGTTGGTATAGTCTTTTATTTGCAGCTCCTTTTGTAATTGGAACCCCTATTTGGTATGCGATGTTTTCCAAAGCAGGTAAAACAATAGAAGAAGCCGATTGGCTTAGGGTATATCTGGTGGTTAGTGTGATGCTCGGTGCACGCTTGGGACATGTGTTTTTTTATGAGTGGGATTATTACAAACACCATCTTATGGAAATTGTATTGCCGGTAGTGGTATTTCATCCCCAATTCAAATTTGTTGGCTTTTCTGGATTGGCCAGCCATGGAGCAGCTGTTGGGATTGTATTGGCCATGTTTTTCTATGTATATCGGTTGCGTTTTTCTCTTTTTCCTATCCGTATTCAATTGATTCATAGCAAGAAAACGATCGAATTGCTTTGGCTGCTAGATCGTTTGATGGTTTTGGTTGCACTAGGCGGGATGTGTATTCGCTTGGGTAACTTTATGAACTCCGAAATTATTGGAAAGCCTACGCATAACGGCTATGGGGTAGTATTTGTTCGGAATGTACATAACTATTTGGCTCGAAGGTATGCTTCAACCATACAAGAACTGTCTATCCGTAAAGCACCCGCCGATGGTACCCCACTCCTACACAAACCCTATCAACCCATACAATTAGCAATCACTTTTAATCAGTCCATTCAGGAAGAAGCTGTACTGCAAGCATTCTTAGAGAAGAACTTGAAAGATAGCCTGGTAGTTCTGTCGTACGACAACCAACCCCGAATTTATGAAACCTATGGAACTCCTTTGCGTTACCAGTTAACCAAAGAGGCAGACGGGAAAACCTATCGGGCAACTGTATATACATGGGGCATACCAAGACATCCTGCGCAACTTTATGAGGCCTTTTCGTGTCTACTCATTTTCATAGTATTGTTTGCGTGGTGGCGTAGAAAGGGAGAAGGATTGACCCCAGGCCGTATAGCTGGAACTTTTTTGGTCGTACTTTTTTCTTTGCGGTTCTTTTACGAGTTCTATAAAGAAAATCAAGTTCCCTTTGAAGATGCCATGTGTCTCAACATGGGCCAATGGCTAAGCATCCCTTGGGTTTTAGCAGGAATTGTTTTGTTGCTTCGCCCAGGAACTAAAAAAATGGAACAAAAAACAGAAATCAGTTGAAAACGTACAGAGTTATTCGTAACTTACACCGTTCGCTAAGGCGTTCTAGTGGAACAATCTATACGATTTTATCCCTAAGCAAAACGGCAGACCATAGCAAGTATGTACGCCATAGCGCTCTAATTGTTAATTTGTAGCATAGAATAGCACAATCAAGCACCGTCTCAATCGAATGTGCATTAAAATTGTTTGCAATAAATTCGAAGCACTGTTCATGCAATGCGTGACACTTCTTTGGTTGCCCATTGCATACATAAACTATACTGCGCATTTTATTAAGCTATTTGAACAACGGCAACATGAAGGATACCCACAAAGTAAATGAACGTATCACAGCGCCAGAAGTGCGTTTGGTGGGAGAGAATGTAACCAATGGCGTCTATAGCCTTCATGAGGCTATGTCCATGGCAGAAACGCAAGGGCTGGACCTGGTAGAAATTTCCACAGCAGGCGACTTTCCTGTTTGTAAGGTAATGGACTATGTGAAATACAGATACCTACAAAAGAAAAGACATAAGGAACTCAAGAACAATGCCCAAAAGAGTGTCCTCAAAGAGATACGGTTTGGTCCCAATACAAGCGATCACGATTTTGATTTTAAGCTGAAACACGCCATTAATTTCTTGCAATCAGGCGCAAAGGTGAAACTCTGCGTTAAATTTGTGGGTAGGCAAATCATGTTTAAAGAACGGGGAGAGTTGATGCTGCTGCGGTTTTCCCAAGCCTTGGAGGCATATGGAAAAGTAGAACAATTGCCGAAGCTAGAGGGTAAGCGGATGAGCTTAACCATTGCTCCGATTGCTGGGAAAAAGTAAGTGCACGAAAATAGCTTTCGGAACCACCTCACCCCATGGTATATATACTCCATCCGGTTCAAGAGGTGGGTGCTTTTCTAGTTCGTGCAACCTGCGGCTTTGAACAAAGGATTGCATCGAAAGCATTCAGGTAAAGAGAAAAAAGCGCGGGGGTAAATTTATTTTATTCGTGTATTTTTAGTATCTTGCAACCTAGGCAGAAATAGGAGCCTTATACGCGGGCAGTGTGTCCGTCGCTCTTAGAAAAACAGTAATTTGGGCATAACCTACCTACTGACCTACAAGGGTCTTGTACTAGGTATGGGTTATTGTTTATGAATTAACATGCAATCACCGGTTTGAATCAACCTAATTAAAAGTAGTATGCCAAAAATTAAAACACATTCTGGGGCAAAAAAAAGATTTCAGGTAACAGGAACAGGTAAAATCAAACGAAAATGTGCCTTTAAAAGGCATTGTTTGAACAAACACATCAAGTCGACCAAACAAAAAAGAAGGCTAACCCATGGTGCACTTGTACACCAAACAAATGTTCCAACCGTGAAGAAATTATTAGCCATTTAATGTTAAGGGGAATTGAATACACAATTAGTCACGTTCTAAACATAGAAAAATCACATGCCAAGATCGGTTAATGCAGTAGCCTCTCGAGCACGCAGAAAACGCATACTAAAATTAGCAAAAGGATATTGGGGCAAAAGAAAAAATGTCTGGACAGTAGCCAAGAATGCCGTTGAAAAAGGACTCTTGTATGCATACAGAGACCGCAAAACAAAGAAAAGAACCATTCGCTCGCTCTGGATACAGCGCATCAATGCAGCTGCCCGCATGCATGGAATCTCCTATTCTCAATTTATGGGCAAGCTTATCCAAGCAAACATCGGCATTGACCGAAAAGCATTGGCCGATCTTGCTATGAACCATCCTGTTGCCTTTGAGGCGATTGTTCAAAAAGTAGCCTAAAACTACCTTGTTTCCAGTATAAAAGTGTTGCTCTGGATACTCCTCTTGCCTGAATAAAACAATTGGATTGAATCCCCCTTGCTATGCGTTTATGCTGACGAATTTGTAGAAGGCATGGAACAAAACCGCAGCATATATACGAGAATGAAATGAAGATGCGGGATTCGTTATACGATCTCGAACCTAGTTCACCTGCCCTCTCCGGGCGGGCCTTACTTTTTTGCATGTATCAAAAAAGTAACCAAAAAAATCTAGCGCTGATTGAAAAAAGGAGGTGGAAAGCGATAGCACGCTTTCTATGCACTCCTTTTTTCAAAGGCGGGTTTTCCAGTACGGACCAGATCAGAACCCGTAACTTGAAATTGATTCAGTATAGACCTTCGGCAAATTATTTTTTTGATCCGTACACAGAGCCAACAAAAAGTGCTCCTACTACCTACCCATCTGCATGGAGCACAAAACGCCCTGCTTTCACTATGAATTGTTGTATACCCCCCTGCGCTGCTTCGAAGTCATGGTCAACGTCTTCTCTCGTATAGACCCGTATGGCACATGCATCGATGTTCCGGTGGTTTGGGTTTCTTTTGGTTCTATCTTTTGTTGCATCAAATACAAAATTCATCCCCATACAAACCATCTTTTGGCTTCTATAGTATTTATCCAGATAGCCTGTATCTGCTATTTGTGCCAAGGCTGTACGCGAACATCTATTCATTTTCAGTTCTAAAATATATGTAACGGGGTTATCCCCCGAACGATCGTCTACCACAAGGTCCATACGACCCAAACCAGTATGTTCTTCGCTGCGCACATTTATCTGGGTGCCGTAACTGAAAAAAGCGCCCTGTAAAAAGGAATGCAACAACCCTTGAAAGCTTTTTTCCCGTTGCTGAATAAACTCATAACTAGAGCTGGCAAAACAACCTTTCTTAATAATGGTTAGAAAACGGATCCAATCTTCTCGATCCAGCGCCTCTTTTAACACATGACTGTACCTTCTGCCTTCCTCTTTTTCCTGATCATTGGCAATTTCTTCTAAATTAACCGCTAAGGATGCTCTGACTTCGGCATTCGGGAATTTAAGCAGGTATGTTTGCTCAGATGGATCGTACCGATCGATCGTTAAATAGCCCGTTTGATACATCAAGGGAATCAGATCTAGTTTCCGATTTTTCCTAGTAACCAGCAAGGCATCCTCTGTAGCATCAAAACGGCCTTCTTCCCAGTCTATATCAAACCTAGAGAGGTCTTGTTTCATTTGATTCAATAAGATACTGGGATCTCCTTTGCGGTACCAGTACCCTTGTAGGTTCCCTTCTTCAAAAAAAGAGAGTAAAGAAGAAGGATTGTAAACAGAGGGTCCATTATAGGCAAACCGGTATCCATTGTAATAATTCCTTAATTTCGTTAGAATTTCTTCTTTGGTATGGCTCTCTCCTGTCTTTTGCGATAGTTTAGCCGCTACATAATCCAATCTATCCTTAAAAATCGTGCTGATATTTTCCTCTTGATACCCTACGATAGCTGCAAAAGCTTCATGCATCGAGATATCATTGAGTGCATTGGCTCCGGAACACAAACCGGCCAAACTAAATTTAGTAACTCCCGTTACGAATATAAGCTGGCTGTCTTTGGAGCACGCCTTTACTTCTTCTAAAAAATCCTTAAGCACGGCTTGATTCTGAACATACAATGAATCCTCCGCATCATCCCACTTCAATTTCACCAAAGGCGCATCATATTCATCTATTAGAATCACTACTTTGGATTCGTAGCCATTCCCTAGGGATTGTAATGCATTATATAGGTTTTTAAAGCCATCTTTCATGGTAGGGGTTTCTATCGATACGACATATTGTGCAGCGATTCTAACTAAGGCCCGTTTCAGAGAGTCCTTTAATAGGTCCGGAGTTTCATGGCTTAACTCAGAAAAATCCAGCCGGATGACGGGATATTGCTTCCAGTCGTAGGTTTGTGCTACGCCATGTTCGTTTTTAAAGATGCCCTTATAAATAAAGCAATCTTTAAACAGTTCTTTCTTTGCTGCTCCTTGCGCTATGGTAGCCAAGGTATCTATGAACAACGTTTTGCCAAATCTTCTAGGCCGAATTAAAAACAACGGGATGCCTTGAATAAACATTTGTCCTGCGTAGGCGGTCTTATCTTCATAGTAACCAGAAGCCAACACCCTTTCTATGTTTGCGATGCCTATTGGGAGCGTATGGATTTGTCTTTCGTATGTTTTATTTGATCCCGGTAATACTTTATCCAGTTGTTTCTTTTCTGCCATTCTATCGCTTTTTTATATCTTTATTCCACTATAAAGTTAAAAAACGTTGGCCAAGAAACAACCCATGGCAGTCCTTCTATCTATGCACGTTTGCAATGGAAATCGGCCAATACCCATTCAAGTTTCGGGTTCCCATCTGGCCCAATTTCCATAATCTGGTGGTACATCCGAGATTCCGCACAAAAAATAATAACTTATTG
Source organism: Amoebophilaceae bacterium (assembly GCA_035299565.1). Classification (GTDB taxonomy): domain Bacteria; phylum Bacteroidota; class Bacteroidia; order Cytophagales; family Amoebophilaceae; genus Cardinium. Next base: position 21,314 of record DATGWI010000032.1, on the reverse strand, counting down.
ATTTACATATATTTATTATTTTTTGTCCTTGATTGTGCATTGCTTACAGCTTTCGTGCGGAATGTTGGGTCAATTCCTCCAAGGTGCCCCCCTGTATGGAATATCTAGAAAATGGCCTTAATAAACCTGCGGTTATCTTGGGTTACTCCGCTCCAAAGCCTTTTCTATCTGGTAATACATGACTTCATGAAGACACCATCTAGGGCCTTAGCCGTTTTTTTGCTCCATTGAATTAAATTATTTGATTATCAATCATAAAAAATTAGAGCGGTGTCCCTATTTTTCAAATATATGCATCACCAACAAAATAAGCAGGTTTAATGTGGTGAACGCAGACAAGGATAATAGTGTTTTTTTATTAACTTTGAGTAAAATTGCTTTACGCGTCACGTGCGTGTATCCTAATGAAAACCATACTATACACACACAAGCCAAAAAAACTTTTAGGACTGATTCCTTATAAGGAATGCAGTGTATGGGGAATGGTCTGTACCCGAAGTATTGCAAGCAATTAGAACGCTATTTTTTTATTTTTTTTGTATACAAACAACATGGAAACATTAGAGATTTTAGGGTATAAAAGAGCGAATCTCGGTAAAGCTGAGTCTAAGAAACTAAGAATCAACGCCCACGTACCTGGTGTGCTATATGGAGGCACGGAACAAGTTCATTTTTACGTACCTATGGTACTGTTGCGTGAATTGGTGTACACGCCTAAGGCACACTTCGTCAATTTAAACATTGAAGGTGCTGTGTATCGATGCATCTTACAAGAAATACAGTTTCATCCTGTCAGTGAAATGATTTTGCATGTGGATTTCCTGCAGATCTTTGATGACAAAAAAATTAAAATGGAAATACCTACCGCATTTATCGGAAAAGCAGTAGGGGTAGCCAAAGGTGGGGTGCTCTCCAAGAAACAAAGGAAGTTACCTATTACTTCTTATCCAAAAGACATGCCATCGGTAGTGCATGTGGATGTTTCAGATCTTGACTTAGGACAAATCATACGTGTGCATCAGTTACCTACTGAACGGTATATGATTCTAGCACTTCCAAATACACCTGTAGCCTCTATTGAGATTCCAAGGGCATTGCGTAGCGCGGCCAGCAAAGAAGAAAAAAAGGCTAAGAAATAACAGCAGGTATACTAGACCTGTTGCGTAAGTCATTTTAATCATAAATACATAGATTTATGGAAAATTTGGAAAATACCTGAAAATATGGCTTCCTATAAGAACTTCTAACAGGAGATCTTAGATCAAGTGATATCTAGAGACCCCCAATTTTAACATCGACTATTTTTTAGGACTTACGCAACAGCTCTACTAAAGTGAAATGAAGATGCAGGATTGCGTCTCTGTAACACGGCCTTTCTTTCACCGTACTTTTGTTTGGATACACAAAAATATAAAAATCAAGCGCTGATTGAAAAAAAGAGGTGGAAAGCATGCAGGCAAAGAGGGGAAAGGTAAAGCTCCTCTTTGCACAAAAGCGCAGGCTGCATTGCAGACGAGAGGGCCGTAGCTTGAACCTGAATATTTACCTTATTAGAAGCAACGCTACACCAAGGAAATGGTGTGAAGACAGGATTTTAGCCACATTTTGAAACCTATGAAATTGCTGCTTATTGGTTTGGGGAACATAGGCGATGCCTATACATATACCCGGCACAACGTAGGATTTTTAGCCTTAGACCACCTGGCAAAATTACAAAAGGCATCCTTCCAAATAGACCGATTGGCTTTTATTGCTTCCTTTGTGTATCGACAACACCGCATCTATATGGTTAAGCCCACCACCTATATGAACGATAGTGGCAAAGCGGTTCGTTATTGGCTACAGACCTTGCACATTCCTATTGAACAGAGTCTTACCATGGTAGACGATATTACATTACCCTTTGGAACCCTTCGTTTGCGTGCCCAAGGTTCTGATGCAGGACACAATGGATTAAAAAGCATAGCAACTTGCTTGGATTCCAACCAATATCCACGACTGAGGATGGGGATTGGAAGCAACTTTCCAAAAGGGAAATTGGCTGATTTTGTTTTAAGTAATTTTTCTTCCGAAGAACTAAGCGCGCTTTCCGTTCAACTTGATAAGGTTAGTGAGATGATACTGACTTGGTGTACAGCAGGTATGGTACATGCTATGAATCAGTATAATAAATCTTAGAGCGAAGCGCTCCATGATCTAGGGGAAAAGCCCTCCAGGGAACACCTGTACAAGGTATCCAGAAAACGGCATTTATACATCTGAGCTTGTCGCGGTCCATGCTACCCCAGCAACCTTTTCTGTCTGGTCATAAAGGTTCTAACATATTCCAAGTTCCATCTGATAGATCATGATGGCTATGCGCTTTTATTTCCATTGCTTGCAAAGATTTAACAAACCATCTGGTACATAAGAAAGCCGTGAAACGCAACTGCCAAATCCCGAACAAGTAGCGTGTGGTAGGTAAGGTATCCCTCTTTATATCCCAACTTCAATACTTAGTTTTACTCTTACCTTTGTAACCAACAAAAGGTAAGAGCAAAAATAGCTAAGTAGTAGTTTTAACTTTTGCTAGAAAAAACTTAGAAGGTTTGAAAGAGGGTATATAATGCTCTTCTACTACAATAGCAGTATTGGTACTAATATTTCTTCCAATCTTTTTGGCCCTTTTTTTACGGAAAAAGCTACCAAATCCACTAAAATGAACCCGTTGATTGCCTATAACAGCATGTTGCACTACGCTTAAAAATTCTTCTATGCTATTCTTAATATCTTCTCTTTCAATTCCTGTTTTACGAGCAATTTCTGCGATTACTTCTGCTTTTGTCATGATATTTATGTTTAAACTTTACGTATGGTCTTAACTTATGTGTCCTAATATGCGTACATTAGTCTTTCTGTGCTACTTGCAAATATATTTAATAATATTTGAAAATCAATGATTTACATTTTTAATTTGAAGATTGTCTTTAACTATGCTAATTATCAGTAACATGTTGTGAAGATACATGAGTCAATGCGAACTTCCAATTATTTATCAAAAAAATGTGCCTATTTTTGATAAATAGCAATTTATACGTTATCTTTATGTTCAGATACAGGAGCTATCCATGTAATATAGAATTGGTCTGGTAGTTCAGTTGGTTAGAATGCCTGCCTGTCACGCAGGAGGTCGCGGGTTCGAGTCCCGTCCAGACCGCTCCTGATGATTAATCATATAGGATAAACAAATCGAATAACGCTACGCATTCTTTATATTTAAAACCTTTTTCAGAACGAGCTGTTGGTTGGGCTATTTTAGGGATGGTTCAGTCAAGTACCATCGCATACTAAGGACATTGTTGTAATATGCAAGGCACAAAGTCAAGGTATGACACCAAAATGACCAATCAACACAGGTTATGAAAGAGCGCATTGATAACATCCCATTTTTATTCTTATGCTTCAACGAATTCAATCATTAGTCTTAGGTCTGATCATTGTTTTGATGATTGTGTTTCTTAACCTGCCTTTTTGGGAAGAAACAAACCTAGAGAAAGGGATTCAGTTCACCATAATGGCGTATGCTTTAAAGAGTTCTTGGGGCCTTAAAGCCATATTCCCTTATGTCTGTTCTGCGGCATGTGCATGCATCGTGCTGTTTCTTGCGCTATATACGATTGTGGTGCATAACAATAGACCGCTGCAAGGCATTCTTGTGGTGACCATCATAAGTGTATTAATAGGGTTAAATGCCTGCCTGCTTTTGTTGCCTTATAAAGTGGGACAGCTCGCATCCATGCAAGGTTCTTGGAGCAACTACAAAATAGGGGCCTTCCTGCCTATTGTCTCTGCAGTGCTGAGTATATTTGTCCTGTTGCGCATTCAAAAAGACCATCGCCTGGTTAACGACAACTCCTTAAGGTAAATTGATGCCAAGGTTTGTCTTTCAAAGACGTGGTTTGCAGTATGTAAGAGGGGAGGAAACAGCTTGTTTTCCGGTATGGTATACCATAAAGAACCATGATTGGAACTAGCTACTGCATTTGTATTTCCAATGTGCAGCATCACCGTGTTCCGCTATATAATCCATACGTTCTGTGCGTATTTGGACCTCGAATGGTTCGTCTTCTGCTGTTTTTAAAGTCAGATGCAATGACTCGTATCCACTAGACCTTGGCACGCTGATCCAGTCTCGCATGATCTCATACATAGGCGTATAAAGCTGACTCAGCATACTGAAAACCGTCCAACACAGTATTTTTTCCTCTTCTATGGTTTTGGTGTTTGTGCTCGTTAAGATGATTCTGATAGCAGATAGATCGTAGATGCCTTCGAAGTTTACGTTGAGTTTCTGTATCTTATACCAAATCGAATAAACAGACTTTATGCGCGTTTTCATAACAAATTCAATATTGTTATTGGTTATTAAGGTGCGGATTTCTTCTGAAATAATTTCTAGCCTTTGCCTTCGTTGCAACTTAGTCATACCCAGCTTGGCAGTGATGTAATAATAACTTAATGTATCGGAGTGTTTTAACCAGAAGTCTGCTAACTTTGCTTGTACCTCGTATAAATGCATTCTATGGCACAGGGGAATGTAGAAGTATTTCAGATGAGACAAAAACTGCGAGCTAGAGCCAACGTACTTCAACATTTCATGTCCCAATAGAACCCCGCTGCAATGCAAGCGGATAATGTCTGCAATGGTTAACAATATTGCAACAATATGAGGAGAGTGAATGTCTGGTTCGCTGGCATAGTTGCGAATGGTATTGTCTTGTATCCTATAATTTTGTAGCGTTTTAGCCTCCTCTAATACCAAAGCGACCTTGTCGCCAAATTTTAGCTCAATCGTTTTGGATGAGATAAGTCCTTCTAAAAATGCGGGTAACAAAATTGCTGAAAGGGAGGCAGTAAGACCCAAAGACAACTCAGTGACCGCAACCATGGCCACCTGTAGCGAATCTTGTCCAGATCGCATATATTGGGAAGGTAAACTGGGTGCCTCTTGTTCAATTTTTTCGACACATTCAAACGCCTCATTTAGGATAGGGCAAATTGTATTTAGATCTCTGTCGTTATCCCTTTCATTTTGTATGATAACCCGCGCAAGTTGATATAAATTCCAAGAATTTATATTAGGCTCATTTCTTTTTTGCATAATCCAACTTGATGAAAAAAAACCACCAACATCTAGCCTGTTGTTGCGGTGACTACCAATTACAACCATCGTATTTCCATGGTATCAAAATGTACACCCTACAAAATAAGACCAATTGTTAAAATTTAAAAATGAATGAAAATAGATACCAAAAACAATTTTATATTAATTTAGAATTTTTTTGCTTAAATTTGAAGATTATGCCCACATATTGGAAATGTCAACCCAATGACAGGCAAGCGAAAAAGCGCTAAACTAAGATTTTGATACATGGTTTCAGCAGATATAGTACCGTATCATATTCCTGTGATGGTTGATGCGGTAACGAATGGTTTGAATATTATACCAACGGGTATCTATGCAGATGCAACGTTTGGAGGAGGAGGCCATGCAAAGCAAATAGCGGGAAAGCTCACCACAGGTCATTTGTTTGCTTTTGACAAGGATCCTGCTGCTGCCGCCATAGCCAATGCTTGCAATGCTACATGCGTTACCTTTACCCGTGCTCCTTTTCGTTTTGTACAAGAATTCATCCATTTCTATGGCATTGAACACGTAGACGGCTTGCTAGCAGATTTAGGGACCTCTTCCCATCAAATCGATTGCCCAGAACGTGGGTTTTCTACGCGATTTAATGGCACATTAGATATGCGGATGGATCCACAGTCTACCCTTACCGCAAAGCAGATTGTGAACAGCTATAGCCACACGCAACTTACTAAACTGCTGTATGCCTATGGAGAAGTTCCGGAAGCACCATTCATCGCGCAGGCAATTGTAAAAGCACGCAGCTGTGCACCGATTACAACAACCCATGCGTTGAAAACGATTGTACAGCCATTTGCAAAAAAAGCAAAAGAAAATCAGTACTTTGCAAAAGTATTTCAAGCACTGCGCATTGAAGTCAATCGGGAATTGGAAGAGCTCGAGACGTTGTTGGAATGCAGTGCAGCACTCATCAAGCCGGGAGGCCGTATGGCCATTTTATCCTACCATTCCTTGGAAGATCGGTTGGTGAAAAACTTTTTAAATACAGGCAATTTAACCGGAACTGTTGTGCAAGATGCCTATGGAAATCCGTTGCGTCCTTTTGTACCGATTCAGAAAAAACCTTTTGTCGCTTCTATGGAAGAGATACGAGCCAATCCCCGTGCCCGTAGTGTACGGTTGCGGATCGGCATACGCGTTCAGTAAATTTTTTTACCATGATTTTAGAATTTTTTACAGTCTTTTTTTCGTCTTTGTGTGGCGGTTTTTTTGTATCCAAAAAGTCGTTTAGCCCCACGGTTTTACACCATTTACTCACTTTCTCTGGCGGGTACCTATTGGCTGTTACGCTCTTGCATTTGATGCCTACCTTGTTTGTCACGACGCCCTCACCTACACACATTGGCGGTTGTGTGCTGATTGGTTTTCTGCTGCAACGGTTTGTTGAAATGTTTAGCGCTGGCGTAGAACATGGGCATTCTATGGCCCCCGTTTCAGCCCACTGTTGCGTTGCGCAGCTTAGTTTTTTCCCCTTTCTCATCTCTATAATGCTTCATGCACTCTTAGATGGTACCGTTTTGGCTCATGGACACAGTCACCATACGGGTAGCAACCAAAGCCTTTGGGTGGGTATGATTCTGCACAAATTCGTAGAAGCATTTGCTTTGATGAGCGTGTTGCGGGGTTTTAGCCTCTCGTTCAAAAGTCGTTTGTGTTACTTGGTGTTGTTTTCTTTGGCTGCCCCGTTGGGATTCTGGTTGAGTTGTTGCGCAAATGCCTATATGGCCAATCAGGTCGGAAACACAATTTTAGCCATTGTCACGGGTAATTTTTTGTATATTTCGGCCACGATGCTTTTTGAAGCCAGTCCAGAGCACCGCTCTAGCAAACGAACCATTTGCATGAGCCTACTAGGAGCTGGCTTGGCTGCTTTTGTAGAGCACTTCGCATAAAGCGCATTCCATCCCTAATACCTGAATCATGCACGCAAACGATGTACAAAACGAAATAAATCGGCTGGTAGCGTTGATTCGCTACCATAACGAATGTTATTTCCAAAAAGGTACAACAGAAATTTCGGATTATGCCTACGATCAATTGCTGGAGCGATTGGCCCAACTCGAACGTACATACCCCCATTTAAAGGTGCCCAATTCCCCTACGGACGTATTGGGGGAACGCCCCTCCAATGCTTTTCCGACTGCATACCATCAAGCACCGATGCTTTCGTTGGCCAAAACCTACTCAGAAGCGGAAGTGGTTCAATTTGTGAACAGGATGCAAAAAATGGTTCCAGGTTCTTCTATTCATTTTGTATGCGAACTGAAAATAGATGGCATAGCGTTGAGCTTGGTATACAAAGAAGGACAGCTGGTACAGGTTGTGACCCGTGGAGATGGGGAGAAGGGTGATGATATTACCAAAAATGCGGTTTCTTTGCTTCCTGTGATGCAAAAAATAGATCCCGTGCCTGCTCCTTCCTTTGAAGTACGGGGAGAAGCCTGCCTATCCAAAGCCACCTTTCAAGCTCTGAATGAAGCACGTGCCGCAGCAGGAGAAGCCTTGTTTGCCAATCCACGCAACCTGGCTGCAGGTACTTTAAAAACCATAACGCTCGACTTGGTGAAAGAGCGTCGGCTCAATTTCTATGCGTATAGCTTCTATGCGCTAGGCCATGCATGCACCACCCATGAAGCGGCTTTGCGCTTGCTTACCACACTTGGGTTTACCGTTACACCTGGTTACCAAATATGCCATAACGCTGCCGAAATCATGGCCTACATCCATTATTGGGAAAAACAGAAACATACCTTACCAGTAGAAATAGATGGCATTGTAGTCAAAGTCAACAACCTCGCCCACCAACAGCTCCTGGGCACTACGGCAAAGTCGCCCCGTTGGGCCATTGCCTATAAACACCAACCCGAAAGGAACCATTCTATTTTGAAGCAGGTCCACTACCAAGTTGGTAGAACAGGCATCGTTACACCTGTGGCCTGCTTCGAGCCCATTTTACTAGCTGGAACGGTGGTCCAACGGGCTTCTTTACACAATGCAGCAGAGATGATGCGGAAAGACCTGCACCTAGGTGACACTATTTTTATTGAAAAAGGAGGAGATATTATTCCCCAAGTAGTGGGCGTAGATCCTACCAAACGTACCAGCACCAGCAGAGCAGTTGCTTTTCCAGCCACATGTCCTGCTTGCGACAGCCCGCTGCTCCACGAAACGGGAGAAGCAGCCCATTATTGCCCCAATACGCAAGCATGTCCCCCGCAGTTGAAAGCAAATTTGCTCCATTTTGCGCATCGGAAAGCCATGGACATCGATGGATTGGGTCCAAAGACCATTGATGCATTGTTTGACGCAAATTTGGTGCGTACCCCTGCCGATCTGTATGCATTGACCTACGAGAGGGTATCCACCTTGGAAGGTTTTCAAGCTACATCGAGTCAAAAACTCCTAGCCGCTATTGAAGCTTCTAAGTCCAAGTCTTTCGAAAGGGTTTTGTTTGCATTGGGAATCAAGCATATCGGTGAAACCGTATCGAAAAAACTGGCCCTGCATTTTACAAACATGGACCAATTGGAAAACGCAACTGAAGCAGATTTGCTTCAGTTGCCAGACATAGGGGAAAGAATTGCACAAAGCATACGACAGTATGTACAAGATCCCTACCACAGAGCTATTTTGGCTGGGTTACAAAGGGCGGGGTTGCGCTTTTCCCTTACAAGAGCCAGCCCTATGGTTGCCTCCAAAGAAGGCCCTTTGGCTGCCAAAAGCATTGTACTTTCGGGAACCTTTCAACGATACAGTCGAGAAGCGTTGGGCCAACGGATAGCGGAAGCAGGGGGCAAACTAACCACTGCGCTCTCCGCCAAAACAGACTATCTGGTAGCGGGACACAAAGCAGGCCCCTCTAAATTAACCAAGGCTTCAGCATGGGGCATTCCCATTGTAGAAGAAGATGAGATCATACAAATGATGCAACTATGAGTCTATACATACGTTTTAAGCTTTTGATTTTGGCGATCATAACCCGGTATGTTTCTAAGAAAGAGACCCTTGTGCGCGACAATGTGGGTCTCTCCAAGGCGGAGACGATAGGTGTATTGTATTGTTACGAGACACCAGCAAAGCACGAAACCGTGCAACGATTTATTCGAGCCTTGAAGAACTTAGACAAAAAAGTGAATGTGCTCTGTTATACAACTCCAAAAGACCGTATGCACCCCAGCAGCAATTTGTTGTATTCTTTTGGACACGAAGCCATTACTTTACTGGGAAGCATCAACAGCGATCGCGTTCAAAAATTTATAGATACTTCTTTTGATTATCTTTTTCATGCGGACATTGTTTCCAATCCGACCTTGGACTACATTGTGGCTAAGAGTCAATCCAAATGCCGAGTAGGTTGTTTTGATAGGCTGCGCAAACACCTCTTTGAGGTCATGGTAAAGGTGCAGGCCACGGAGCAACCGCTAGAAGACACCAAACGGCTTACCAGTTTCATGTTGCATTATACCAGTCGCATGGAACGGTAGTGTTCCACAAACTTATACCGTATGCCTATTTATTTAGACAATGCAGCCACGACGCACCTAGACCCCGAGGTCTTGCAAAGCATGCTACCCTATATGACCGACTTGTGTGGGAATCCTTCTTCTCTGCATCGCTATGGATGTCGTGCCAAAGTAGCCTTGGAAAATGCACGCAAGAAAATAGCCCATTTGGTGCACGCGGCACCGGCTGAAATCGTATTTACGTCTGGTGGCACCGAAGGCAACAACCTGCTTTTGCAAGGAATTGTAGCAGCCAAGCGCATCCGTCATGTGTTGACTTCTCCTTTGGAACACATGGCCGTACGCATGCCGTTGGAATGTTTGGCCCAACAGGGCATTGTTCAGCTAACCCATGCACCCATCAACCAAAGGGGTGAACTCTGCCTAGATTATGTGGAAACGTGGCTAAAAAACAATAAAGACGCTTTGGTAAGCTTTATGCGTGTCAACCATGAAATTGGGAACATCACAGATGTGTACGCCATTGGACAACTTTGCCAAAAATATGGGGCCTTTTTCCACTCGGATACGGTACAGAGTTTGTATTGCTTGGAACATGATTTTAGCCAGCTGCCCATGCACCTTGCGCTAGGCTCTGCGCACAAAATCCATGGTCCCAAAGGAATTGGCTTCGCCTACATCCATCCAGACGCATCCGTTGCTCCGTTGCACCATGGAGGCAGTCAAGAGTTGAACAGACGGGCTGGAACGGAGAATGTGCCAGCCATAGTGGGCATGGCTACGGCACTTGAGCTTGCTGTTCGGGATCGGGCTCAGATAGCCACCCACCTCCAATCCATTAAAAAACAGATGGTTGCAGCATTGCAACAACAGATCCCCATGGTACAGTTCAACGGCAGCAGCGCAGACGAAACCCAAAGCAGCCCTACCATCTTGAACATTTCCTTTCCCCACTGTCCAGATCAGGATATGTTGGTCTACAATTTAGACATTCATGGCATAGCCGCCTCCACGGGGAGTGCCTGCACCAGTGGAAGCAATATAGGATCGCAGGTTGTCAGCGCTTTGCAGACGGGAACAAGCCATGCCATACGTTTTTCGTTTAGTAGGTATACGACCCATGCAGAAGTAGCACAAACGGTAGCACAATTGGCCAAGCTTTGCAAAGGTTAATCTCCCGGATTACCCGGCGAACAGATATGCTTAACCCATATTCCGCTCAAAGATCAGTGTGCAAGGTAAGACAACCATTATGCTTTGCTATTGGTTTGTATGTGCCAAAGCTTGGCATATAGGCCTTGGTGTTGCAAGAGTTCTTGGTGGGTACCTTCTTCAACCAGCATGCCTTGATCCAATACGAAAATATGGTCAGCCTGTTTCAGGGTGCCTAGTCGATGGGCAATAGCGATAACGGTTCGATGGTGACAGATAGGCTGCATATTGGCCATAATGGCTGCCTCAGATTCGTAGTCAAGTGCAGCAGTGGCCTCATCTAAAATTAGGATCTTGGGGTCGCCCAACAAAGCCCTAGCCAGTGCGATACGTTGTCGTTGCCCACCCGATAAGCCACTGCCCCTTTCTCCTATATGGGTTTGGTAGCCTTGCGGAAAAGCACGAATAAATGCATCTGCTCCAGCCAGTTTTGCAGCTTTGATCATCTGATCCTCAGTTGCTTGAGGGGCACATAAGGTAATATTCTCCATGATGGTCCCCGCAAACAACATGTTGTCTTGTAGTACGACCCCCATGTTGCGACGCAGTGCACTGGTATCCACAATGGCTATATCCATACCATCTAAGAAAATACTTCCTTTTTGTGGCCTATACAGACGTTGTAACAACCTGGTGAGCGTACTTTTACCCGAACCAGAGGGACCAGTAATCCCTATAAAGGAGCCAGCTTGTATGGTAAAAGAGAGACTTTTTAGTACTTCTGGGGTATCATCCTGATAGCGAAAACTTACATGCTGGAGTGCTATTTTTCCTTTTACAGTGGGAAGGGATGCTGCGCCTTTGCTGCCTGTTTCTGATTCAGTAGCTAGGATGTCTCCAATACGACGTAGGGTGATCATGGTATGTTGAAAGTCTTGCCAGATTTGTGCCAAACGTAAAATGGGCTGGGTTACATGACTGGCTAACATATTAAAAGCAACCAATCCGCCCACTGTTAGTTCTCCCTTAAGTACTGTCTTAACCCCCAACCACAATACAAATGCAGCCGTCAATTTTTGTATAAGGTTAATACCCTGTCCAGCAGTTATTGCCATTTTTTTAGCTGAAAATCCCTCACGCAACTGACAAGCCAATACTTGCTGCCAACGTTTCAGGAAATCTGGTTCCGTGGCAGTGGTCTTGAGCACTTCTATTCCCGTTATGGTTTCGGTTAAATAAGCGGTAGCCAATACACTAGCATCGTATGATTTGGTGACACGGTAACGAATGATTGGACCAAGAATGAGCCAAAATAAGGCATATAGTATCAAAGAGCCTACGACCAACCAGGCTAATGTTTTGGCATAGATAAACATGACCGATATAAACATTAGGATAAAAACAATATCTAGCACCAGCATTAAAGCGGATCCTGTTAAAAACTGACGAATATGATCTATTTCTCTTACCCGTGCTACAATTTGTCCCGTTTGCCTCTGTAAAAAATAGTTCAAGGGCAAGGTTAACAAATGACGGTAGAGTTTGGCGGACCATTCTGCATTAATCTTGCTGGATAACTGGGCGAATATTTTATTCCTTAAGTAACTATAGGTCGGTTCCGCTACGGTAAGGGCCAGCATAGCCATAGCCAGCACATGCAAACTACTCAGCCCTCTACTGACCAATACTTGATCAATAACATTTTGAAAGAGTAGGGGGCTGACCAAGCCAATCAATTGTAGTACCAAAGACAAAGCCAGTACATCGCGGAACTGACCTAGGTGACGCAATAAGGAAGGCAAAAACCAACGCATGCCAAACGCCACATCAGAGACTTGTACTTCTTTTTCAGCTAGTAAGACGATTGGCGCATCAGGCGTGATCTTAGGCAATGGTTCTGTATAAAGCTGCTGGGTAGCTGGTTCATAGCGCAAGCAGGATCCGTCTGGTTCAATTTTTTCCACAACGCTCCATTGTCCATCCAAGCAAATCAGTAAGGGTAAAGGTAAGCGTAGACGGTTGCTGCTCAGCTTTTCATACCATTTGGCACGTAATCCCACTTCCTTAGCCGCTCTACAGAGATCCAAAGGGGTTAATTGGGTCGCATCTATGCCAAGACTATGGTAGAGGGCTTCTTCTGTAACGGCTAATTCAAAATGTTGGCAAGCCCTAACTAAGGCTGGTATCCCATATTTTGCGGTAATCATGGTTCTCGACAGGATTGTGATGTATAGGCTTTAATCGGGCTAAGTATGTAATCTATGACACGCCGTTGGCCAATTTTAATTTCAGCAGTGAGGGTCATTCCAGGGGTTAAGCTTACTGGTTTGCCCTTGACCATTATATAATTTTGTTCCAATTCGATTTGAGCTGGAAAAACCAATTCAGTATGACCATACTGTTCATTTCTTTTGACTGAATCATGCGATAGGCTGCGTACTTTGCCATTGATCGTACCGTAGCGATTGTATGGAAAGGCTTCGACCTTGACCGTGACCAATTGTCCTGGGCGCACAAACCCTATATCCTTGTTAGCAATATCAATCACTGCTTGTTCCGGGGCATCATGTGGTGCGATGATCATCAAGGTTTGCGCGGCCTGTACGATGCCTCCAACAGTATGCACTGCGACTTGCTGTACGATGCCATCTAAGGGGGCCTCTAAGGTCTGTAAACGGCCGCGCGCTTGTGCTTTGGCCAACTCTTGTTCCGCGATCAATAGGGAAGATGCTGCCTTATTTAAAGCGTCATGCCAGGCGCTGTATTTTTGTGCGATATAACTGGTTTTGTTCTTCTTGAGTGTAGCAGCCCGTGCCTGTAGTATTTTTAGTTCTTTTTGCTTGGTAGCGAGCGATAGCTTGGTTTCTAAGGCTTCCTTTTCTTTGGCTAGGAATTCCATTTTAGGCATGATATTGGATTGGGTCAGCTTGCGACTGGTGGCTAGCCGTTGTTCTATATTGTGTAGGAGCTTTTTTAAATATTTTATACTGGTATGTTGCGCTATTTGTTCAGAGTGGTTGATGGCTAGTTCTGTATCAAACTTGTTCAACATGGCCTGATGTTCTTGCCAAATACCGGTAAGGTGTGCTTTGGCTCTTGCTGCTATGGATTTTTCTATACCCTTGTTTATGAACAGCTTATTTAAGGGTTGGTCACTGAGCAATGCGGTATAGCGTGCCAGTTCTAATGCTTGAAAGGTTTTTTGTTCTTGGCAGCGATGGATTTCTTGCGTGGATCCTACGGTGTTTAGGACCAATAACTTGTCTCCAGCTTTCACATGGGATCCATCTTTTACCAGGATTTCCACTACCTTGCTCAATTCATAAGGCTGAATCAGTTGTGAACGGCTGGGTAGGACCAGTTGGCCATGCGCAGTAGCATGAATGTCTAATTCACCCCAGAAGGCCCAGATGAATCCCAGCGATACCAATATACTGATTGCCATAGCAGATACCCGAGCAGTAGGTGAAGGTGGCCGTTCCATAGATTCAATGTAGGAAGGCAGAAACTCATATGGGTCATATCGATCTTGTTGTTGAGAACAGCCCGTAGCATCTAATCGTTTCATGGTTGCATGACATTAAAATGGTTGCGTTTATACCAAATCAATTTCAAGTTGCGGGTTCCCATCTGGTCCGTACTGGAAAACGCGCCTTTGAAACAAGGAGTGCATAGAAAGCGTACCATCGCTTTCCACCTCCTTTTTTCAATCAGCGCTTGGTTTTTATACTTTTGTGTATCCAAACAAAGGTACAAAGGAAAAAGGGTCGTTTCGTAGGGACGCAATCCCGCATCTTCATTTTAATTGAGTATAGTCTTCTGGTTGTAAATCTTGTTGTAGTTCCCACAAACGGGCATATTTACCCCCTAATCTTAATAAGGCTTCATGCCCACCTGCTTCCATAATTTTTCCTTGTTCCAGTACAATGATCCGATCGCAATGCTGTACCGTAGACAAACGATGGGCAATGGTCATAACGGTACGTTGGTGGGCTATTTGATGCATATTGGCTTGAATCAAGGCTTGGGATTCATCATCTAAGGCGCTGGTAGCTTCATCAAAGATCAGTATGCTGGGGTTGGTTAATAGGGCACGTGCAATGGCCATGCGTTGTCTTTGTCCACCTGAAAGGGAACTGCCTCCTTCAGCCAATACGGTATCATATCCCATAGGGAGCTGTAAAATAAAGTCATGTGCGCCTGCCAGTTCTGCCGCACGGATCACGGATTCTAAAGAAGCTTGGGGAAAGGATAGGGCAATATTTTCACGTACCGTCCTATTGAATAAAAAATTCTCTTGCAGTACGACGGCTACTTGTTGGCGTAGGTTGCGTAGATCTATGGTATCCACTGGCCTGCCATCAAACAATACCTCTCCTTGTTCGGGTATATAGAGTCTGAGCAGCAGTCTAGCCAGCGTGCTTTTTCCAGAACCGGATGCACCTACGATACCGATATGTTCGCCACTTTGAATGGATAATGAAATGTTTTCTAAGGCAAGCGGGCCACCTGGTTGGTAGCGAAAAGATACTTGATCTAAGGCAATAGAGCCTTGTAAAGGTTGCTGTGTGCCTGCGGTTTGTTGTTCCACAGGGGCATTCAGAATATCACCTAGCTTATCTACTGCCACTTGAGCCTGAACAAACTGGCCCCATAATTCAACCAGTTTGGACAATGGTCCAGAAAAGTTTTGGTAGAGCATATTAAAAGCGATCAATTGCCCCGTGGTCATTTCAAGGTTGATCACAGATCCAGCTCCATACCATAAAATGCATATGCTGGTTAGCTTGCCAATACCTTCGACGGTATGATGAGAGAGGGAAGACAATACTTGGGTGTGGTAGCTGGCACCTACCAGATCCCTTGTTTGTGTTTCCCAACGTTGGGTCAACCGTGGTTCTACTGCTAGGCTTTTCACCGTTTCAGCACCAGCTATGCTTTCGGTTAAGAAGGCTGTATTGGCTGCACTAAATTGGAATTGTTTTTCCAATTTGGCTTGTAGGGGTTTGGTCATACGCCAAGCAATAAGGATGTAGCATGGGATAGAGGCAATGACTATGGTGGTTAATGCAGGTGCTAGTACCCACATGACTACCAGAAATAGGCTCATAAAGGAAATATCGACCAGCAAACTAAACAGGGCACCACTTAAAAAGGATCGAATGTTATCCAGCTGAAATACACGAGCCACCAACGAACCAACTGATCTATGTTTAAAATAGAGCAAGGGCAACCCGAGCAAGTGCTTGACCAATTTAATGCCCAGTAAAGCATCTATGCGATTGGTTGTATGGGAATATTGGTATTCCCGAAACCCCTTAAGCAATATTTCAAATATACCAGTAACTACCAAACCAAATATCAGTACATCTAACGTGTGGTACGCCTTATAGACCAAAACTTTATCCATAATGACCTGGAAGAATAGGGGTAGTATAAGGGCCAATAGCTGTAGGACAAAGGAGAAGCACAATACTTCTGTTAACATACGACGGTGTTGCCAGAAAGCGGGTATAAACCAAGACCAGTTGAATTTCAATGAGCGGTCAGTCAATACAATCAACTGACCGCTCCAATGGTTGCACAACTGTTCCATAGACCAGATTTCACTATGTGGTTTGTATGGGTGTTGTATGAGGACCTGCGTTTGATCTATTTTGACTAGTATGCGGTATGTACCATCTGTTGCAAGAAAGGCTAGTGGCGCATCTTTTGCCGATAGCTTTCTAAATTTTAATGTTTTTTGTTTGAGTTTTACCCTGTATGTTTTATTAAGAGCTTGTAGCCCAGTATGAATATGCTGATGAGAGGACGATAACACATCCTCAGATACTGCAACACCTGCTAGTTTTAGCAATAGTTCGCTACAAGCCAGGGCACTCTGTATATGCATTTTCATTTTTCATTCTTTATGGGTACTAGTTAGTATTTAACCTGACACTGTCTATATTAGAGCTGTTGCGTAAGTCATTTTACCCATAAAAAGGTATCTTATGGAGATTTTGGAAAATACGCGAGAATATGGCTTCCTATACACACTGCTAACAGGAGATCTCAAGTCAAGTGATACTGGGTCTCCCCAAATTTTAAAACTTGGGATTTTTTAGGACTTACGCAACAGCTCTAGATATACCCAATCGGAATTAAGATGCAGGTGCGCATCTTGTCCGTACTGCCCTTGTGCCTGCTCTCTTTTTCCTCTCTTTGCCAAATGCTTTCCACCTCTTTTTTCAATCAGCGCTTGATTTTTGGATTTTTGTGTATCCAAACCCAAGTACGGAGCAAGAAAGACCGTGTTGTAGCACACAATCTGGCAGCTTGATACCGACCGAGTATATATCTGATTCAAGTTTGCAGGTGCTCACCGAATCCATGCTGCAAACCGCGCCTTCTTTTCTCCGTTTGGCATCTTGCTCCTTTCACACATTCGTTTGTTCTACCAATGTAGCCATTCCGCTGTCGCTAATTTCCTTTTCGCATACGTCTATAAACGCTACATATGCCTGATGTATATCCCAAGCGAGCACCGTGGCTAGGTGAGAAGCATAGGAGACTTCTGGTTTCTGTTCATTTGGATCCTCGAAAGGAGGATATGCCAATAGGTTCAAACTTGAACGTACGATTTCCTGATCCTCTATCAAATTATCTATGATGAAACAGTAGGTTTGTTTGGCTACTGGGTTGGTGTCTTTGAGGCAAACGCCGTCCTCTAGGAGAAGGTCAAACGTAAGTTGCGTGGATACATGAAAATCTTCTGGTTTTGATAAATTTTTGATGTCAAAGGCCGCTGTAACAGTTGTATGGTCTCTTTTGTAATCCGTTAAGCTAATCACAAAACCTTTCCCAACATATTGCAAATATAGTGTTTTGCATAGTTCAATGACCATCATATGTTTGTATAAAGAATATAATATTTTTATTCAATTCTAAATGAGTTCATCGACTTCATCAGGCTTCAAGTTACCTCTTCGGAACGATACTTCCAAACAGCTATAAGGGGGTATTGTATTGCTGTTGCAAATAGTCTTCTTTGTCAGGAAGGATTCTGTTCTTTTTTTTGTATTTAGGTTTATTCCTGTACAGCAGGGGTAGAAGAGGAAGCGTGGATTTGATGCATCCATAGGCCTATTCCCATGCCCAATAGGGCTCCTCCTATACAATCCAATGGATAGTGGACACCTTCATATATGCGGCCATACGATACAAGCGCAGCCCAACCAAAAGGTAGAAAACTGTATCGATGCCTATCTTTGAATACCCTCCAGAACAACCAGGCAAATGCAAATGTGTTGCTGGCATGAGAGGAGGGGAAGCCATATACTCCCTGGTAGTTTCCGACTAGATGTACCTGTTGTATATGGGCTGCGTAACAGGGACGATAGCGTTGAAACAAGGGTTTGAGCAGCGTAGCAGAGCATTGGTCTGACAGTACAATGGTGAAACAAAACAATGCAATGCCTTTCCAACCTATGTTTCTTTTAATAAAGAAATACAGCAATAGGTACAAAGGCAGTCCAAAAAAGGTATTGGTGGTACAGTTAAAGAATTGGTCTAAGTAGGGATGGTGTGCGTTGTTTATGCAGGCAAACAATGCTTGGTCGGCTTTGGTGAGGTATGAAGAAATCATATGCTAAAATGAAATGAAGATGCGGGATAGTGTCCCTACAACCCAGTCCTGCTTGCTTTGTATTGTTGAAAAGAGGAGGTGGAAAGCCCTTGGCAAAGGAGGGAAGCAGAATTTGTTCTGCAGGCCCAGACCAAGAGGGAAAAAATAGAGCAAGCAGAAAGTGCCAAACAAACAAGGGAGAAGCCTTCCCTTGTTTGTTTGGCACGCTACAAGCCAAGTACCTAGGGCCGGGATCGAACCGGCACGGTATTACTACCATTGGTTTTTGAGACCAACGCGTCTACCAATTCCGCCACCCAGGCAAACAAACAACAGAGGTCGCGAGTGGGATCGAACCACCGTAAGAGGTTTTGCAGACCTCTGCCTAGCCACTCGGCCACGCGACCACTTGTTTTATTGTGTTTCTTCTTCTTGTTTCTTTTGTTGGTTCTCTATTGTTTCTTTCAAATTAGCAAAGGCTTCAAATCCTCCAGATACAGGCGGCTTCGGAACAGAAACATGTGGAGAAGGGGTCGACTTTTTAGTGGCTTTTGTATGGCCTGTCGACTTGTCTGCTGACTTGGTTTCTTGCCTTGGCTCTGCTTTGGTTTCTTTTTCTGGAGCAGCAAGCAATCGAGGCGATAAAATAATTTTTTTATCTGACTTGGAGAATTTTATTACTTGGAACTGCAATTCTTCTCCTACTTCAAGCTCTTTTCCATCTTCTTTTGTCAAATGTTGTTGCGTTACTTGCCCTTCTATTCCATGTATCAACTCCACAAAAGCGCCACGGCCCGGAACTTTTTTAAGCACCGTTCCTTTATGGATGGTTCCTGGTTGAAAAATTTGCTCACAAGTATCCCATGGATTTTCTTCTAGTTGTTTTACCCCAAGAGACAGTCGCCGGTTTTCTTTTTCAATACCCAAGATAATTACTTCTAGTTTTTCTCCTAGTTTTAGGATATCAGCAGGATGGGCAATCCGTTTGGTCCAAGAAAGGCCAGAAACATGTAACAACCCTTCGATACCGGGTGCCAATTCAATAAAGGCACCAAAATGGGTAATGTTGCGTACAAATCCTTCGTGCTTGGTTCCTACTGCGTAGGTATCTAGGAAAGACTGGTTCTCCCATGGATCCCCTGTGAGCTGCTTAATCCCTAAGGAAATTTTGTGGTTTGCCCGATCCAGCAAGAGTACCATGGCATTGACCTCGTCTCCTACGTTGTAGTGGTCATTGATGTCGCGTAGGTATTGAGACCACGATATTTCTGAAATGTGTACAAGGCCTTCGATACCAGGCATTAACTCGATAAACAATCCATAGTCTGTGATGCTGGTCACCTTTCCTTTGATCGTAGATCCTATGGTAATGGTTTCTGGTAGAGCGTCCCATGGGTGTGCTTCTAACTGTTTCATCCCCAGAGAAATTCGTTTTTTATCTTCGTTAAAGCCAATCACCACTACACGCACTTTTTGCCCAAGGGTAAATACATGTTCGGGATGCGTAACGCGATTCCAAGAGATGTCTGTGATGTGGAGCAACCCATCTATGCCTCCTAAATCAATGAAGGCACCGAATTTGGTCATGTTTTTAACATATCCTTCTAGAATCTGCCCCTCTTCCAGGTTGCTCATGATTTCTAGTTTTTGTCCCTCTAATTTCTTTTCGATCAATACTTTATGAGAGACCACTACGTTGTCATTCGCAGGATTGATTTTAATGACGGCTACGTCAATGGTTTTGTCTACAAAGACGTCAAAGTCTAATATAGGCTTGATGTCAATCTGGGAGCCTGGTAAAAACGTTTCAATATCGCAGATTTCTACGATCAATCCTCCTTTGGTTCTTCGCTTGACAAGTCCTTCCAATACTTCGCCGTGCTCTAAGGCATGTTGAATTTTTTTCCACCCTTGTACCAATTTTGCTTTTTTGCGGGAAAGTACGAGTTGACCTTTGGCATTTTCTGGTTCTTCAATGTATACTTCTACCTCATCACCCGGCTTTAAATCGGGTATGTCTCTAAATTCCGAGGCAGCAATGAGTCCGTCTGATTTATATCCAATACCAACAATTACCTCTCTATTGCTTATCCCTATAACGGTTCCTTTTACTACTTCGTATGGATGGATAGAGCTTAAGGTATTTGCATATTTTTCAATTAGTTCTTGTTTTTCTTGTTCGGTGTATGTACCTCCTAGTTTTCTAGTTTTGTCACTTTCATATTGATCCCAGTTTAACATACTTTCTGTTGCAATCATAGAGGTGCGGTGTGGAATTTTATTTTTTGAGAAAAACAACTTGCCGAGCAATGCTTGATTGATTGGAGTTGTTTGTCAAAGTTTAAGTATTAAAGATATACGACTCGAGGCTGGTTGCAAGGAAGTTTTTTGGTTACGTTGGCATTATGTCTGTACTTCAAATCCACGGATACTTGCGTATGTTCTGGTTTTCCGTGCAGAGATGCCCAATATGGCACCGATAAAACCTTTCATTGCAGCTGCCTTATATGCAAAAGCTTTAAAAAAGAAAGTTTTCTCTTAAAGAGCATTGTACAATCTCAAATTTACAAAAAAATATCCGTTAATCATCAAAAATCATATTGAAAATCCTGTTTGACCAACGACTGTTGCGCGCAGGTCTAATGTATGGGACCTTTTTAGGGCGCTCTATGGGTTGCTCGGCTACATCTAGGATCAAGGTACTTACTTCTTCCTTAGTCAGTACACGGCGTTTGGGGATGGGTAAAATTTGAGCAAGTAGGGGTTCTCATTTTTGAATTATACGGCATATATTCGCCTTGTCTAGATCAAAAAGATACCCTAAAAACTCCTGTGTGATATAACTTCTGTAGTAAATCAACAATAAACTCACCATACTGCCAAGGGTATGCTTGTAAGATCGTCC
>DATGWI010000031.1:0-6397 GCA_035299565.1 Amoebophilaceae bacterium | reverse complement strand
TTAAAATTGGGGGTCTCCAGATATCACTTGATCTAAGATCTCCTGTTAGAAGTCCTTATATGAAGCCATATTTTCAGGTATTTTCCAAATTTTCCATAAACCTATGTATTTATGAGTAAAATGACTTACGCAACAGGTCTAATAACTTAACATGTTATTCTCCATTTCCTCTTCTCCTTTACTGAATCTAGAATTGAAATTGGTAACCAACTAAATACATAACGTTTCCTAAAAACTTTGCCACTGCTAAAAGACAAATAGTTCTTTTAACAGGCTAATGCTGTTATGAAAAAAGTTATTTATTACTTTGATAATCAAAAGCAAATTATTTTTATCGTCAACTCAATGTCGAGTCCACGTTATTTATCCACATTTTATTTCCCAATTTGCATCGTCTTCTGCATCCCCTGGAATCCAGGTAAGTACACGACGTCTCTGCGAATCATAAGGGCTATGTTCTGCAGCGTATAAATACTCACCGGAAATTCTATCAAAAGTATTTTTTATTTTAAATTTATCATCTACAGGCTCTAGCGTCCAGTAACGGGAATCTTTTCTTCCACTTTCTATATCATCTATCGACTCACTGAATACCCTACGCCTATCCCCATCATATGCATACCCACTGCTTCCAGGGTATAAGTACCCATTGCTTCCTGCTATTGCAAAAAACTTAGCATTATCTTTAGCTTCAAATTTCCATATACCATCCGTTCCGGAAAAAGATGGACCCCAAGTAGAGTATCTCCAAGTGAATGGAGTCCTACGAATATAATAGGCAAACACGATTGAATCTGGTACGTATAAATACTCATTCCAATACATATTTCTTATAGTACATTTATTCCCGTTCCAAATTAAGTCCCTTACTGAAAGAGGTAGACTTTCTTCTAATTTTTTAAATTTATCTTTATAATCTTGACCTATATTAGGATACTTAGACATCTTCATCAATTCCTTAACTCTATAAGCAAGCATCAGTAACTGGTAACTGTTCAAATGTCCATTGGATTCCATCTCATTAAATAAAGACGAGTAAGCTATGGCAGCATTTGGGATATAATGCAGATTCCCCACAAACTGTGTGATATTCTCTGCATTTCCTAAGTTATTTGCATAAGCTTTTTCTATAAGGTGGGGTAAGCGGCTCCTGAAATCAGCGCTATGTTTACCAGCAAAATCTTTGATTTGTGCAGTATCACCGCCACTACGTATACTATTTGCCCATGAATCAAGCAAACCTTTTACATATGGTTCTAAAGCACCTTCAAGAGTGGTTAATTTCTTTTTATTATCCTGAGAAACATTAGGATAATCACGCATCTTCATCAATTCCTTAACTCTATAAGCCAACATCAGTAACTGGTAACTGTCTAAATGTCCATTGGATTGCATCTCATTAAATAAAGACGAGTAAGCTATGGCAGCATCTGGGATATAATGCAGATCCCTCACAAACTGTATGATATTCTCTGCATTTCCTAAGTTATTTGCATAAGCCTTTTTTATAAGGTCGGGTAAGCGGGGCCTGAAATCATCAAAATGTTTACCAGCAAAATCTTTGATTTGTGCAGTATCACCGCGACTACGTATCTTATATGCCCATGCATCAATGACCTGGCTGACGTATTTTTCTAGGTCTTTGTCTAGGGAAGAATCACGCATACATTGCTTAACTGCCTCAAAAACAATCAACACTTCTGGGCTCGTTAAGTGCTTGTCGTTACGCATCTCCTTAAATAAAACTGGATAAGCGATTGCATCTTGAGGACAACCAGGGAGTTTTTGTATAAAATCTACTATATGGCTTGTTTGATTTAGCTTTCCATAGCTGCGGTAAACAGATTGTACAATTTTATATAAATTAGAGTCATCTTTTAATTTTTTAAATTCTCCTACGGCACTGTCAATTTTGCCACTACCTATTTCTGAAATACAATGGTCTATTGTTTTTATTTTTAATCCACCCTCCAAATTATTCACCTTTTTTTGCAAGGTTTGTATATCTGTATTCAAGTCGTCTAGTCTTTTCTGAGTTTGCTCATCTTCTGTGTTTTTTAAAACACCATTCACATTCTCTACTGCTCTAGATAAACCATCAGATTGGTTTTTCAACTTCCTAACCTCGTGTAATGAAGCTGAATTTGCTTTTGCTTGATTAAATCCAACTTCCAAATGATTCACACCACACTGTATTAATTTGAATAATTCGTCACAATTTTCTGAATTGTTATTATCAAATGTACAATCAGTACTACCTTCGCCTTGCGACGTATTGTTTAATGTAGCCTTTATCCTATTTTTTAAATCCACCAGCAAATCTTGTGATAGATCCTTACATTTAGGACGCTCGCCACGACTAGCAGCCCGTTTTTGCCTCAACCCACTAGGCTCTTGTGATACAGATGAATCATTTTCATTTGTACTGAATAGGGTTATAAGATCTTGTAAATCAGCATTGACTTTGTCAAATTGGGTTAATATCTCTTGAGACAACTTTTCACTTATCTCCAATTGGTAACGATGATTGGGCCCAGCACTAGCAGTAACATTTACTGGAACTGCAAGGGCTTTATCAAACAAATTGGGTTCTGTTGTTGCCCCTACAGGCACAGACATTAAGAATGATTGATTAAAGCTGTTCGTTCCAGGAAATAAAGGAAACCCATCCGTCAAGTTGCCTTCTGGCATAAAATTTCCAGTGCTATTAGCTCCTGATGCTTGAACGGCTGCCGCTTGCGTAGCCAATCCAAATGTGATCAGTGTACCTGAATTTTCCCATAAAAACCTTCCCCAATTGCGTATACTCCTGCCCCAGGTTGGACTATCTTGTTGTCCCTCGATCCTCGATGACACTTCTGCTGGAGATGATTTGGTTGCCTGCTTGTTCACTGGTGGAAGTGGTAATAGCGTTTGCTTATTGTAACATTGTTCTACCCATTCCTTCTGCTTAGCATACGTTTTATGCTGCATCAATGGCTTATAGTAGCGCAATACCTTGTTTAGTGGGGCTGGTGTTAATGATTTTTCTGGTGTTTCTTTAAATAAGTGCAGCAGGTCACCCTGTAAGCACTCCTCTAGAAGCCCTTGTTCTTTTTTTAACTTCGATCGAAATGCAGCTCTTACTTGCTCAATAAGCGCTGTATGGTGCCCATGATCAGAAGCAGCTTCTTTTAATGCATCCAATCCCGCTTCATAGTCCTGGGGAGAAAGCGTGTGTTTGCCTACGAGACCTTGTAAGGCCGTTAACTGTTCTTTCAGGGATGGTTTAGCATGATGAGGTAATCCTGCAGCCATTTGCTCCCTCAGTTTATCTACATGTGGAAAGCCAGCGCCCCTTAGTTGTTGTACGTCGTCCGTTTGTTGTTCTTGTAATTCAGACAACAATTGCTCTTGCAATCCCTCTATGCGCTCATTAAATATCCCTTCCCACAGCGATTTATCGAAATAATTGGCGTTGGTTATGTCTTTAGAAAAATAGTTTTTAGGCAGTGAACCAATCCCATCCCAAAAACATTGAGACAACTTGTTCTCTGCAGATTGGACAAAATTACTTACAGCATTGCCAATATCCTGGGCAGTGTTGGTAAGATTGGTAAGGTAAGGAGCAAACGATGATAAAGGTAAGGCTCCCGTTTGATTTTGATATGAATTATTCATTGTAGTAATATTTAAAATCAATGAAAGAATACAGAGCTTAAGTCGTTCCTTTTTTTGAAAGGATATAAATCCTTCTAGATAGTTTCAAAATGAGACGGTACTGTCGTATAGATGGCCTATTGAAAAAAGATTCAATACCCGTTTTGATTACTGCTTGATTTTTTCTGATTTTTTATAAATTTATAAAATAATACGAAATTATAATATTAAAGTCAATAGTGTTTTAAACTTTTATATAAAATATTTGGAATTGCTAATAATTAGTAGATATCTTCTTATGTTATATTGCTGTTTTAATTCGAACAGAGAAATTAAGATGGAATACAAATAGTGTAAAGGAACTAGCTGCCAAAAAAATGGTTATATAGATGGTTTACAGCGTTATAATTACAAGTATTGCAACCGTAATTCGACGCTAGGCAAAGGGAAGGCCTATAGCGCAGAGAAACGATTTAAGGCATTAAAGCTATCTCGAAGGACTTGGCTTTAGGTCTATAGGACGTATTTTAGGCGTCAGCAATGTAACCGTGCTAAAATGGATCCGTTCGATGGGAGAAAAACTTTTTGAAACAGGAGCTTTGTGGAGTCAGACAGATCTTAAGTCCGTTGCACAAATTCAACTAGATGAGTTTTGGCATTACGTTAAAAAAACGAAATAAGCTATGGATATGGGTTGCTATATGCAGAAAAACAAAACAAATACTTGCCATTTTTTGTGGTAAACGGACTAAAGAGGCAGCCAGAAGCATCTGGTCTTTGATAAAAAACTTGCGTCCTAGAACTGTTTTTACAGACAAATGGTCAGCTAGCTTATCGGGGCATTTTACCCAAACGTAAGCATGTCGTTGGCAAGCAATATACACAAGCTATTGAAAGTATGAATGCTACTTTTCGTCACTATTTATGCCGTTTTAGACGAAAAACCAAGGGCTATGCTAAGTCTAAACGCATGGTTGAAATTACTCTAGCACTTTTTACTTTTAGAAAATCTATTTTTTGATTAGCAATCCCTGAAAATGAAATGGCGTATACGCTGAATGCAATTCATTTTGGATATAACTAATTTTTACTTTAAATTTGTTTAAATGCTTGTAAAAATAAGCGAGAATAGCTCAGTTGGTAGAGCACGACCTTGCCAAGGTCGGGGTCGCGGGTTCGAGTCCCGTTTCTCGCTCACATGTTCACAAATCTTTCCAAAAAATCACACATGTTCGTTTGTAATCTCCTTTGAAGCAACACCGAGTGAGTGTCTCGAGTGATCTTGAAATTGAACTTAAAATTTTAATAACCTTGCCAGGATGGTGGAATTGGTATACACGCAAGACTTAAAATCTTGTGGCCTTTGGCCATGCGGGTTCGATCCCCGCTCCTGGTACGCATTTGTTTGTTCCACTTTATACTTCATTTTCACTGATCTTATGGGCTACGGTTCTATTTCTATGTTGGACGTTGTTGCTTGCCTAGGATCTTGTACAGCCGTTTTATCGCTGGTTCCTCAGATCATTCATTCATACAAAACGAAATCTGTAGACGATATTTCTATCTTGATGCTTTTAAATCTAACAGTCTCTTCTATTAGTTGGACGATATATGGCATCATGATACATGATATGCCCGTATTCTGGACCAATGTGTTGCTTGGATTGGGATCTTGTATCATGCTGGCATTTAAGAAACAGTATCGTTCTAAACGTTAGAAAACAAGCATTTCCGAACCGCTTCCCATCACTGGTTATTTTCAGATCTTTGAATCCATTTCAATGTTGCTTGGAAAAGTGTGGTTACGAACACACCAACTGATTTTTAAACATTAAGTTGACCGTATGATACGCATCCCATCCTTTATAGGGAATGACATATTTGTAAAACAACTTCAGCTTCTGAAACTTTTCTACCCTGTTGTCCGCGCTGCCAAACTCTATACGATGGTTGCCTATTTGTGCTCCAAAAACAAGTTTTTGGTCCTCCAAAACCTGTAAGCTCGTAATCTGACGGCTCAAAAAAGGATCCAAAAGTAGGTAATCCAAGACCTCCAGTAAGCCTTGGTAACACCTATTTAAATTGCCACCTCTGGCTTGCAGTTGGTACAGGTCTATACCATCTACGACCAACAGAAGGTGCAATGGCAATGCTTGTCCGTCCACCAATTGTCCCTGTTCGTCTATATAAAACCGTTCCCCCTGTTTTGTTAGCAACCGAGCCAATACACATTTCGTTGTTACACCAATGGTTAATGTGCCTTGCCACGTTTTCACAACAGATGCATGTTTAACCAATGGGAGGCTTTCCAACTGTTTTTTGATGTTGTAGGCATGGATGGTTTTTAATGCAGTACCTACCAGAGGCGCTTGATGGCTTTTTTCAATCAATTCCAGCAGTTGTGTGCTTGTTAAAAAGTTTTGATCATCCCGCGATTCAATTTGTATCACAACGCACTTGCACGACAAAGCTGCATAAATACGGGTAACATACCATATAGCTGTTGCCACACCAATGCTCAAAACAGCCATGCTTACAAGGCGTAGTACCGGACCATTCTTGAACATGTATACAAAGTAAAAAGAGTAACCCAAGGAAGCACGTGCTGCAAGAGACCTAGTAGACCTGTTGCGTAAGTCATTTTACTCATAAATACATAGGTTTATGGAAAATTTGGAAAATACCTAAAAATATGGCTTCCTATAAAGACTTCTAACAGGAGATCTTAGATCAAGTGATATCTGGAGACCCCCAATTT
>DATGWI010000030.1:0-1960 GCA_035299565.1 Amoebophilaceae bacterium | reverse complement strand
GCCATATCGTTGGCATTTGACCGAGAAACCTACGCTCAATTGTTTACCGGTGGATTAGGGAAAGTCCCACACAGCTTTATACCTCCTTCCTTCGAAGGGCACGACAAAACGTTTAGAAATCCATATGCTGCATACGATCTAGAACAGGCCAAAAAGCTGCTCGCAGAAGCGGGCTATCCTGGAGGCAAAGATCTCCCCGAGCTCAGCTTAGCATGCATTGCAAATACTGAGATCAAAACAAAAGCAGATTTTTTTGTCCAGTGTATGGCAAAAATTGGGATTGCCGTAACCGTCGATCAGATGCCCTTTCCAACCTTGTGCAACAAGATACAAAAAAGGCAATTTGTATGGGCACTTATGGGCTCACAAGCGTCTTTCCCAAATGCATTAGATTACTTTAATATAATACGAGACGCAACAGCACATTCTATTGCTATTGTAGACCCGCCATTTAATGCCTGGTACGATCAGGCCGTGGGGACCCAAGAGAAAACGCAACAGATAGGTCTGTACCAAGGCATGGACAAACGGGTGGCAGAATTGGTTCCTGCTATACGTCTACCTATGATGCCAAGCTATGTTTTGGCACACGATCGGGTGCAGAATTATTGTATATCACCCTATCACTTTGGCATGGAGCAGTTCCTAGATGTAAAGGAACCAGCCCTCTAGCAACGCGTTTGCAGCTGCGTTAAATAAAAAAAAATTGCTTAACTAGTGGAAGTACATCAAGGTGTTACAGATGAACCTGTTGCATGCAGTTACGCCTTATGATACTATAAAATATCGTACAAACTATATTGTACCGGATTCAAGATGCAGTGTTTATCCGTTGTCCGTAGTCCACCTGCGCCTTTGAAAAAAGGAGTGAAATTAGAGACAAAAAAGAGGAAACGAAAGCAGAAACCAGCGTTTGTGATTGACCCTTTTGTATCAAGTCAAGGGTAAAAAGCAAAGGGAGAAAGAAATATTCCCTTAAAATGGTAAATTCAGTCATCTTCATTCTGATACGGTATATACGCAATCAATTTCAAGTTGCGGGTTCCGATCTGGTCCGTACTGGAAAACGCGCCTTTGAAAAAAGGAGTGAATAGAAAGCGTGCAGGCAAAGAGGAAAAGGAAAACAGCTGTCTGAGCCCGCAGGGCGAGTTCTGCTTTTCCCCTCTTTTCCAAGGGCTTTCCACCTCCTTTTTTCAATCAGCACTAGATTTTTTTGGTTACTTTTTTGATCCATGCAAAAAAGTAACGCCCGCCCGGCGAGGGCAGGTGAACTAGGTGCGAGATCGTATAACGAATCCCGCATCTTCATTTCATTCTAGTATAAGTAGTAAGGAGACGTATGGAAAGTCAGGTTGCGTTTTGAACGTTGCTTCCACACGAACTATGTTAAAAACCAAATTTTTGACTAATAAGTTTTTGGGCATTGTTAAATTAGTATAACTAGTTGACCATTCTACTTAGTGATTCTATCTGAAACGAGCAATGCCAGTTTTTGCATTTATCTGGTTTTACTTTGTGCTTCATCCTGTAAGCTTCTGATCTTCTTGAGCCCAATGGTACACTAAGTATTTACCTTTATCCTAGATTTAGATAGATACCCATCCACATAAGAAGTATTATCTCTGATAATGGCAAATACCTGTCTAATAAGTTTATTAGCTACAGCAATAAGTGCCACTTTTCCAGGTTTTCCTTGCTCTTTTAATCTTTCATAAAATGTTTTACAGGCCGTATTAAAGCGTATAGCAGACCAAGAGGCCATATATAGTAAAGATCGTAACTCAGGGTTCCCATGACGATTGATATGACCTTTTTTCCTTATGGAAGTTCCTGAATGGGCATAAGTAGGAGCTAGTCCAATGTACTTAGAGAACTGTTTTGCATTTTGGAAATGGTTGCCCCCTCCAGTTGCAACAATAAGCTCCAGAGCGGTTCTATTGCCAATGCCTTTAATAGAACT
>DATGWI010000029.1:0-4673 GCA_035299565.1 Amoebophilaceae bacterium | reverse complement strand
AGGTTTATGGAAGGTTTAGAAAATACCTGAAAATATGGCTTCATATAAGGACTTCTAACAGGAGATCTTAGATCAAGTGATATCTGGAAACCCCCAATTTTAACATCGACTATTTTTTAGGACTTACGCAACAGCTCTATTTAAAGAAACACCTAGTCAATTTCAGGAAAAAGTACTAAATTTAATTCCCAAGAAGCAAGCTAGGATAAAGGAACAACCTGGTGAAACTTGACATCTATAAACGTACGACTTTACTTACTCAGACAAAAAGCTATTAGACTACTCGGCATTAACTTCAATCAGGAAACCAGAATGATAGATAACTGGGAGTTTGAAATACAGGAAGAACATCTGAAAAAATAGCGTCCGTGGATTTACCTACTGCATAGAAACTTATTGAAACAACGGAACCCTACTATAAAAATACGAAGGACAAAGACGTAAGTCTTTATCCAGGTATTAACGTATGTATCAGAATAAAACCCATACCTACTGCTCCCAAAATAGACAACAACCCGGGAAGCATAAAGCTATGATTAAAGAGATATTTTCCAATATGCGTCGTGCCGGTAGTATCTAAATGGATTGCAGCCAGCATCGTTGGGTAAACAGGTATGATAAACACGCCATTTACGGCAGCCACAGAAGCCAGCAACACCTTAGGAGGGATGGCTAGGGCGATGCCCAACGGAAAAATTGCTTTAATGGTGGCAGCAGAACTACCCATGATGGCTGACATACCCAATAAGATGAGCGAAAATTGCCAAGGAGCAGAAAGATGTTCACCGATACAATGCAGCAACGTTTGTTTGTTTCCCTCTACAAAAGTGCTGCTTAACCAAGCGATCCCTAAAAGTGAGAACATACCTTGGATGCCTGCCGTAAAAGCTTTCCCTGTGATCATGCGGTGGGTAGGAATGCGACACAATATCATAATCAAAGCAGCCGTAGCAAGCATCACCAAAGGCAAAATAGAACTGGTTGGTAAAAAAACCTTTGTCCCGGCAATTTCCCATGAAGGCAGTAATCCTTTGATGGCATCGGTTAAGACGATCCATAAGCTACCTAATAAAAAGCAACCAAGAGACAGTTTGACTTTCCGGGTAGCCTTGGGGAAAGGTCGGGCACTTTTTTCTGCAACATGTAAGGGGTCCACATCCGGTGTTAGGCATTGCGCAGCATCTGGCAATGATTGCTTCAGTTGGCCTACTACAAAGGTAGCAATGCACAAACCAAAAAGCGTAGAAGGGATAATTAACTTGCAAATGGTAGCTATTGTAATCCCTGTTCCACTTAAAAAACCAGCTAAGATAACCATAATAGACGAAATGGGGCTAGCCAGGGCACCATGTAGTGCTGCAACCACTGCAAGCGACAACGGTCGTTCCGGACGAATACCTACTTCTTTTGAAACCTCTGCAATAATGGGCAAGATGGAGTATGCAATATGATTGGTACCCGCTAAAAACGTAAGGAGGTAGGTAACCAGTGGACTAAGGTAGATGATTCTATTTGGATGTTTGCGGATGAGTGCTTCCGCTACCTGTACCAGGTAATGGAGTCCACCAGCAGCTTCTATGGCACCAACGGCGCTCACTACTGCAGCAATACACAGTATGATTTGCACGGGAGGTTCTGCTGGAGGCGTACGCAACAGCAAGAGCAACAGCAGCATACCCAATCCTCCCAACATGCTTAAACTGAGGCCTTTGAGGCGGGATCCTAAAAACGAAGTGGTTAAAAGTATGGTAAGACCTATCAGAAACATTGTCAATAAATAAAATAATAAATATGTGCATACCATATGCCGCACCATTTTGATCTTCTGATTGTATTCGAATCAATTGTTTGGTCGGTGCCGTCTATGGGTTTCAGCGCAAACAACTAGTCAAAAGAACCAAACAATTCCTGAAGATGCCTCAATCAGTCCTTCATGTTGCAAGAACTTTGATTGCATCAAAACAAGTTTTATATATTTGCCTTGTGCAAAATTAGATAAAATTAACGCGGTACAAA
Source organism: Amoebophilaceae bacterium (assembly GCA_035299565.1). Lineage (GTDB taxonomy): Bacteria > Bacteroidota > Bacteroidia > Cytophagales > Amoebophilaceae > Cardinium. Next base: position 2,657 of record DATGWI010000029.1, on the reverse strand, counting down.
AACCAGCAAAATAAAACAGGGCAAACAAGCCTGTTTTATTTTGCTAGGACGAACGGTCTGGCGCTTGTACACCTATTCATCTTTTTTTATTTGTATCCCTGCAACTAAAGCTCACGTATGCTTTCAAATGACATTGGATCAAAATAATATGCATTTTTTACCCATACTTGGGATGAGATAAAGCCTAAAATGGATACCAGCATGAACGATAATTTAGAGCGCTAGACCAACTTAAAATGAATAAGCCGCTTATTTAAGTCGCAATTTGTTACCTGAACCCGTACAAAGTCTCCAAGCCGATAACACTTTTTGTGTGTTTTACCTACTACCTGAAAGCTTTTTTCTTCAAAAACATATACGTCATCGGAAAGCTCTGATAGTCGGATCATCCCCTCACACGCATTGGATGTGATTTCTACATACATGTTCCATTCGGTTAACCCACTAACGATGCCTTCTAAAATCTGATCGCCCAAGTTGCGTATAAATTCTACTTGTTTGTACTTAATCGAAGCCCTCTCGGCATTGGCCGCAAGCCGTTCTCGTTCTACTGCATATTGGCATTTTGATTCATAAGCAGCTATATCATAGGTCTTTTCGCCTTGGAGGTATTTCTTTAACAAACGGTGTACGAGCACATCGGAATACCTCCGTATGGGCGACGTAAAGTGACTATAATGGCGGAAAGCTAACGCAAAATGTGGATTGGGCTCTGTGGTATACAGTGCTTTGGCCATGGAACGAATGGCAAATGCATGAATGATGTCCTCTTCTTGCGTGCCTTGTATGGCTTCTTCTAAGTAGTGCATGGCCTTAAAAACAGGTCCTTTGCCTAGATTGATGGGATATCCCAATTGTTTGACGAACAAAAAGAAAGCATTTAATTTTTCTGGATCGGGATTGTCGTGGGTGCGATACACAAACGTAGGACCTGTTTTTTCTTGATTTTGTTTCATCTTTGCTACGTACGTGGCCACCTCTTTGTTGGCCAACAGCATAAACTCTTCGATAAGCTTATGGGCATCGGTACGGATTTTAGGGACTGCCTGAAGCGGAGTTCCCTGTTCATCCAGCTCGAACACCAACGCACGGGTTTCAAAGTTAATGGCACCTTGCTTCAAACGTTCTTCGCGAAGCCGTTTGGCTAAGCCATTTAATGCAGCAAGAGCTGGATAAAAATCGCCCGCTTCTGCATCCAAAATGGCTTTTGCTGCTTCGTAGGTAAACCGTTTGTTGGAATGGATCACCGTTTCACCCAACCACATGTCATGGACCTTTCCTTGATCGTCTAGTTCGAAAATAGCCGAAAAGGTGCGCTTGTCTTCGTTTGGACGCAACGAGCACAATTCATTGGAAAGCAATTCAGGCAGCATCGGAATGCAACGGTCTACCAAGTAAACAGAGGTATTGCGCAAGTAGGCTTCTTGGTCCAACGGTGTATCTGGCAGTACATAGTAGCTTACATCGGCAATATGGATGCCTACCTGATGGTGTCCATTTTCCAGTTTCTGATACGAAAGCGCATCGTCAAAATCCTGTGCATCAGCTGGATCTATAGTAAAAGTAGGAATACTACGCAGGTCCCTTCTGCTGGCCATTTCTTGGTCTGAAATAGCGATAGTTAACTGTTTCGTGCTTTCCAATACGTGGGGGGGGAAAGCATAAGGCAATCCAAATTCAGCCATAATCGCATGCATCTCTACCTCATGGACGCCAGCAGGTCCTAGATGGTGCACCACAGTTCCGGTTAATTGACCTTCTTTTCCCGGAAACAAGCTTGGTTTTATAACTACCTTATCATTTAATTGTAAATCAGTCAGATTATCCCCTTCTAATACGATTTCATACGTACCTTTTCGTTGTTCTACAAGGGCTTTGGGGCCATGACCTGTAGCGATGATGCGTCCAAGAATCGGATCCGTATTGCGTTCTACAATTTCTATTACGACTCCCTCTAGGCGGTTGCGTTTTTTCTTAGGAGGTAACAGACGTACCTTAACCAAATCTTTGTCTAAGGCAGTATGTAAGTTCTGGTGTACAACCAGTATGTCTTTTTCTAAGTCAGGTACTACAATGTAAGCATATTCTGGACGTACCCAATCTACCCGTCCTATTGCATAGGTTTTTTCCGCATCCGTTGTACGCCATATATAACGCCCCCTGTTTATTTTTCGAATGGTTCCTTGTGCTATAAGGTCTTGTAGCGTTTCTTCTACCGAAGCTTTTTCTCGTTTTTTTTTCAATTTTAAAAGAGCACAAAGCTCCTTGGCTGTGTAGGAAACAGAGGGTGCTTTTTTGAAAGTGGCTAAAATAGATGCAGTATAATATGGTGTTTTTGCGTTTTTCTGGTCCTTTGGACGTTTTTTCAAGTTGGACATAATGTATTTATTATAAAGAGTTCACGCAACCAATTTACATTAAATAGGTGAAAAAGCACCTAAGCAGTTGGCTTGGTTGGTTTGATTCAAGAAACGTACTTTGTTTTTTTCTCGTCTAGCAAATTGATTATAAATTTCGGGATTGCTAGTAATTAGTAGATATCTTCTTATATTGCTGTTTTAATTCAAACAGAGAAAATAAGATGGAATGTAAATATTGTCAAGGAACGAACTGTCGCAAAAATGGATATCCAGGTGGTTTTCAGCGTTATAACTGCA
>DATGWI010000028.1:0-8192 GCA_035299565.1 Amoebophilaceae bacterium | reverse complement strand
AAAATTGGGGGTTTCCAGATATCACTTGATCTAAGATCTCCTGTTAGAAGTCCTTATATGAAGCCATATTTTCAGGTATTTTCTAAACCTTCCATAAACCTATATATTTATGAGTAAAATGACTTACGCAACAGGTCTAGTATATGCGGCAGCTTAAATGGCCGCAAACCCTGAGCTTACGTTAACTTAATCAAACCATCCAACGAACAACAATACAATGGCAGGACATAGCAAGTGGTCAAATATCAAACGTAAAAAAGAAGTAAATGATGCAAAAAAAAGCAAAGTATTTACCAAATTGGTAAAGGAAATAACAGTAGCCGCCCGGCAAGGAGGTCCTGAACCAGAGTTTAACCCACGGTTGCGGTTGGCTATTCAAAATGCCAAAGGCGCAAACATGCCAAAAGAAGCGATTCTGCGGGCCATTAACAAAGGAGATCACGCCCAGGCAGATGAATACCAAGAGGTTACATACGAAGGATATGGCCCCCATGGTGTGGCAATTATGGTTGTATGCATGACAGATAAAATCACCCGAACCGTAGCAAATGTACGCACCCTTTTCTCCAAATATGGCGGAAGCTTAGAAAAAAAAGGATCTATTTCCTTCTTATTCAACCACAAAGGAGTATTCACCATTCCTGTATCGGATGAGACAAACGAAGAAACATTTGCCTTGGAATTGATCGATGCTGGAGCAGAAGCCATGGAAATCCAAGAGGAAACCATACATATTACATGTGCCATAGAGGATTTCGGGAAGGTCCAAAAACAACTAGAAAAACATTCCATCATTCCAATGCATGCCGGACTTCAGCACATCCCTCATACGTTTACAACGTTGACCGACGAAGCTTTTATCAAATTAATCAAGCTTATAGATGCACTAGAAGACGACGATGACGTTCAAAAAGTGTACCACAACATTGCCATTGGGCCCAATCAAGAACAGCTGCTGTGCGAATAACTCCTTGCGCAAACAATACAGCACGTGCCAATGATTTTTTTCATAAAAAAACAAAGATGGGCGCTGTTTGAAGTAAAATTTGGACATGGGTTGTGGCATATTGTGCCACCCCTTTTTTCTTGTCTGAGCCCCGCAGCAACCTCTTTTTTTGCCAAGATCCACCTTAGCCATACCTATAGCAATGGAAACAACAGATTTCTGAAATTTTAAAATGCTGATCTACAGAAGAAAGGTTGCAATATTTTGAATTTTAAAAAAAAAGTTTAACCTTTTTAGAAAACAATGTCTTTTAATTTTCACCTTTCAACCAATATTTACAAAACATGCAAAAAAACAACAAACTAGCAAATTTATTACTCTTAATTCCTTTGAGTTTGTCCCAATGCCCGGGTTATACCGGAAAATACAAAGTTCCGGATAAAAAAACTGGTGCATTATTTGCTGGGATACAGAAAGGAAGTGCAAACGAGGTCCGCCGGATGTTAGACACCACGCCACAAGACATCCGTATAAGAGATAAGCAAGGGCATACACCCCTACTATATGCCATTCAACAGGGCCAATGGAGCCTCGCCTTGCAACTGATTGAACTTGATAAAAATAATCGTTCCATCAATATGATCAACTACTTACACCTATCTCCGCTGCATGCTGCTTTGTTGCCCACCACCCTTTGCCCTCAAGAGGATGGCTCCTCTTCAGAACAGCAGGCAAACGTTTCTAAGGAAGAGCGCATTGTAAACCTACAAAAGAAGCTCGACACCCGTCGACAAGAGTTGGTTGCTGCATTGCTTAAAAAATGGGCAAACGTCGATGCAGTAGATCTTGGAGGAGAAAGCCCACTTTTTAAAGCCGTCACCTTACCAAGTGAAGCATGCGTCAAACTGTTGCTTGAAAAAGGGGCAAACCCAAACATCATTACTAAAAATGGGCAGACCGTACTACACCCCTTGCTCAAACCTAGAGAAAAAAACAGCCCGCCACTTGAACTTATAGAAATGTTAAGTAAAAAACTTAACCCCGATACACTGAACCACTCAGCAGGCCCACAAAAAGTTACTGCACTGCATTGGGCTGCTGGTTGGTCCAGTCAGGTACTGGAAATCTTACTCCATGCAGGTGCCGATAGCAATATTCCAGATGCCTTGGGAGATAGACCATTGCATTATGTAGTAGGACGGTTTACGAATGCAACAAAATTGACGGAAGAACAAGAAGCAGACATTTGTCTGTCCATAGACTTGCTCGTCAAAAGCGGTATTAACATAGATGCACCGAATACAGTAGAAGATACCGCCTTGCATATAGCTGCACGGGGTGGAAACGAAGCCATTTGTACAAAATTACTCCAACATGGTGCGAAGGCTTGCCTCCAGAACCAGGGAGGAGATACTGCTTTGCATATAGCTGAACGTTCCGGCAACAAAGCTATTTACCAAAAACTACTTCAGTATTGTGATGACAACCCACCAAGCAACACTAAAAAACGTCGCTTCACTCCGAATCAGCAAAGTCCTCCACACAGTTTGGTTTATGAATCCGGCGTAAAGAGGCGACGACTCAAAAGTTAGCAATCAAAATGAGCAACATGCACGGCCGCACACCAAAAGGACAACCCAGTCTAAAATTACCGGGTATGATGGATGCACGAGCAACAGATACTTTCTTTATGAAAGAAGCCTTAAAGGAGGCACAGGCAGCGGAAGCACGGGGAGAAATACCCATTGGGGCAGTGGTAGTAGCCAATTTAAGCATCATAGCACGTGCCCACAATCAGGTAGAGCTGCTGCAAGACCCAACTGCGCATGCCGAAATGGTGGCATTGACCGCTGCTGCCAACCACTTTAAGAGCAAGTACCTAACCCAATGTACGTTATACGTGACGCTAGAGCCCTGTGTGATGTGTAGTGGAGCCCTTTATTGGGCTCAGCTACACCGATTGGTATTTGGCGCGCGAGACCCAAAAAGAGGATATCAAACCTGTGCTACTGCCCTGCTGCATCCACGTACAGAGGTCGTTCCCTCTGTTTTGGAAGAACCAAGTAGTGTATTGCTGACAGATTTTTTTCGGAGGCGAAGAAACCTTATATTGTAGCGTAAAGTTCGATCATATCGAAGCCATTTCCATGGAAGGTTGTATGGGTTCTATATGGCAACAGGCTTGTTCCTGGACACAACATTATTAACACGCTCTTAACTTATTTTTATGGTTTTTACACTTCCCAATTTGCCCTACGCCTACGATGCCTTAGAGCCGCACATAGATGCTAGAACCATGGAAATCCACCATACCAAACACCATCAAACCTATGTGAATGGCTTGAATCAAGCAATTGCGGAAACAGCCATGGCATCCGAAACCAAAACAGAATCAATGCTACTGGACACACTCATGCATGCGATCGGCTCTTATAGCATGGCTGTACGCAACCATGGAGGCGGCCATTTCAACCATTCTTTTTTTTGGGAAAGCCTTACCCCAACTGCTTCCAAACAACCGAATGGCCCATTGAGCAAGGCATTGGAACAGACTTTTGGAAGCTTTGATGCATTCAAGCAGGTTTTTACGACGGTTGCTGCGGCGCGTTTTGGATCTGGATGGGCTTGGCTCTCTCTGGTACCCACGGATGGATGCTTGCGCATTACCAGTACTGCCAACCAAGACAATCCATGTATGGACATAGTGCCGTTAGAAGCACAAGGCATACCCCTCTTAGGACTGGATGTGTGGGAACATGCCTATTACCTTTTGTACCAAAATAGGCGTTTGGACTACATAACTGCTTTTTGGAATGTCATCGATTGGGAATGCATTGAACATAGATTTGCCCAAGCAAATAAAGTACTTACAGATAGGTCTCTATGAATGCCCCCATACTGAGAAATTATTACAGCAACAGCAAAGCGATTGCGCCAAACAGATACACACCAAAACCCAAATTTCTTGCAATTGAAAAACAGAATAGATGCTACAAATTGAAACAAATAAGCCCAGGATCCGATTGCCTACATGTCGGTTCCATGCCAGATGGCTGACCCAATTTGACTGCCAAGACAATGCTGTAATAGGATTCAGGGTTACCTACAGCGCCTTGCCTATTGTATGCACAATGTCAAATTAAAATTGAGCTTATGTATGGACTTTTCATTCATTTTTTGTAACTTTCTTGCTTCTCAAGGGGTTGTTATCACGGTTCAAGACCATTTCAATGGAAAGTTGTATGTAGGCATCGCTACACGGAAAACCGCAACACGCGCAGGTATATATGCAGGGTTTGCGTACAGAAATAATGCCAACAAAGCCTATAATAAGGTTTTAAGGCAACAGACTCGGTTCATTTTAACATAGCTTATGCAGGGTAAAGAAAAAATATTTCCAAAAAAACATACGTCACAATCTATCTTTATACTAGCCATACTTGTTGTATTGGGATTGATTTTCTACTATGGGAAAGAAAAAACCACCATTCCAATTTCTGAGAAGCGTTTTGAAAAAATGATGTTGGCCCAAGATGTAGCGTCTGTCACCTTGATTACCAATCAACGGGTCGTTGAAGTCGTCCTCAAAGAAACAGCATGGGAGAAAGAAACCTATCAGAGAGAACGCGCAGAAAGGCCTTATTGGAAGAATACTTCGGGCATTGTTTATACATTTCGCATTCCTTCTTTTGGTATTTTCGATCAAAATTTCAAACAAATAGAAGCGCAGTTGCCTCCAGAAGCCAGGATCGGCTATACTTCTGAAGAGCGTTCAGAACCAACGAGATTTATAAACTGGTCCTTCTTATTTACCCTATTTATGCTCTACTGGTTTTTTATCCGCAAGTCCGATACAGGCCTAACCGGAGCAGGAGGGCAAATTTTCAACATGAACAAACTCAAGACCACGGTTTTTGACAAAGACAAACAAGCCAAAGTAACGTTTCAAGACGTAGCAGGCATGAAAGAAGCCAAAGAAGAGGTAAAAGAAGTAGTAGATTTCTTGAAAACACCAGAACATTTCACCACACTTGGCGGAAAAATTCCCAAAGGGGTATTGCTAGTAGGCCCTCCTGGTACAGGCAAAACCTTGTTGGCCAAAGCAGTAGCAGGAGAAGCAGATGTGCCTTTTATCTACTTATCTGGTTCTGATTTTGTAGAAATGTTTGTAGGCGTAGGTGCCGCTCGCGTACGCGAACTCTTTAGAAAAGCCAAAGAAAAAGCCCCCTGTATCATCTTCATCGATGAGATCGATGCCATAGGTCGAGCACGCGGAAAAGCCAATGCGCCAGGCGTAAACGACGAACGCGAAAATACCCTCAATTCCCTCTTGGTTGAAATGGATGGCTTTTCTACCAACTCAGGCGTCATCATCATAGCAGCTACGAATCGACCAGAAGTATTGGATCCAGCCCTATTGCGTCCCGGACGATTTGATCGCCAAGTAAGCATAGACAATCCCGATATTGTAGACCGTGAGGCCATTATACGTTGTCACAGCAAAGGACTGAAACTAGAAAAATACATCCGCATCAAACAATTGGCCGAACAAACCCCTGGATTTTCTGGTGCAGATTTGGCCAATATGTGCAACGAGGCCGCATTGATCGCTGCTAGAAAAAATAGGAAGCAAATTGTCATGTCTGACTTTCAAGCCGCTATAGACCGTATCATCGGTGGATTGGAAAAGAAAAACAAGCTCATATCCCCCGAAGAGAAAAAAATCGTAGCCTACCACGAGGCAGGCCATGCCATTGCTGGATGGTTTTTGGAACATGCACATCCTTTGGTTAAGGTAAGCATTGTGCCACGTGGGATAGCGGCATTGGGATATGCCCAGTATTTGCCCAAAGAACAGTTTATCTACCAGTCAGACCAACTATTGGATGAAATGGCTATGTCACTGGGAGGAAGGGCAGCAGAAGAGCTGATCTTTGGAAAAATTTCTACCGGAGCGTTGAACGACTTGGAACGGGTTACCAAATTGGCCTATAGCATGGTGACTATATATGGTATGAATGCGAAAATAGGGCATGTTTCCTTCCATCATTCAAAACAAACGGACTTTACCTTTACCAAGCCCTATTCCGAGCAAACCGCACATACCATCGATGAAGAAGTCAAGGCCATGGTCGATGGTACCTACGAGCGAACCAAATTGCTCTTGACCGACAAACTGGATAAACTCACCCTGGTGGCCGAAACTTTGTTGGTCAAGGAGACGATCTTTAAATCAGACTTAGAGCGATTGATCGGGAAACGCAGCCTGAAGCATAAGAAAAGGTATAAAAAAGCGCCATCTCCAGCATCCAATCAAGTGCCTACAACGGATGCAACGGACAATGAAGCGCCAAATTTGACGCCAAAACCAAAGAAACACAACAAGGAACATATCAAAGAGACGAAACCATCGACTGAAATACAAATGGATGAAAAAGGTTCCTAAAAAAATAGGGGTAATTATGGGGGGGTTTACGCCCGAACGGCATGTGTCCTTAGAAAGTGGACGCAATGTCTACAGCAAGTTAACGGCTGCTGGAGTCTATGAAGTGCTTCCATTGTTTTTGTCTGGATGTATCGAACAGCAACGTATTTTTCACCTACCCATTGCTCTTTTGCTCAAAGACAATGCAGACGATGTGCACGACTTGCTCTTGCATCCTGAGAAAAACAACGGCTCAAAAGCCTTGTTGGCCTCCATCCGAGCCGAAGCCTCTGCGCTTACCAACACCTATGCGCAAGGCGCTATCTTTGAACCAGAAGAATTAACCTATGCAGCCTTAAAAGAGCGAGTAGATTTTGTTTTTATTGCTTTGCACGGCAGACCTGGTGAAGATGGAACGGTACAAACCATATTGGAGCAGTACGACATTCCCTACAATGGATCAGGGATAGCAGCTGCGGCATTAACGATGGACAAATACGCTACCAATCGCTACTTGGCCGAGAAAGGCTTTCACGTGGCAGATCAATGGATTGCTACAAAAGAGTCGTGGAGGCAAGACCCACAGGTATGGGTACAAACCATAGAAGATAGATTTTCGTATCCCCTCATTGTAAAACCCATAGACGATGGATGCAGTGCGGGAGTGGCTAAAATCACCCATAGCGCACAATTGTTGGCCTATGCATCGGCTGTTTTTGGAGGGCAGCAAAAAAATGAGCTTGGTGCAAAGCATATAGCCAACACATTTCAACCCAGAGAAAAATTCTTGGTAGAGGCATTCATTGGAAATGAGAACGAAAGTGCTCGTTTCGTCGAAACGACGACAGGCCTATTGACCCATGTAGGGCCTGCGCAGGAAACCGTTTATGAAATCTTTGAACCATCGGAAGTACTTGCTGCAGCAGAGATCCTCTCCTTGGAAGAGAAATTTCTAGCAGGAGAAGGCCATAACATTACCCCAGTGCGCCTTCATGCAGATCCGTTGGTTTCCGCAACCCTACGCAAACAGGTTCGCAACGAACTTGAAAAAGCAGCAAAAGTCTTGCATATACAAGGGTACGCCCGCATCGATGCATTTGTAGAGGTAGCTGCAGCGCAGCATACAACGGTATGGATTATTGAAATCAATACATTGCCTGCCCTAACACCAGCTACCTGTATTTTCCACCAATGTGCCCTAAACGGCTATACGCCGCTGGCATTTCTAGAAGCGATTATTGCCTATGGATCCACCAAAAAGAACTTCAGCTACGCATCAAACAGCTAAGCAATAATTTGCCTGCACGTTTTCTATGCACTCCTTTTTTCAAAAGTGCGGTTTGCAGTACGGACCAGATGGGAACCCGAAACTTGAAATAGATCGATTATATACTTATAAATCAAGTCATTTTATGACGACACTATTTAGGGAATAAGCAAGAAAATAGAACCACTTTTACCGTCCCAATGACACATGGACAAACTCTAATACTTTTCACATTACCCTATTGCTTTTTCAATGATATGTGTTTAAATTAAATTTTAAAACTGAACTAATGGTGTTTTATACTTGATCGGAATCAAGATGCCGGATTTAGGGTCTGAAAATTATCGTTAATTCTGGTATCCATTTTGGGCTTTATCTCCTCCCAAGTATGGGTAAAAAAATGCATAATAGCCTCTCGAAACAATTTAAATGTAGGAAAGACCTTATTGTTTCGGGCATATTCGTTCATGACTTTCCATACCCGCTCTATGGGATTTAGATTTGGGCTATAAGGCGGTAAAATATGTAATTGAATTTTTGGGGGTGGTTTATCT
>DATGWI010000027.1:0-1782 GCA_035299565.1 Amoebophilaceae bacterium | reverse complement strand
TCGCCGCATCCTGGACCAACCACGAACGTGTCTGTCCAAGTCCACGCTGGGACTCCAGGTCGTTCGTCGCCGGCTGGATCTTTCCAGACTCCAATGGTGTCCTTCTTTCCTGAGGGGTCAGACAGGAGACCATCGTCGCCTTCGGTTTCGCCAGCAGGAGATACGCCAACATCAACGGCGTCAGCTGGGTCCAGTCCTTATGAAGGTAAAAAAATAGTTAAAGGGTGGGTATAAAAAGTGTTTAACCCAAAAAAATGTTTTTCTTTTCCTTAGTTCTAGGAAGTGTTTAACCCATGTTTTTTCTTTAATACAGGGTGTTTTAACCAAAAATAAAACATGTTCTGTTTCTCTTTCCTACAGTACCACGCCGACCACCCAGGGGGATGCCAGTGGCGCCCCCTGCGCTACCAGTCCGCCAGGTCCGCCAAGTGGTCAGAGCACCCACAGCTGGGGTGGCCAAGGCTGAAGAAATCCCAATGGCGGTTAGGATGGACTTGGAGACAGGAAAAAAGGCCAGAGGTAAGTTTCTAGCTTTTTCTTATTGCATGGTCTTGCATGGTGTTTGTAGATGAAAATAAATGTTTTAAACCTGTTGTGTTTGTTAGAGTTGTTAAAGCAAGGTGACAGGAAGAGAGTGACCAGGGTGGTCACTTCAAGGTTCTAAGGTGAAGGATGCTATTTTGGTGAGTGAAAAGAGAGAAAAATGTTAAATACATGCATAGATGTCACTAATTCCCCCTTTTTCTCTGTTTTTCAGGTATCCAGAAGAAGAAGAGTCCAAAGAAGATGAAGGCACCATGTCCACCAGGATGGCAAGACGTAGTGGAAGAGGTTGCTGAGAAGCAGAAGAAGATGAGCAGCAAGCCAGAAGTTCCCCCCAAACCTGAATGGTTGAAGACCAAGGATGGGTGGAGAAGGGCCTCAGAGGTGGAGCAACAACCAGAGCAGCAGCAGGAAGAAAAGGATGTTTTTGGAACCCCTGGTAGTTACCATGAAGGGGATTGAATGAATGTTTGAAGCTTTTTTGCTTTTGTTTTGAAGGTAGTAAAAATTGTTGAGGATAAAGAGTTTGTTTGGCTGTTTTTAAGAAAAAGTGATCTGAGAAATATTTCTGCATTTAAAGTTCAGCTTTTGCTATTTAAAAAGTTCAATAAAAGAGCTTATTTTCCTTTGTTCTTTGGCTTTTTTCTTTTCACCAAGGTGAAGGTTTCTCCAGGGTTGGTCTGCTGGTGTTGTTGTTGTTGGTTGCTTGAGGTTGTGGCGTTTGCGGTTCCTGAGGCTTGGTTGGAGTCCTTTTCCAGGGTGGAAATGATGGACTGGATGGCTTGTTGCTGTTGGAGGCTTTCAGTCTCCATGTCTTCTTGGAAGGTTGCTGCAGCATAGGTGTCGCTGCATGGTCCTGGATTGCTGGGAGGTCTTAGAGTAATCTGCAATCCTGAGGAGGCTGTAGGAGTGCTTGGGGCACTCAAGGATGGGTAAGGAGGTGGTACCTGATAAGCTTGGGTACAACTAGGGTAAGGTGGAGGGTGGAAGGTTGAGGGTGCAGGCATTTGGGGCCTGTTGCTATAGATTTGGTTGGGAATGACTGGTGAGGGGAGTTTGAACTCCTGGGGGAAGTGAGGGTTGATAGGTGGAGTAGATTGGGGCAGGGGCTTCCTTGGGATGGGTACCTGCCTTGCACTAGTGTGACTCTGAGATACGCTGCCTGTAGGGCGCGTGGTCGTAAGGGTCACAAAGCTGTGCATAGGTTGAGGGATCCTTGCAGGTTCAGGATTAGGTAAG
>DATGWI010000026.1:0-2078 GCA_035299565.1 Amoebophilaceae bacterium | reverse complement strand
AGCGAAGCCGTACAAAAACATCCCGAATGGGTTCAGGCTTATTTGGGCAAAGTCGTACCAATGACCGACAATTATTTTGCTACCTTGAATACCGCCGTATTTAGCGATGGTTCTTTTTGCTACATTCCCAAAGGCGTACGTTGCCCTATGGAGCTTTCCACCTACTTTCGCATCAATGCAGCCAATACTGGTCAGTTTGAGCGTACGCTTATTGTAGCAGAAGAAGATGCCTATGTTAGTTATTTGGAGGGCTGTACTGCTCCCATGCGGGACGAACACCAACTCCACGCAGCTGTAGTGGAAATTTATGCCGCAAAGGGAGCACATGTAAAATATGCTACTGTACAGAATTGGTATCCAGGAGATAAGGAAGGCAAAGGGGGCGTCTACAATTTTGTTACCAAGCGCGGCATTTGTGCTGGAGCACACGCTAAAATTTCTTGGACGCAAGTAGAAACAGGGTCTGCCATTACCTGGAAGTATCCTAGTTGCATTTTAATGGGGGACCACTCTATTGGCGAGTTTTATTCCGTAGCAGTAACCAAAAACAAACAACAGGCAGATACGGGCACGAAGATGATTCACATAGGGAAGCATACAAAAAGCCGCATCGTATCCAAAGGCATTGCTGCCGATCGGTCGAGCAATAGTTACAGAGGATTGGTGAAAATGACCTCAGGAGCAGCACATGCCACCAACTTCTCGCAGTGTGATTCTTTGTTGATGGGCAACGCATGCGGTGCACATACCTTTCCATACATAGAAGTTAAAAACCCTACCGCTCAAGTAGCACACGAAGCTACTACGTCTAAAATAAGTGAAGATCAACTGTTTTATTGCAGCCAGCGTGGCATTGATGCCGAAAATGCTGTTGCGCTTATCGTAAACGGTTATTGCAAAGAAGTGCTCAATCAGCTGCCTATGGAGTTTGCCGTAGAAGCGCAAAAACTGTTGGCTTTAACGCTGGAAGGAAGCGTGGGATGATCGTTTTGTTGCACCAAGGGCAGGAAGCCATTGCTTGCTCGTAAATCAAACAAAGCCATGCAAACAAATGAACTATTGATTGATTTCCTTGTAAAAAAAGGAGTACTGAACACGCCACGCATTGTTCGTGCTTTTGCAACCATGGATCGGAAAAAATTTGTACCCGCATCGAGCAGCCACCATGCCTACATAGATGCTCCCTTGTCCATCGGGTACGGTCAAACGATTTCGCAACCCAGCGTCGTTGCCTTTATGTTGGAATTGATGGATCCCCGTGCAGGAGATGAGATTTTAGACATAGGATCTGGTTCTGGTTGGACAACGGCACTTTTGGCCGAGTGCGTCAAGCCTGGTGGTCGTATCGTTGGATTGGAAATGGTTCCGGAACTCGTAACATTTGGCCGTGAGCACATAGCGAACGCTTCGGTACAGAATGCTACGATTCAATTGGCAAAAAAAGGGACAATAGGGCTACCTGACTGTAAACCATTCGATAAAATACTTGTTTCTGCAGAGCGGTCTACCTTTCCAACGGAGCTAACGCCTCAGTTTACGCAGCATCTCGTCATGCCCATACGCGGCTCGATATACAAGTTGTCAAAATCTGGCTCCGATGGTCATGCATTTCATGCAACGGAATACCCTGGGTTTGCCTTTGTGCCATTGGTTTGAATACGGACTAGATGAGGTCCGGCAACTTGAATCGGATTGTAGCATATCTTTCTTTTTTAGAGCCATAAAACATAAAATAACTGATAATCAACAATAAAATATTTTATATAAAAATGAGTTAAAAAACTTATTGACTTTAATATTTTAATTTTGTAATATTACAAATATCGTAAAAATACAACCAAGAAATTGGTACAACTTTTTATCCATATCAGGACTTTCACCTGAAAGTCTCATGAACCTTATCTTAGCGCACAATTATCAGTTATAACAAATTAAATCGGTGCTCATTTTTTTCAAAAATACAAACCATAGATTCTATAAATCATATTCATTTTCAAATATATAATTGGCTCAAAATGTGGGATTTAAGCATTAAACAACAATTGGATAGGGGATTGGATATTTTGTAAGGTTCACAA
>DATGWI010000025.1:0-2148 GCA_035299565.1 Amoebophilaceae bacterium | reverse complement strand
AGTGGCTTAAACCAACAGTTTGCTAAACTGTCGTACTCGTAAGGGTACCGGGGGTTCGAATCCCCCTCTCACCGCAAAAGACGATTCAAACTGAATCAAAATCCGCTAAATGTCACAGTTTATGCGGATTTTTTGTTGTGTGCCGTGCATACTCATCACCTTGAAGGTGCAAGTCCTTTATGGGGGTCGGTAGTTACCAACCATTAGCCAAGAGCAAGGGTGTCCATCGTAAGGTGGAATCTGAAGGAAGCTGGAGGCAAATTCCCGAACTTAGGAACACGAACTGTATCAGGCATATCCAATAGGATGAGATTGCAATACAAATCAAAGTCCTATAACTACCCGGATATTGGAGTGTAAATGCAGTAGTTACATGGGAAGAAGGGGGATGAGTTTACCACGGGAGGCTTGGCGGACATGACGAAACATTGTATGAGACATGGATAACAATTGCCGTCAGGAGTCAGCAGATGCCATAGTAAGTGATAGTAAACGAGCCATGAAAAAAAAAAAAGGAAATCATGGAAGTCTCGCAAGTCAACGAAGGGCAGAATCTTAAGAGGTGAGCATCAAACGAAGGTTACCGTATGAATGGTAAAGAGCAGAAAACAGGACAAGACACCTACTTTCAGAAGGATAGGGCGGAACCCGAAAGCTACAAAGGAGGGCAGACATTCCTATGGATGACCGAAAAAGGAGACACCAACACAACGAAGGACAAACCAAGGCTATTGGAATACATCCTTTCACCCACAAACCTGAACCACGCTTACAAACAAGTAAAGGGTAATAATGGTAGCGGAGGAGTTGACAAGATGGAAACCAAAGAATTGCTGTCCTACCTACAAACTCACAGGGAAGAATTACTAAAGACATTACACGAGGGGCGGTACAAACCACAACCTGTAAGACGGGTAGAGATACCTAAGGAAAACGGGAAGAAACGGCCATTAGGTATTCCCACGGTAATAGACAGGGTAATTCAGCAAGCAGTAGCACAACAGTTAACACCAATTTACGAACGGCAATTTTCAGGGTTCAGTTATGGTTTTCGCCCCAGGCGAAATGCCCATCAGGCGGTTCGGCAATGCCAAACGAATGCGAAGGAAGGATTTAGGTATGTAGTAGATATGGACTTGGAAAAGTTCTTCGACAAGGTCAACCACAGCAAACTAATAGAAGTTCTCTCGAGAACTATCAAAGATGGCAGGGTTGTATCGTTAATACATAAATACCTACGTGCAGGAGTAATGACCAAAGGTAATTACGAAGATACCGCGATGGGAGTACCACAGGGAGGAAACCTAAGTCCATTATTAAGCAATATCATGCTTAATGAATTGGACAAGGAGCTGGACAAACGAGGTCACCGTTTTGTGAGGTATGCAGACGATTGTATGATATTTTGCCGGAGCAGGCGGTCAGCCGAAAGGGTGCTTGCAAGCATCACAAAATACATAGAATCAGAGTTGTATCTGAAAGTAAACCGGGAGAAAACAGTAGTTGCACACATCAAAGACGTGAAGTTTTTGGGTTATGGGTTCTACTTCAATAAGAATGGATGTAGTATCCGTGTTCATAGAAAGAGTATAGAAAAGATGAAAGTAAAAATCAGGGAGCTGACATCGAGGAGCAACGGATGGGGCAATGATAGAAGAAAAGAGGCACTACGCCAATATATCATTGGCTGGCTGAATTACTTCCGACTTGCTGACATGAAACAGCTGTTGGTCAAGACCGATGAATGGTTCAGGCGACGGCTCAGGTCTTTAATTTGGAAACAATGGAAACGTATCAAGACCAAATGTAGCAACCTGATTAAATTAGGGATACCTAAGCAAAAAGCTAAGGAACATGCCAACACTCGTAAAGGGTTCTGGCGTATATCCGACAGTCCATTATTGAAAAAGGCTATTTCCAACGATCGACTAAAGTTATCGGGCTATATCTTTTTCACCGATTTCTATGATAAAATACGTTGTGTAAATTAAGAAACCGCCGTATACCGAACGGTACGTACGGTGGTGTGAGAGGTCGGAAAATAAAATAGGAGGAAACTATTTTATTTTCCTCCTACTCGATTAAATAAAAATTTAAATCATATAGGAAAAATAGGAAATAAATTTATATCTTTGTAATAAGTTTGCA
>DATGWI010000024.1:0-2245 GCA_035299565.1 Amoebophilaceae bacterium | reverse complement strand
TTATCAAGAAAACTTACAATGGGAAAAATCTGAAAAAATCACCAAAAATCAGGCACCAGTAGAAGAGTATCCTCTCATCTCGAAAACTCTGTAAGTGCAACAGTTGGCTAGAAAATCTTGCAAAAGTCATTTTCCAGAATTCTTCATAGAAACTAAACAGCACATAAGTAACAGGCAGTTAATTCTCTCTGGCCAAAAATTTATCTGAACATAGAGGAAATTAAGGTGCATCCAATGGAGTTGCTCCCGACTCTGTTGTTACATTTGGAGGCCTCCTATGGGCCCAAATGTGGGCCCCACTGTGAAAAATTTTTGAAATGTGAATAACTTTTTTTCTATCAACGTTACTCAGAAATGGGAACATCTCACTCATGGAACAATCAAAAAATAAATGTATTCCTAATTATGTAAATTTGAAAAAAAAAGTTGTTTGACTGCTACAGCCAACTTTTACCTACGCGCGCACATGACAAGTGTTTTATGGCTAGTAATTCATCAACAACTCAATAGAATCATGTCATGCGTTTGTTTGATGTGTATAATTGCACTAAAAGTGTTCTGACATTTTTGATGCATTTATTTGTACACAGCTAAGGATTGCATTTGAAGAAAAGTTTAACAGAATTTTCTTATTATTCTGGAAACATACTTACTAGCAGTGCCTCACTTCTGCTCCAGGCCCTCTGATGGTCTTTTTACGCATCATGAATATTGACCTGTTGCAAATTTCAACATCTGGTGATTGAATATTCCAAATACCTCACAAGAAGGTTACACCACCCTGTAGCAGACACTGTGGCCAAACTTTGAGCATGTTGTTGAGATTGTTGGGAGCAATTTTTGATTTGTGACAAATTTTACCATTTCCATACATAATGAAGATATTCTCAGACAGACAGATGCTTGACTGAATTATAGCTTTTCTGTGCACTTTGAGAAGTTTTCCATGATAGCCATTTTGACTTCTACAGTGATATCCATCATGAGAGCAGTGTTCATTTTTGCCTGGGAGTGATTGGGTGAAATCCAAAACTTCAATGCAAGCTATGAACTAAATTACCAACTCTGAAGAAAAGACCGAGTTTCCAATTTCCTTCTTCAGCTAAAAGCTTCCAGGCTCTTGTTGATGAGTGGTACGCTTGCACTAGGCAAGCATAAGAATTTAATCTTTCTTTTCATAAGCAAATGGGTAATAAAGGTTGAAGTCAAGTTAGCTTGCAGCTTGCTATGTGCTCAGCTGCTCCAGAGATTATGGATTTTTGAGTTCAAGAGCAATCTAGCATGGTTCAGCATGGCCAAAGCATAAGTAGCATTGCCATACCCACTCTAGAAGATGTTCTGTTTGGCCCGGGGGGAATTAAGATGATCAGCATTGTAGGACTAACTTCTGGCTTCCAAGGATCCTTTTCTTTCTAGCTGTTTATCCATTTTATTCATGCTTTGGAGCTCTGGCTACTCTGTTAAGGTGCTCAGCAGCATGCATCCAGCAAAGCATGCAGAAGATTATGAAGGAAGAACAAGAACTAGAGGAGCATCAGCAACAGCATCAGTCAGTCTGTCAGCTTTACTCTACTATTTACTCTTACTCAGCTTTACAAGGTTGTCAGACTTAGTCAAAATTCACTGTTATTTAACTCAACTCTCATCATGAAATGTTCAAATCTCTTCTGAAAAGACATGCACAAATTCGAACATGGAACTTTTAAATTTTCTTCACAAAACACTGAAAAAATCTCACAAGATTTCAATGATTACATGAATGGAAAAATTCAAACAAAGAAATTCTATCATTAATCGCAGAATTTACTGCAGACTTGCAGACTTTTTTGTCAAATGACATGAAGTTGCTTGCTTCTTGTTCTTGATTCATTGCTATTGAAGATCGTTGTGTTACAAAGACATTGTTGAGATATTATACATACATTTGTATTGTACCACAATGGTGAGAAAATATTCATTCTTAGTGATCCTCTCCAAATACTTTTATAATACTTCAAAGAATACTGTAACTATTTTGAAAGAGTCTTGAAGAACCAAATACATTTGAAATACATGCAGAACACAGTTGGTACAAAGAATAGCCTGAACATATGACATATGCTGGTAGATTTGCAGTCATGACACCAGTCATCAACATGTGCCAGAAAACAAATTTCTCAATTTACCTTTTAAGAGAGAAAAAATGCAAGTCCCATCAAGGATGAAATAATCTTGACACAATTGGGATGCTGCAAGTTACCCCTGG
>DATGWI010000023.1:0-12898 GCA_035299565.1 Amoebophilaceae bacterium | reverse complement strand
CCTTTTTGCTATGATAATCCTTTCCTATTTTATCACCTATAGCTTCTGTTAATTTAGCTCCTACTTCCGTTCCTGCTTTTGCGCCTTGTGCAGGCATAGCAATCAGAAAACCAATCGCACCTCCAACCGCACCTCCAATCGCACTTCCAATCGGTCCTGAAAACGCTTGCGAAAACTTTCCTTCTTTTGCGCTTTTTACCTTTCTCAAAACTTCGTCGTAAATAGTCAGTTTTTCTTCAAATTGTTGTACAAAATAATTTGTAAATTCCTGTAGCCGCTCATCTAAATCATCCATCTGCCTCTTCTCCCGCACCAACCACTCAGTTGATTCGTATAGATCCATTTCCATATCCAATCCATTGCGGTTAGATCTTCTTTCTACAGCAGCATCTTGCACCCTGTCCAACCTTAGATTTTCTAAAGACTTGAATACATCTACACGCGAAAATGACCTATGCTCTATTTGACGACGGCGTTTACGGCCATCAATCATAACCAATTTTTGTTTATTGTTTGTTGTCATTTTATGAAAGAGTTTGGCTTATGCACTGGCTGCATAAGCATTGCATATTGCTGTTACACACTTACCCTGCTTTTGCTTTTTAGCAAGCAGGCGTCTCTCGGATGGATTTGGGATGCAATGGTGCTGGTCGAATAGGTTGTGAACCTTACAAAATATCCAATCCCCTATCCAATTGTTGTTTAATGCTTAAATCCCACATTTCGAGCCAAGTATGTAGTTGAAAATGAACATGATTTATAGAATGTATGGTTCATATTTTTGAAAAAAATGCGCACCGATTTAATTTGTTATAACTGATAATTGTGCGCTAAGATAAGGTTCATGAGACTTTCAGGTGAAAGTCCTGATATGGATAAAAAGTTGTACCAATTTCTTGGTTGTTTTTTAAGATGTTTGTAATAATACAAAATTAAAATATTAAAGTCAATAAGTTTTTTAACTCATTTTTATATAAAATATTTTATTGTTGATTATCAGTTATTTTATGTTTTATGGCTCTAAAAAAGGAGGATATACTACAATCCGATTCAAGTTGCCGGACCTCATCTAGTCCGTATTCAAACCAATGGCACAAAGGCAAACCCAGGGTATTCGGTTGCATGAAGTGCATGACCATCGGAGCCAGATTTTGACAACTTGTATATCGAACTGCGTATGGGCATGACGATATGCTGCCTAAAATGAGACGTTAATTCCGCTGGAAAAGTGGACCGCTCTGCAGAAACAAGTATTTTATCGAATGGATTACAGTCAGGAAGGCCTATTGACCCTTTTTGTGCCAGTTGAATGGTAGCATGCTGTACAGCATGCATGCGCTATATGCTCACGGCCAAATGTTACGAGTTCCGGAACCATTTCCAATCCAACGATACGACCACCAGGCTTGACGCACTCGGCCAAAAGTGCCGTTGTCCAACCCGAACCAGAGCCTATGTCTAAAATGACATCTCCTGAACGGGGATCCATCAGCTCCAACATAAAAGCAACAACGCTGGGTTGCGAAATCGTTTGACCGTACCCGATGGACAAGGGAGCATCTGCGTAGGCATGGCTGCTGCTCGATGCGGCAGCTGCTACTGACGCTGCCATTCCCAAGCAGGGCTATGCCAAAAACCATCGTTTTGACCTCAAACAGATGACTTTATTATTAGCCACAACAGGCGCCTCGAATTTCCCCGTGTGGATGGAAAGCCATAGTGGAAATGCTTCAGATACAAATACTTTAGAAGCATCAGCCAGTCGCACGCAACCCTTCTGTAAAGCCTTGTCTTCAGCCCCAGACATGCTCTATGTGGGGGATTCTGCCATGTATAGAAAACAACGTTGGGTCTTGATCTACTCTCAGGCAGCTTATGAACGAGAATGCACAACCTTAGACAAGCGTATAGAGCAGCTGGAAAAAGCACTCAAAAAGGGGTACTGTAATGCCATCTGTTTGTCCGGTAGCGATCTTTTTACGGACGGTCTCTATGGCTTGTGTATACCATTCAGCGTTTTCAAAAATAGCTGATATGGCCTCTTCCATACCACAGGCTTGGGCCTGCTGTTGTATCTTATCCATACATCTACCCATTCATGTGACCGTATGCTTAATGCTACATCATCTCTTATTGCTGGATCATGGGATGGCATTTGGGAAACTTTTGGACGAGATCCTGTCCATTTTCTGTTGCAATAGATATGAATCTTTCAACTATTTCTCCCTGATTTTGTTTAGCCAGCAGATGCAATAAAGCCTTCTGTAAACATGTACACCTTTTGGTACGCAAAGGACACCTACGTGCTTCGAAAATCATGCAGCAACGCATATTGAATACAGCAAACATTCAAATCTGGTTTTATACCGAAATCAAGGACCATATTCCATTGTTTTATATGCCCCTGAAAGGTAAGTTTTGTTCTAACATATCAAAAAAATAGAAACATACCCCTGCATCCAAACAAGGAAGCTGCAACCACCTTCATCTCCCCCTATTTTAGGCATTTTAATCAAAATTCCGAAAAAGCACCTACTTTACGCAACAAGTTTATTTGTTATCTTGCGCGTTTATGTTTGCCCCGGCTGCAATTAACGCTTGGGCTATTTCAATAAATCCTTGATTATCAGCCCAATACATCGGGGTTTTGTTATTGTTATCTTGCGCGTTTACGTTTGCCCCGCCTGCAATTAACGCTTGGACTATTTCGAGAAATCCTTGATCAGCAGCCCAATGCAGCGGGGTTATGTTATTGTTATCTTGCGCATTTACATTTGCCCCGCCTGCAATTAACGCTTGGACTATTTCGAGGAATCCTTCATCAGCAGCCCAATGCAGTGGGGTTCGGTTTATGCCATCTACCTCGTTTACATTTGCCCCGCCTGCAATTAACGCTTGGACTATTTCGAGAAATCCGCGCTCAGCAGCCCAATGCAGCGGGGTTTTGTTATTGTTATCTTGCACGTTTACGTTTGCCCCGCCTGCAATTAACGCTTGGACTATTTCGAGGAATCCTTCATCAGCAGCCCAATGCAGCGGGGTTCGGTTTATGTCATCTACCTCGTTTACGTTTGCCCCGCCTGCAATTAACATGTGGATTGTTTCCATGTCTCTATCCCTGACAGCTCTATGCAGTAGCAGTTGTTGTTGTGGACGAATTATGCCTAATGCGTTTAGGAGTGCTGGCGATAAATCACCCCTACAATGAGGACAAGTTGGAATACCCATACGGTCAGCCCACCTGCTCATGCATACTCTATGAAAAGGTTGCCCGCATTGTTCCTCTATCAACCCCTCTGCAGCATCTACACCATCTGCCTGAATTGGTTCTAAACAAATTGGACAGTCTACCCCTTGTATGGCTATGCTATTGTTTGCTTCCACTTCCTGGCCACCAGGAGTACCCAGCGGATCCATTCCATGTTGACCCGTTTTACTGCAAGCCGTAAGGGAAAGTAGCGTGATTCCTATTTTGGCACAGAGGTTTCGAAAAGTAAAATCAAAACTTGTTCTTGTGGTATCTGTTTTCATATTAAAAATTGGGAATATACTAAAATCAATTCAAGTTGCGGGTTCTCAACGCGTCCTTACTGCAAATCCCGCCTTCTTTTTTCAATTAGCGCTTAATTTTTCTATTTTTGTGTATCCAAACAAAAGTACGAAAAAATGGCCGTTTCATAAGGACGCTATCCCGCATCTTCATTCATTTTAGCATATACCAAACTTTCGTACTATTTTGGTACCTTCACTATTGGTCCCTTTTTTGTCCACTGCTATCCAAAAAGAAATTTGGAACAAAAAAGAATTTTTTACACTATTTTTTATCCCAAACCATGAATCGTTCCCTTAAAACCTTAACGCAAGAAACATTGTTATACGCCTTGAGTGCTGGTATGATGCGCATTTGTGGCTATGTGGTTTTTTTGGTACAAACGCGCCTATTAACACCCAACGATTACGGTATACTTACCGACTTTTATGGCAATTACATTGCTGTCGCTGTTTTTGACCCACTGGTCGCCCATTTCCAACACCGTTGGGCCAGTGGTTGGTCTAATAGGTAGTTCGCCTGTAATCGGTGGATCACTACAAACAGCTGGTCTTGTCGACAAAGATGCTTCTGATGGATCTAATGATGCTGGCTTGCTATCACTACTACCAACGATTAATTTTTTACCAAATGCCCATAAATCACCCAGCCAGGAAGATGGCTTTCCAGCGCTACGGGCAACGAATTCGGAATTGGTATGGCCCCCGTCATTTGCTACATCCAAAGCAGTTTTTCCATCCTTGTCTTTAGGTAGTGTCGTCATAAAATAGCACACCAAAGCGCTATACACCGGATATGCACAATAGCTAAAAAAGAATCAGCTCGTTTTGCATACCAAGTTGCAATACCGCGACACCGTTTCAGATGGAGAAATGTATTTTCTATTGTATGTCTTATCTTATAGAGCTTTTTATGGAAACTTCTTTGTTCTTTCCTACTTTGTTTAGGCAGAATAACTGTCTTCATACCTTGTTTCTCAGCATGTTCCAGTATAGCCTCACTATCGTATCCACGATCTGTATCCAACAATCAAGTGTGTTGATTGAAAAAAGGAGTTAGCAATCATTTGACAAAAAGGGGAAAAGCTGGGTTAAAAAACATGCCCATTTTGTACACATGTGTACGCTGCTTACTGTTCTAAAACTTCTAAGCTGCGCAGCATACGGTTGGCGGCAATATAAGCAAGCAAAGCTCCTCCTCCAGTAGAAACGTGCGAAACCCGATCTGCATACCCCATTTGTGTCAGGGCAGCAGCTGTATCTCCCCCTCCTACGATGCTATATGCACCCTGTTCTGTGGCGTGTACAATTGCCTTAGCAACTGCAAGGGTACCCGCATCAAATGGCTTTGATTCGAATGCACCCATAGGTCCTGCCCAAAAGATGGTTCTGGCTTCTGAAATGCATTTTGAAAAGAACGCCTGCGTTTTAGGACCAATATCAAACATGCGATGGTCTACCGGAACCGCTTCAAAAGAAGATATCCAAGGAAGTGTCGGTACATCTGTTAAAGCAGGGGCACTGGCTACATCCATAGGCAACGATAATATCGTATGAGGGTTTTCTTGAGCAAAAAATGAACCTACAAAGGCTGTTTCTGATTCGGGTACACCACCCGCCATCAACGCCTGTTGTGCCTTGTACAAAGGATACGCCAACCCTCCTCCAATCAGTATATGTTGTACGCAACCCATGAAACGCTGTATTGACGTTGCTTTATCGGCAAACTTATTACCCCCCATAATGGCTACTATGGGAGCTGTATCGTTCTTTGAAAACAGTCTGTCGACTGCGGTGCATTCTGCTTGCAATCCGTAACCGGCAAATCGTTCCGCAAAATAGGTAGGCAGCAAGGTAGTAGAGACATGGTTTCTATGAATGGTTCCGAAGGCTTCGTTGACATATACATCGCCCAAGGCGGCCAACGATTGGGCAAATCCAGCGTCATCTGCAGTTTCTTCTGGAAAGAAACGCACGTTCTCAAGCAATACAACAGACCCTGGCGTCAAGTTAGCCACCAGCTGCTCCGTTTCTGCTCCTACGCAGGCAGGGGCAAAATGAACCGGCTGTTGCAGTAAGGAAGCCAAAACAGGCAATATTTTCTTCAAAGAAAAAGCAGGATCATAACCTTGTTTGGGCCTGCCGAAATGAGAAAGCAGCATAGCCACTCCTCCTTCTTCCACCACTTTTCGAATGGTAGGCAAGCTATTTCGAATGCGTCGATCGTCGGTAACAACCCCTGCTTCTGTCATAGGAAGGTTGAAATCAACGCGTATCAGTACTTTCTTACCTTCAAAACAACCTCCTTGAATGCTGCGCATCTTATTTTTTTTATTTTTTTACTGTCGACTGGAATTTTTGCAGAAAACGCATGTTGTCGTAAACGGGACAGAGTTGCCTTTTGGTTTGAATCCATCCGAAGTGGGGATGGAACGTTTGCACAAACTTAAAACAAAAGAAAACGAGGATTTGTGGATCCACAACCACCTTAGTTAGATTTAGTGTGGTCCCGGAAGGACTCGAACCTTCAACCTACTGCTTAGAAGGCAGTTGCTCTATCCATTGAGCTACGGAACCTACATCAAAACAAGTTAGGAATGAATGGCCTCCTGCATCCTCAAGGTGGTCGGGGCGGCAGGATTCGAACCTGCGACCTTCTGCTCCCAAAGCAGACGCGATAACCAAGCTACGCTACGCCCCGAATCGATACGTGCGGATGGGGGGGGATTCGAACCCCCGGTATAGTATAACCCATACGGCAGTTTAGCAAACTGCTGGTTTCAGCCGCTCACCCACCCATCCTTAAAAAGACAATAAGAATCACACCTGTAAAGATACTACAATTTAACGAAAATATAAAATTGAATCCGCATCAAATGAGCCTGTTGCATGTGGCTTGATCCCAAAATACCAAGATCAAGCGCTGATTGCCTCTTTGCCTGCAGCTTGCTGTGCTGCGAGAGGTCTATGCTTAACCAGGCCAATAAGGTGCCTTATTCCGATTGGGTATAATACGCGACAAAAAGCTTCTTAGCCAGGCTCAATGCTTCCTCTATGCCAGCTGGATGGGTTCCCCCAGCTGTAGCAAAATGGGCTTGACCGCCTCCTTTGCCTCCAACCAAGGGCAAAAAATGTTGCATCCATTCGGGCGCCGTTTTCGTGCAACGGCGAAGCAATCCATCCGATAAAACAAGGGTCAGCTGAACCTTATTGGCCCAGTGTGCAGCCAGTAAGACCACCATATGTTCGGCATGACTTTGGTAGTGAAAGGCGATCTTCCGCAACGCCTCGGCGTGGGGGACACATACAGCTTCTACAAGCAGATGCAGATCATGCACCTGTTGTATCTTAGCAAGCAATCCATCGGTGACATCTTGAATGGCTTTGGCTTGATGGACCAAGCGTTGTTTCTGCAGCTGATTTTTTTCGCTGATCAATTGTGTTACCGCCTCTACCAAATCATTTGGTTGCTTTAAGAGGGTGCTCAGCTGGGTCCATGCGGCCGTCTGTTGGGCAACAAAGGCTTCGGCTGCGGCAGCAGTTACGGCTTCTATTCTACGAATACCGGTACCTATGGCTGTTTCTCCCATGATTTTGAAAAAGCCAATATGACCCGTAGCGGGTACATGCGTGCCTCCGCACAGTTCTAGGGAAAAAGCAGGATCAAATGCAACCACCCGTACAGTCGCACCATATTTCTCGCCAAAAAGTGCTTTGGCTCCCATGGCCTTCGCAGCCTCCAAGGAGACACTGCGTTGCTCTTCGCAGGGAATATTTTCCCGGATCCGTTGGTTTACCAATGCTTCCACTTGCTGGAGTTCGGCTGCTGTTGGTTTGGTAGGATGGGTGAAATCGAACCGCAAGCCGGTAGGACTTACCAAGGAGCCCTTTTGCACCACATGTGTGCCCAATACGCGCTGCAAAGCAGCGTGAAGCAAATGGGTAGCCGTGTGGTTGCATTCCGCCAGGCGCCGTTGGGTGGCATCTATGCGCGCTTCTATGGCACGGGTGCAATCGGCTGGTAGCTGTTGTACTGTATGGAGTATGATGCCATGTTCTTTTTGTACATTTAGGACAGGAATAGAGGCTTCCGCTGTTACGAGCCACCCTACGTCGGCTACTTGTCCACCTCCTTCTGGATAAAAGGGAGTCTCTTTGAGCACCAGTTGGTAATACGGTCCTTGCTTGTTGGAAACGGTACGCCACTGGAGTATGGAGGTGGTCATGCTGCACCGATCGTATCCTACAAAAAGCGCTTGTTCTCCGGGCTGCAGCAGCTGCCAGTCACCCAACACCAGGGCAGTCGCTTTTTGAGAACGTAGCTGCTGCTGTTTCAGCGCTGCTTGAAACCCTGCCTCATCGATTGTAAGTCCTTTTTCTTTGGCAATGAGTCGGGTCAAATCTAAAGGAAAGCCATGCGTATCGTACAGTTCAAATGCCAATTGCCCATCAATCACCCCTGTGGGCACGGTAGCTGCATGGAGTTGGTGCAACCGTTTCAAACCGGTCGCCAATGTTTTTAAGAAAGCAGCTTCTTCGGCTGCTATCACTTGCTCGATGGTCTGCTGTTGCAGCCGTAGCGTTGGGTAGACGCTACCCAGCTGTGCTACCAACACAGCAACCAATTGGTACACAAACGGCTCGTGGAGGTCTAAGTAGCTATATCCATAGCGCACAGCCCTACGCAAAATACGACGGATGACATAGCCGGCTTTGACATTAGAAGGAGCTTGACCATCGGCAATGGCAAATGCCACGGCGCGTACATGGTCTACAACGACCCGCATGGCAATGGCTACTGCTTCGCTTTGATGGTATGGTTTGCCAGAAAGATCTATGAGGCGTTCGATCAGGGGCATAAAAAGGTCTGTATCGTAGTTGGAAGTTTTTCCCTGCAACACACGCGTGAGCCGCTCGAACCCCATGCCTGTGTCGACATGTTTTTGTGGCAGCTCGACCAGCGCACCAGAGGCCTGTCGGTTGTATTGCATAAAGACGAGGTTCCAAATTTCAATTACTTGCGGATGGTCGGCATTGACCAGCTGGGCAGCAGGTACAGCCGCTCGTTCGGCTTCGGAACGCAGGTCGATATGGATCTCCGAACAGGGACCACAGGGGCCTTGCTCGCCCATTTCCCAGAAATTGTCTTGCTTCGAGAAGGGCAAAACGTGTTCCGTTGGCAGGTAATTGCGCCAGAAGGCAGCCGCTTCTTCATCGGGTTGCAGTCCCGCTTGGGGATCTCCTGCAAAGGTGGTGGCGTAGAGGCGGTCTTTGGGCAGGTTGTAGACCGCTGTAAGCAACGCCCAAGCCCATTGAATGGCTTCTTGCTTAAAGTAGTCTCCAAACGACCAATTGCCCAGCATTTCAAACAGGGTATGGTGGTAGGTATCTACCCCTACTTCTTCCAAGTCGTTGTGTTTGCCCGACACACGCAGGCAGGGTTGTACCGTGGCTACACGCGGAGCGGTAGCGGGTTGGTTGCCCAAAATAATGTCTTTAAAGGGATTCATACCCGCATTGACGAAGAGCAAGGAGGGATCTTCTTTGTTTACAATGGGAACGGAAGCCTGGTGTAAGTGGCCTCTGTCCACAAAAAACTGAATAAAGGTGTCTCGTATTTGATTGGATTTCATTGATATAAAAATTAAGAAAACGCAAAAGACTGTAGAATGAGATCTCTTGTAACATGATGCGCTTATGTATTCAACGATCCTTTCGTTTTGAAAGCGCTTCTTGTCTATAAAACAGCACGCGTGCATTTTTTGCCTGTTCCCATGCTGCAAGTTCCGTAATTTCTTCCACTTCTGCATCATTTACGCGATACCAACGTTCTTTTCGTTTTACAAATGCAATGGCGTGGTCGGGTTCTCCACCCGGTTGGGTGGCTATGGCCTGTACGAAGGCTTCTAAGCCATACCTAGTTGGGGCAGCATCTGGCTGAGCCGGGTCGTGTTGGATGCACAGGGTTGCTGTGTTGTGGAGGGTTCCATGGAAATAGGGTTGGTTTAAGCGTCCTTTTGCAAGGAATGCAACGGCTAATTTGTCGGGCAAGTGGGTGTAGGTGGTCTGTAAAACAAAAGGTCGATAGTCTACCGCTGTGGATTTAGATCCCAACAAGGGGCTGTTCTTTTGGACAAAAGGGGTAAGCGGCACCGCTGCTGCATGGGCGTAGCGGTGGGCTACGTCCACAGGAAAACCACTCTGGTAGACCAACTGCTCTTGGTTGGCCCGTACCAAGGCACTTAGATCTAGGGACACAGTGCCCAGGGGGGTGGTCTGGAGGCAGTCCTCGGGTGGGTAGATCCGCAACAGAGCAATTGGTTGCACAGGAGCATGGGCGATGGGTACAACGAGGCCAGTATCGGCCACATAGATCCGATGTTCCGTGCTTATTTCTGACAAAAAGGGATTCTTTTTGTGCAAATCTTCTAGAAAGGTGGGCACATCTCCCCCAGTATTTCCAGCATACACGGCCGGCAATGTGGCTCGGAATGCATCTAGGTCGGTTTCCGAGACTATGGCACTGTGGTTGATTTTTGTCACCATGGTGCGCAACGGATTGGGCGGTTGTGCCATCACTTCTCCTGCATAGCAGGCGGCTATGGTCTGGAGCGTAGCATTGATGTAACAGACTCCTTTTTTATTCGGAATGCCGGCTGGAACAGCAGCTAGATCTGCAGCTACTGTTGGGGGAACAATTGGGTTGGAGGATTTTGTTTCAGGAGGTAGAACCGTTTGGGGAGATGTAGCAGATACGTCGTAGGGTTTTAGCTGTTTGGTAGACTCAGTACGCTTGCATTGGACTGCAAGTAGGAAACACAAAGCGAGCCAAATGGAACTTGCATGGATGTGTTGCGATGGATGCTTCATGGTATGGTTGTTTCAAAGCAAAGGGTACCTGATTGAAGGCACTGCTGCAAGGCTTTTGGAATGGTACGTATACAAAAAAAGGGAGTTAGCCAAAGCCAACCCCCATTCTTGTTTCTTTACCAGAATAAAGACAGTGCTAAGCACCAACAACTAACCTGCTTGAGCAGGAGCTGGTTTCGAGGAAGCAACTCTTTGTTGAAACTTCATCCTGATATCATCAAGTCGATTCACTTGCTGTTTGCTGAGCCCTGGCATATTGAGGATTTGTGCATAATTCACAGCTCCTTTTGCACCTGTCGTGGCCAGTACGGACTGCAAGCTACTTGGCAGTTGCAAATACAACCGAAGATCGGCTACCGCTTCCTTCAACATAGCGTGTACTTGTGTTACATCAAAGGCAGGTGTAATCCCACTGCTCATTTCTTGATACGTAATAGAAGATCCCTTATTTTTTGCAGCGATTTCACTTTCCATATCCTTAATTCCATCCTGGAAAACCTTGGTCAAATTAGTAGGCTTGTATGTATTCCCTTCTTTCTTTAGAAGAAACTTATCCTCTTGTTTTTCAACTTCCCTATTCACAAACTTAGCAAATGCAGAAATTTTACCAGAAGGGTTT
Organism: Amoebophilaceae bacterium; assembly: GCA_035299565.1. GTDB lineage: Bacteria > Bacteroidota > Bacteroidia > Cytophagales > Amoebophilaceae > Cardinium. Next base: position 1,860 of record DATGWI010000023.1, on the reverse strand, counting down.
TTAGCTAAAGTGCCTACCCTCGTTTTGATCGCTCCTAATACCGCATTTGCAACCTGCTGGTGTGCCGAATTTACGACATTTAAAAATTTTACTGTGGCGTCATAGTTGGTATTGTCAAGATTAGTTCCAATAGTGCTACTATCTATACTTACACTACTATCCGATACCTGGGCTAACTTTTGTATGATTGTGGCTATATCCGCATCAATAATTTCAGTATCAGTCTCACTCAATTGGTCCGATAGGAATTTTTTAAATTCACCATACGATTCCTTAACCTCAAACACCGGGAAGATTTCTTGCAAATCCGATTGATTGTTTAAACGTTCTCCCAAGAATTGAGCAAACTCTTCTTCGCTTTTTCTTGCTTCACTTATGATGTTCATTAAGCTTTGCTTGAATAACTTGGCTTCCTTAACTTTGGTTGTAGAACCACCAGTAGAAATCAATTCCACGTTAAAGCAGTCACCTGAGCTAGGGTTATCCCCACCAAAAACCGCAAAGAAAAGTTGACCAAACCTTGCTTCTGAAGGTGTATAAGGGTTCTGACCCTTCAAGAACTGATCCATTTTCGGCAATCTATGCGATGTTCTTGGTGTTTGTATCTCCCAATTGTCATCCCATGCACCTCCTCTTGTTCCTGGTGCGCCTATTGTGTCACCAAATGCGGCTTTTGTATTGTTAACCACAACTTGGCCCAATTTGTTATCTAATACCTCTTTCAAGGTTATATTAAGCAGCTTCAAAAACTTTTCAGTAGTATTAAACTGCTTGATACCTTCCAAAGGGGGTGAAAACTTATTATCTGCCCTTAGCAGATTTTGTCCATCGTGCATACCCAACACCTCCTTCTCATACTGCTGTAGTTCGTCAAGTGCGTCTAAGACACTAAAATCTGCTCCTTGAAGCAAATCAACAGCTATGCGCTGAGCTAGTTCACAAGGAAGCTGGTAGGCTTCAGCGATTTTATTCAATGCTTTAAGACGTGAAAGCTTTTTTTTAGTAGACTCCCAGTCAAGAGCACCAAATCCGCTCAAGGTGGTTGCTTCTACATACGGCTTTCCTTTGAAGGTTTTGCACAATGCCTTACCCATTGCTTTAAGCGTAGGGCTATCTGCTTTGTCTATTTCATGTTCTGGGTAAACCAGAGGAGACTTCTTTAACGTCTCTAATGTAGCACTATCAGCAAGCACAACGCCTAACGCCTCTAATAAACTCCTTCTTTGCTCTTCGTTCATTTGCTTGAACTGAACCGAAGCCTTGGCTCCATCTCCCTCTGCTGTGTCAGTAGCTTTTGTTTCGCTTGTTTGTTCAGGAGCTTCTGTTTGTGCCTCCGTAGCAGTTCTTGTGTTCTTGTCGCCGGGACAACCGCCGCAGCCTACAACTGAAGAAGCCATCCAAGTGCTTAACAGAAGAGTAGATAGAGAAGGTATATTCTTTATATTTGTAGCCATCCTTATAAAATTTTATTTGATTGTGTATGCGTACTTAAATACTAATGTTTATAAACCCTGAATATTGTTTGTTATACAAATGTAAACAAATGCTATACAAAATGCAAGTTTGTTGCATGGTCTTTACTTGCAAGGTCATTTGACACGGGTTAAGGAAATTCGCCTATAAAAGGCTAATACAATAGTAAAGTAAAAAATTGTATTGTGCAAACAAATTGGTTGGGAAAGTATTTTTTTATTTATTTAGTCGAGTCTGCAATATTACTGACATTTCGCACAAAAAAATTAAGCTTTTTCATTTATTATTTGATTGGTTTTCAATAAAATAAATATTTTTCAAGAGCCTTCAAATAGAGGGATTCTGTCGCAGTGCTCCCAAATAGGATTTAAGCAGTAGCGTGATGGG
>DATGWI010000022.1:0-13381 GCA_035299565.1 Amoebophilaceae bacterium | reverse complement strand
TCCTACTTTTAAATTGTTTCGAGAGGCTATTATGCATTTTTTTACCCATACTTGGGAGGAGATAAAGCCTAAAATGGATACCAGAATTAACGATAATTTTCAGGTCTTAAATTCCGCATCTTCATTTTAATTGAGTATATTAATAATATACTTTATCGGGTGCAAAGAGCCGATTCAAGCCTTTGTTAAGAGGAAAAAATAAATCCCGGCATCAGCAATTTAATTCGGGTCCTTAATCCCGGTATCTGCATTCCGGTAGAGTATGTACTTTCTCAGGTACAAGGTGCGGATGTAAGTTGTTGCTAAAAAGAGAAAATAAATCTCAGTATCAGTAATTTACTTCAAGTCTTAGCCCAGTGTCTACTTTCCGATAGAATAGAGTACATACTTTATTAGATGTGAGGTGTCGATTTGAGTTCTCTGTTAAGAAGGAAAAACAATCTCAGGATCAGCATTTAATGCAAGTCTTAACCTCACATCTGAGTTCCGATTCCGCTTCTGATTGAGGTCTAGGCACTTTATCGGATTCAAGATCCGGGTTTGGTCTTTGCTAAAATAAAGGGGAAAAAATAAATCCCAGGATCAACAATCGACTTCAAAACCTTAACCTTGCATCGTGAATCCGGTAGCGTATCTCTCTTATTTAGATTCAAGCTATAGGTTTCTTTTCTAGTCTGCACTGCAGCATCCGCCTTTACAAAAAGAAGGGGATAGCAACCATGCATTAAGGAAGTAGAAGAAAGTACTTCATTTTTTGATATCTTTGTATCAAGACCAACCTATAGAGCAAGAAGATCCGTTGTGGCTCATAGTAACTTTCATGGAAACGGTCTCAATTCATACCCAACATGTCCGTTCCTACTACAGAAGAGAGGCAGTACCGGATAGCACTTTCTTTGGTACCCCGTATTGGAATCACGTGGTTTAAGAAATTAGTAAACCACTTTGGAAGCGCCAAAGCGGTATTCGAAGCCGCTTACCAGGGAGATCCAGTGCTTCCGTCTACCATCGCACAACGCATTGTTAAAAACGACAGTTTGCAAAAAGCTGAAGAGCTCTTAAAGTCATACGAAGAGGCCCATATTCAATGCATCACAGCAGATGATGCTGCCTATCCGAAACGGTTGTTAGAGATACCCGATAATCCTCCCATTGTATACTACAAAGGCACAGAATCCCTCAACAAACAGCGGATTGTTAGCATCATTGGAACGAGGCAATTAACCCCTTATGGAAAAGACGCCATTGCTCAGTTCGTAACACAGTTGCTGCCTTATAACCCACTTATTGTAAGCGGGCTGGCCTATGGTGCAGATATATGGGCACACAAACAAGCATTGGTACAAGGATTGGGCACAGTAGCCGTATTGCCTACTAGCTTACAGGAAATTTATCCTCCTGCGCATGCAAAGATAGCCAGGCAGTTGATGGAAACTGGAGGAGGAGTGCTTACGGAATATCCCGTGGGCAGTGGGCTAGGTGCTTATGCTTTTGTGGCCCGCAATAGAATCGTAGCAGGACTTTCTGACGCAACCATTGTGATTGAAGCAAAAGAAAAGAGCGGTGCCTTGATTACGGCATATTATGCCAATAGTTACCACCGAGAAGTTTTTGCATTGCCCGGTCCCATTTCTGCCGCCACGTCTGCAGGATGCCATCAATTGATCAAACGAAACCATGCCCACCTATTCACACATATAGACGATCTGGTGTATCTTATGAATTGGTCGCTCTACCCCAAACGCAAAGCTACCATGGAGCAAGCGCTATATGCTCCGTATCAGCTTACGCTTTCGGAACAAACCATTCTCAACCAATTGGAAAAAGAAACCGAGCCTATAGCTGTTGATGGGTTGCTGCACGCTACCCAATTGCCACCAAGTCAATTGCAAGCGAGTTTGTTGTCTTTGGAGTTACAGGGATTGCTGCGTACACTCCCCGGGAAACGATTTGCGTTAACCAATCGTTGCCAACGGTAACTTGTCTCGTTGGAAGAAGTCACAATTTTATTTCTTTTTTTACATTCCGCATAAATAATGATTTGCTGTCTTCTCTTCTTTTCCCCTTTTTGCCAAATGCTTTCCACCTTCTTTTTTTCCTCAGCGCTTGATTTTCTTATTTTTGTGTATCCAAACAAAAGTACAAAGGAAAAAGGGTCGTTTCGTAGGAACGCAATCCCGCATCTTCATTTCATTCTAGTATAGCCACAAAAGTATCTCCAATGCGGTTGTTCGATCCATTTCAAGCTCTTTTTGCGTAAGCACAAACCAGAGCATATACAAACAGGAGACATGACACTTTGTCAGAACCTTCCCCATACTTCGTTGTTCTAAATAGGATAAAACAATTTGGCATGAAATATGGTACTTCTTAAGCTAAGAACACGTACCTAGCACGTTCGTGTACGGTTCACATTGATGTAAACAACATATACAACCAAATACATAAAATAACAGTTATGAACGTACTCAATATAAAACCACTAGCCGATAGGGTGTTGGTAGAACCTGCAGCCACCGAAGAAAAAACAGCAAAGGGTATTTATATACCTGATACAGCGAAAGAAAAACCACAAAAAGGAGCAGTGGTTGCCGTAGGTCCTGGAAAGAAAGACGAGCCTTTGACTGTTAAAGTAGGCGATAACATTCTCTATGGAAAATACAGCGGTACTGAATTGCATATAGACGGTAAGCTTTACCTCATTATGAAAGAATCTGATATTTATGCTATTGCGTAACAACGCAATAGTCGTCCAAATGCAAATGCACACGTACAACTTTATATACTAAATCAATTATTATACTATGGCAAAGAATATCATTTTTGATGCAGAAGCTCGAGAAAAACTAAAAAAAGGCATAGATACGATGGCAAATGCTGTCAAAGTTACGTTAGGACCTAAAGGAAGAAACGTAATTTTAGATAAAAAATTTGGGGCACCTAGTATAACCAAAGATGGTGTTTCTGTCGCAAAAGAAATTAGCCTTAAAGATCCTGTGGAAAATATAGGGGCACAGCTTGTCAAAGAAGTCGCCTCCAAAACAGCAGATGGTGCTGGAGATGGTACCACTACTGCTACCCTGCTTACGCAATCTATCTTTGCCCATGGCATTAAAAACGTAGCAGCAGGAGCTAGTCCAATGGACATCAAACGTGGTATAGACAAAGCAGTGGAAGCTGTAGTGAAAAGACTGCAAGATACTTCTAAAAAAATCAATAGCTCAAAAGAAATAGAGCAAGTAGCAACCATTTCTGCCAATAGCGATAGCAAAATCGGTAAAATGATTGCCGATGCTATGGAGAAAGTGGGAAAAGATGGGGTAATTACCGTAGAAGAAGCAAAAGGTACTGAAACAGAAGTAAAAGTAGTAGAAGGGATGGAGTTCGATCGCGGATACCTATCGCACCACTTTGCAACCAATAAGGCACAAACGGAAGTAGAACTTTCCAACCCATATATATTGATTTGCGACAAAAAGATTTCTACCATGAAAGATTTATTGCCTGTTTTGGAAGCCGTTTCTGAAGCTGGTAAGTCGTTGCTAATCATTGCAGAAGATGTAGATGGTGAGGCACTAGCAACCCTTTTGGTAAACAAACTCCGTGGCGTGTTGCGGGTAGCTGCTGTGAAAGCACCAGGTTTTGGAGACCGAAGAAAAGCCATGCTGGAAGACATTGCTGTGCTTACAGGAGGCTCCGTTATTTCGGACGAAAGAGGTTCTAAATTAGAAGCTGTTACCTTAAATAGTTTGGGTACAGCTGAAAAAGTGAACATCACCAAGGACACGACTGTTATCATCAATGGTGCTGGAAACAAACAAGACATCGAAGGAAGGGTTGCTCAAATCAAAGCACAAATCGAACATACAACATCCGATTACGATAAAGAAAAGTTACAAGAACGGTTGGCAAAACTTTCCGGGGGTGTAGCCATTCTTTACATCGGTGCTGCTACTGAAGTAGAGATGAAAGAAAAGAAAGACCGCGTAGATGATGCACTACATGCAACACGAGCAGCTGTTCAGGAAGGAATTGTTCCAGGAGGAGGCGTAGCGTTGTTGCGCATCGCTGCTTCAGATGCCTTAGATAATCTATCCGTAGAAAATGAAGATCAAAGAACAGGTGTCAAAATCCTAAAACGTGCGTTAGAGGCACCACTTCGAACCATTGTAGCCAATGCAGGTGGAGAAGAGTCTGTAGTAGTACAACGTGTCAAAGAAGGAAAAGATGCGTTCGGATACAATGCGCGTACCGAAGTTTTTGAAGATCTATACACAGCAGGTATCATTGATCCAACAAAAGTAACCAGACTTGCATTGGAAAATGCAGCCTCGATTGCCTCTTTGTTGTTGACTACAGCTTGTGTAGTGGCAGAAGATCCGGAAGAAGAAAAAGCAAACCCTATGCCACAAATGGGTGGAGGCATGGGTGGCATGATGTAATCCGTCTTTCCTTTTTCTATTACAAAAAAGCCCAACAACCGTGTGGTTGTTGGGCTTTTTTGCTATTTTTCCTATCCCCATCCGTCATACGAACTTATACCATTTGAATCCAATGCACATGTTTTGTAAAGCATAAGAACATTTGTGTACTCGATAGGAGTCAATATGCCGGATTAAACCCCTACAATTTGAAAAAGAGGAGGTGTAAAGCACTTGGCAAAGAGGGGAAAAGAAAAGAAGGCGCATGGGCAGTACGGTATATAGGAACCCGCATCTTGAAGTAGATACAATATATATCAGATCAAAACAAAAAAGCAATGACTCCCCAACCAACCTTTGACGACATCTTTATGTCTTTGGCGCTACAACTAGCCCAACGTTCGCACTGCGTTAAAAAGAAAGTAGCAGCGGTACTAACCAAAGACACCCGGATTGTGTCTATAGGATACAATGGACCTCCATCAGGAACCTATAATTGCAACGAAATCTGGCCCAAAACGGGATGCGCTCGGAACTTAAAAGGCAGTTGTTCGTTATCCATTCATGCAGAACAAAATGCCATTCTATATGCCTTGACCAACAATATCAATATAATAGGAACCACACTTTATCTTACGCTCTCTCCTTGTTTGCCTTGTGCACGGATGATCTTTAGTGTAGGAATTCAAAAAGTGATCTATAAAGATTCTTATGCCGCTTATAAAAACTTGGATACTGAGGAAGGACTTAATTTTTTACAGGAATTTGATATAATGGTAGAACAATACCAGGAGTGTATACATTGAGGCTGATTTCCTCATTCTTTTTCCTCTTTGCCCGCACACTTTCTATGCACTCCTTGTTTCAAAGGCGCAAGGGAAGTACGGGCGAGATGAGCACCTGCATCTTGAATCAGATATGGTATGGTTTGATATTTACAATAAGATTACGTACGTTTAATACTATGATCTACAAGTGCTTTTTCGTTATTTCTGGTTTATCCTTTCTTAAGCATCACCTTATAGGCATCAAAAGCATCGTGAATCGCAATTTTATCCTGCTTGCTTAAGCGGATGAGTATCAAACGGTATGTAAGGTCCAGATCTTTTTCTGTAGGTTGTAGTATGCCGGTAGGGCTGTTATGGACTAGAACAATGCCATTTCAATCATTGGCTCAAAATACATCAAATACAAGGTAATGGTGTGGGTCAAATGCATTACGGGTAACTTTTTGCTAGGTTAATTCCTATAAATTACATAAAATGTGTATTACATGTTTCAATGACTAATTTGTTTCATCTTTCAAACAATCGTCTGCTACATGGACTGTAACGGACAGCGAACCATTCAATTTTTGAGATGAAAAAAGAGCTGGGGGCTGAACATTCGGGGTGGTATCTCTTACCAATCGCGTTGTAGCTCTTTTCCAGTCTTTTCTTTGCCGTAACGAAGCTATACTACAAACGTACAGCATGCGTTAATTTAACACCCATTTGGGATGAGAGGTATGATTTCTCAAAACATATATAAATTGATTTTCAGTAACCAAATATTGGTACATAGCAATGGTACCTGGGTATGTAAAAACTTTGCTGATTTTCATAATAATAATAAATTTTTATACTCCTGAAATGACAGTAATTTACCATAAAAAAAAGGCAACCCCCTCCTTGTTCAAAAACCCTTGGTGGTATTTTTCAGTACTTGCCTTACTGGCAGGCTGCACTCCATCCAGGGGGGTAGCGTCCAAGACCATCGTAAAACAGGAGGGGGGATCAACACAAAACAAACCAGGTACTGGTACGGATGACAAACCAGCAGGTTGCCGCCCTACGTTTACGCAAGCGTCCAAAACTACCGTTGCCCCAACAACCGTCCAGCAGGGACAACCCGGTGTAGCCTTCAGCTCCCCCAAAGCTACAGGAATAGAAGGCCAGACCAAAATCCCAGCAGATACCTCACTCCATACGGCTGCTTTTAACGGAGATACTACTCGAGTAAAAGCCTTGCTGAAGAAATCAGGAATAAACGTAAACGCTAAAGGCGTATCGCTTGCGACCCCGCTCCATAGGGCAGCAGATCGGGGGCATATGGAGGTAGTACAAGCATTACTAAAGGAACGAGCAATACAAGTAAATGCCAAAGACGAGGCTGGCTACACGCCCCTCCATAGGGCTGTATGCCAAGGACATACTAAGGTAGTACAAGTCTTACTCAAGGGCTCAAGAAAGGTCTCACGAATAAACGTCAATGCTCAAGGCCCATTGCTTGAGACCCCGCTCCATAGGGCAGCAGACCAGGGTCATATGGAGATAGTACAAGCATTACTAAAGGCCCGAGGAATACAAGTAAACGCCAAAGACAAAGATGGATATACTCCCCTCCGTAGGGCTAAAGAAAAAGGTCATACTGCAGTAGTAAAAGTCTTACAAGAGGCCATAAAGAAATAAGCTTAAAAGGCTAACTGGTACGCTATTCCGACATTTCGCACAAAACCTGTAAGAAATTGATAACCCATGCTTTATTTTAGAAAAAACCACTGGGCGAAAAACAATAAATACGTATAAATCAAACAATTATTATTTTTTTGTGCGAAATGTCGGTATGATATACTCAATTAAAATGAAGATGCGGGTTCGCGTCCCTGCAACACGGTCTTTCTTTCTCCGTACTTTTGTTTGGATACACCAGAATACGAAAATCAAGCGCTTTTGGAAAGATGACCTTATATCTGTTATCCAATTCCTACTTATTGCTTTTCTTATAGCCTCTTTTTCAATAGAATAAAATATTCTCTTCGATTGTTCCGACTTGCTCCATTTGTTGGTGGCAGCTTTGTCACCCTGTTGGCGCAGCAGCTGTCTGATGCATACGCAAAGATGGTTTGGAACAGATTTTGCTTATTAAAATTTGCATAGGAGTTTTAAAAAAAATCGTTACCTAGACAGTTTGTTTAACTTAAAATGGATGCAATCATGAACGAAAAAGGAACCATATCAGTCCATACCGAGAATATTTTTCCCATTATCAAAAAGTTTCTCTATTCAGACCAAGACATCTTCTTAAGAGAATTGGTGGCCAATGGCATAGATGCCATTCAAAAACTAAAGAAACTGAGCTCTATGGGAGTATATGAAGGATCCATAGACCAACTGTCGGTAGAGGTATCTGTCGATACAGAACAAAAAACACTCACCATCAAAGACAATGGGATTGGCATGACGGCAGATGAGGTCAAACAATACATCAACCAAATTGCCTTTTCTGGTGCTACTGCATTTGTAGAAAAATACAAAGAACAAATAGAACAACACCAACTCATTGGTTTTTTTGGACTGGGATTCTATTCTGCCTTTATGGTAGCAAAAAAGGTTGAAATCAAAACAAAATCGTACCAAACAGATGCACCTGCTGCCCATTGGAGCTGCACCGGAAGTACCGATTTTGAAATCACCGCCACGGAAAAGAGCGATAGAGGCACAGAGGTTATCTTGCACTTGGCAGAAGATGCACAAGAATTTTTGGAAACGGAACGCATCCGTTCTATTTTGAAAAAACATTGCCGCTTTCTTCCGATTCCAATTGTATTTGACCAACAGACCATCAACAATACAGCCCCTTTGTGGACCAAAAATCCGTCTGAAGTTACCCCAGAAGCCTATAAAACCTTTTACAAAGAGTTGTATCCCTTTGCCCCCGATCCGCTTTTCTGGATTCACCTCAATATTGATTATCCGTTTACGCTTACAGGCATACTCTATTTTCCAAAAATGCCGAACTACTTTGAGCAGAAGGAAACCATTCAGCTCTATGCCAGACAAATGTTCATTACCAACGATGTATCAGAAGTTGTTCCAGATTTCTTACGCCTCTTGCATGGCGTTATTGATTCTCCAGATATACCGTTGAATGTTTCAAGGAGTGCCTTGCAATCCGATCGAAATGTAAAAAAAATCAATGCCTATATTGCCAAAAAAGTAGCCGAAAAACTCGAAAGCCTCTTTCAAGAAGATCGCAATGCCTACGAAGCTTCATGGAACGATATAGCCCTGTTTGTCAAATATGGCATGATCACAGACGATAAATTTGAAGAAAAGGTAGGGGATGTAGTATTGGTTCAGAATACCAAGGGTACGTACCATACGCTCCAGGAGTATAAAGATAAAATCGCTCCCAATCAAACCGATAAAGATGGCAACATCGTGTACTTGTATGCCACAGAACCACAAAAACAAGCCGTATATGTAAAAGCAGCCGAACAAAAAGGATACGATGTGTTGCTGCTCGATAGCCCGATTGATACCAATTTCATTAATTTTTACGAATCTAAATCAGATAAAACAAAATGGAAAGGGGTAGATAGCCAGACCAGCAGCAACTTGATTCCAAAGGAGGCATCCATAGCAGCTGTACTAACAGAGGCAGAACAAACCGAGCTGAAATCCATTTATGAGTCCTCCATTGCTTCCGAAAACACCATGTGGCAAGTAGTAGCCATGGAACCAGAGGAATTGCCCGTGCTCTGCACAACGTCTGAAATGCAGAAACGTATGGAACGATTTACACAACGACGGGTAGGAGAGCAGGAAGCGCCTCGCTTTTTAGATTTGTCTATCAACGGGAACCATTCATTGGCAAAAAAAATATTGGAGACGACCGATAAAGATGCACAAAAAGCGCTGGCAACGCATGCCTATCAGTTGGCACTCTTGGCGCAAGGTCTTCTCAAGGGAGAAGTGTTAACGGATTTCATACAAAGAGATATCCATGCCTTGATGGATGCCTAAGGATTTGAGTCGAAACCTCAAAAGTCTGTTGTTGATAACAGGTTTTATTTCTTTTTTTTTTCAGTAAAAAAGTGTAAATTGCACGTGAGCAAGCCAGTACGGCCAGCTCCTACTGACTCCCCCAGGTCTGGAAAGAAGCAAGGGTAAAGTAGTTGTAGCGGCGCGATACTTGGCTTGTTTCTTTACCATGCTGCCTCCTTTCCACACGCTCCTTTCCTCTTTTGGGGGGCTTCTTCTTTCCCTGTGCGTATAGGCACTTGTTTCGGGTAAAATAGATGTATATTTAAATGTTCGGTGAGCCTAATCGCTTGGGGCAACATGAACCTTGTTGCCAAACAAAAATAGGGCAATTGGATGCACGATCGAGCTATTGTACCTTCTGATATGCATACGGTGTAAAACGAACGCATTTAACAAGCTGTACTTTAGGCACATACATGTACCAACACAACAAAATTGAACACCATATACTTCGGTACTTACAACATATACGCTATAGGAATCAAGGTACGGGTTCGCAACGCTGGTCCGTACTGCCAACTGCGCCTTTGAAAAAAGGCGTGCATAGAAAGCATGCTATTGCTTTCCACCTCCTTTTTTCAATCAGCGCTAGATTTTTTTTGGTTGCTTTTTTGATCCATGCCAAAAAGTAACGCCCGCCCGGCGAGGGCAGGTGAACTAGCTGCGAGATCGTATAACGAATTCGGCATCTTGATTCCGATCGAGTATATACAACCCTAATTAATTAAAACCATACATTGACCATGCATCTTTATAAGAAGAAAGCGGTTCTTTTTCAGCTGTTTCTATTGATCCTTCTTGGTCCGTCGATCTGTTTTGCACAAGTAGAGCAGGCATTGCCAGTTCAGGAACGAATCATAGGAGTGCCCCCCTTCCATAAAAAAATGTTGTACAAATACTCTGTCTATCAACCATCTCGTACCATTTTAGGCATGCCCATCAAGAGATGGCTCTACGGATGGGGGAAATCTGGGTACAATCCCCAAAAAATAGAACGTTCTATAGAACGTACCGAGCAGCTGTATGCACGTAAGTTGGCACATGCTACAAGCGAAAGTCAAAAAATAAAACTTCTTTCCAGAAGAAAAAAGCGTATCGAGGCTCAAAAAAAATTGCTTCTCCACGGAAATAAATTGATGCGCATGGGGGAAAAACCAGCCGCATACCACCCTCATTCCGTAACACGCAACGAAAAAATATTTTTACACTACCTGCGTTCAAAAGGCTTTTTAGATGCTACCATTGCCACCGAAACAGCGCTTCAACCGAAAAGGGTTCGTATTCTGTATCGAATTACCCCTGGGCGGACATATACCATCGCCTCAAGTAAGTGGGTGGTAGACGACGAAGCAATTAAAAAAGTTTTAATGCCTCATGCCAAAGAAACTTTCGTTAAACTAGGAAATAAGTATGATTACCATGATTTTGTAAACGAACAAGAACGTATTGTAACCTTGCTCTCCCAGCATGGTTATTTTGAATTCGATGAACAATATGTCCGTTTTACGGCAGAAGTAGATGCAGATCAGGCTACCCTGGCTGTTGCAACACATATAGACCCCCCTGCGACAAATAAGCAACATCAAACAACAAAGATTGCCAAAGTTGTGGTCTATTTAAATACAAGCCAGCAGACACCAACTTGCAAGGTATATACAGAAACGTATGATGGCATTTCATTTGTTGCTCAAAAAAGCAACTATCCTTTGAAACCATTGGCCCATAAGATAGTCGTTCGTCCAGGTGACCTGTACGATACCAATAAAATTATAGAAACGTACGAACGTTTGTATGGCATTGAACTCTTTGACTCGGTGGCTATTTTGCCCAAATTAGAGTCAGACGAACTGGTCATTCACATTCATGCCAAGCTGTACGAACGCATGCGATTGCAAATGGAACTCGGAGGAGAATGTGTGGATCTAAATCTGAAAAAGTTGCGTCCGACTATTAAAGTAATGCCCACCCTAAGAAGGTTGTTTGGTGGATTAAGTATTGCCCACATTGAAGGTACTGCTGCATTGAGAGAACAACAAATGTTCAAAGGAACACATGCACTTTATGAAAACAGGGCATATGGATTGCGTTTTAAGTGCACCAAACCTTCTTTTATGTTTTTTTTACCAGGGCACGTGCATCGATCGTTAGAAGCATTTCATCCCCGTACTTCCATTGGAATTGGGTATGATTTTGTTAGAAATCCATTGTATTCCAAGAAAAAGATAAACCTAGGAGTGCATTTCAACTGGAACAGCCCCTCTAAACATATTTTATATGAAATGGTGCCAGTCAAAATAGCTTTCATGAATCCCCATCTGATAGACACAACAGAACAAAACAACCTAGAACTAAGGTTGCAAGCTCCTTCTTTTTTAACAACCTTATGTTTCTCAAATACAATAAAAAAAAGGGGAGGAGATGCATACACGAACAGCTTAGATGCTTATAAATGGATCTTCCATTTCGGTCTCGAACAGGGTGGATTGTATGAACAATTTTTCTCCATTAAAAAGATGTTACCGAAAGATTTTCTATTTTATAAACATACCAAGTTGGATGGAACATACCGACATAGATTTCATCTGGCGCAGGATACGCTGTTTGTATACCAAGTTAAGATGGGCGTAACGATTCCCTATGGAGTAAATGCACAAGTACATCCAGAGAAACAATATGAGGTAGGCGGCCATGGAGGCGTACGTGCCTGGGAAATGGCTATGTTAGGACCTGGAAGCTACGAGGCAACGGATCAGGTCGTGGAACGACCCAAAGGTAATCTGCTTCTATTGGGCAATATGGAAATACGTCAAAAATGGATCACTCCTTTGGAAGGCGTCTTATTTTTGGACTTAGGGAATACATGGCAGTTGTCCAAACATGCTCCTATTGCCATGCGTTTTGATAGAAAAAAATTTTATAAAGCATTTGCTGTGGGAGGAGGGTTCGGGCTGCGATTGAATTTTTACGATACGTTTGTACTGTGTGGAGACCTGGCCTTTAAATTACATAAGCCTGCTGGGTGTGTTGTAGCGAAATCGGAACGTGTTGTGTTTAACGTAAGCATTGGATACCCTTTCTAGTATCGTTTATACGCTATAGGAATGAAGATGCGGTATAGCGTCCTTACAACACAACCCTTCTTTCTTCGTACTTTTGTTTGGATACACAAAAATATAAAATCAAGCGCTGATTGAAAAAAGGAGGTGTAAAGCGATGGAATACTTTCTATGAATTCCTTGCTATTCCGTTCATCTCGTATGCAAACATCCTCCGCAACCAACAAACAAATGCACCAACCAGCCAAACTACCATACTACCTGATTGGCGATCGAGACGCCCTTGTATCCTTGCTATGGACAGCCGTCGAAGCTGTTATGCGACGTGCCATTCCAATGGGCGTGGTGTGCAGGGAAGTGGTTGTTATTGACTGTTTTTCTGTTCAAATACAATATAAAACACTGCTTGCAAAAACCAGTACGGAAGCCAAGCCCATCACCTACCCCGCTGTAGCCTTGCTTATTCGAAATAAGGATTCGAACATTACCCATATACCCCCTATAAAACCACTTTATACAGATACCGAAGATATAGATCGTGAAGAAGAAACATTCCTTAAAACACAAAATGCACTGAAGGACAAAATAAAAACAATTGTAAGCGGTCATTATGGCCATGTCCAATTCCAATTGGGAGTACCTGCACATCCAGGCCAAAGAAGAAACAATAAAAATACACGCAAGCACGAACAAGGCCTCGGACCCATACACATCATATTACCCATTGATGTAGAGAAAATTCAACAAGCAATTGCTCAACAATTGCCTAAAATCGCTCCCCTTTCCCCTTTGCATTGCCAACAATCCGATGCATTGCGCATGAAGTATGCTTATTTGTCCAATAATGGTCTATTTATTTACACAAGTGAACTCGAAGCTACCTTGCAATTGCTGCGCAACAACTATGGCACCAAGATGCACGATTCTGGTGTGTCCATGTATAGCAGATCTGTCACCATTAGACCTGTTGCGTAAGTCATTTTACTCATAAATATATAGGTTTATGGAAGGTTTAGAAAATACCTGAAAATATGGCTTCATATAAGGACTTCTAACAGGAGATCTTAGATCAAGTGATATCTGGAAACCCCCAATT
>DATGWI010000021.1:0-1651 GCA_035299565.1 Amoebophilaceae bacterium | reverse complement strand
AATTCCCCAAGTGGTACACTTGGGGTTATTCAAGGTGAGGATCACCACAAAAATAGAAAACGGACATGCTGTGTCAGACGCCGAAGGCGTCTGACACAGTTACTGTTCATCTTTTTCCCCCTGATTGTGGTTTCTCCTTGTCTCCTTGTTGTGTTTTTTGTGTGTTATAGATAGTAGTAGATAGTAGTTAGATAGTAGATAGTAGTTAGATTCCCCAAGTGGTACACTTTGGGGTTATTGAAGGTGAGGACCAACCAAGAAAATCAAAAACGGCCACAGTGTTAGATGCCGAAGGCATCCAACACTGAGACCCTGTCCATAAGATGGCATTCTTCGAGAGCTTTCTGACGGTTTTTTCAAAAGTGAAATCGGACAATTAGGGGCTGAGATATGACTGTTTTAGTGAGTCCCGATTGTTCAGTGCCTGGAGTGGAACTTCCTGTGTGCCGTTTGCGCGGCGCGGCGGCCGTGCAAACGGCCGTTTTTGATTTTCCTGGTTGTCCGCGGTTTTGGGGGAGATGGAAGCGGCGTGCTGCTCGGACGCGCAAATGAAAACAGCGATATCTCAGCTTCTAATCATGCAATTTCACTTTCGAAAAAACCATTGGATAGCATTTTTTAAGAGCTTTCCAATGGTTTTTTGAAAACTGAAATTGGACCATTATGGACTGAGCTATACCTGTTCAAAGTTGAACGGTGATATCTTGGCTTTAAATTGTTCGATTTCAATCTTGAAAAAACCACTGAATAGCATTTTTTGACAGCTTTTCAATGGTGTTTTTAAAACGAACATTGGACTATTAGAGGCTGAGCTATTGCTGTTTGAATTCTTCGCTTTTTGCATTTCAAACAGTGATAACTCAGGTCTTAATTGTTGTATTTTAATTTTAAAAAAACTATTTGAAAGCCCTCAAAAAGTGCTTTCTGATGGGCCTACTTCATGGGTAATTTAAAAATTATAAGTTGGCAAAATTTGAAAATACAGGAAATAATATTTATTTTTTTTAAATGGCAACTCAAAAAAGAATTTTGTAACACATGTCAAACAGAACACATTTTTAAGAGCTTTCAAGTGGTTCTTGAAAATTGATATTGGACAATTAGGGGCTGAGCTATCACTGTTCAAATTTCTTTGCTTTTTGCATGTCAAATTGTGATTGCTCAGTCTCTAATGATCCAATTTTGATGTAAAAAAAAACATTTGAAAGCTCGCAATGAATGCCTTTTCAATTGCTTATAAGATTCAAAAAAATGTAAACTAAGAAAAAACTGTTAACAGTTGTACTGGAATTTTTGAGAGCTGTCCAATGATATTTAAAAATATAAAAAAATGGAGAATCAGAAGCTGAGTTTATTCTTCAGATGGTGGCTAAGGGCCCCCAGCACCCAAAGCTTTCTGCCACTGTTTCTCATCAGGGGTGCCCCTGGAGGGGATGAGAATGCCATCATTGAGAAGCAAAGCAGATGGTCTGCAGAAACAAAATCAAACATTTTTAGCTTTGACTGTAACAGTATCAACTAATATGCTTCTGCCAATTTTTGAAGCATCAACAAATATTTTCCCTCCTGTTTTGTTCCTCTAACACAACATGACATCAGCCCACCCACCCCATGTGTACCACTTGGGGATATGCGAGTTCACTCGCCTTAC
>DATGWI010000020.1:0-5155 GCA_035299565.1 Amoebophilaceae bacterium | reverse complement strand
TCCTACTTTTAAATTGTTTCGAGAGGCTATTATGCATTTTTTTACCCATACTTGGGAGGAGATAAAGCCTAAAATGGATACCAGAATTAACGATAATTTTCAGGTCTTAAATTCCGCATCTTCATTTTAATTGAGTATATTTAAGTACAAAGAATAGAACTCCCGTTTTTTTTTTGCTTGAATTCAAAAATCTATGGAAAGGGATACGTACAGGTTGGGCGTAGGCCTTATGATTGTAAACAAACATAAGAAGGTACTGGTAGGAAAAAGAATGAATCGTCCTTCTTCTACTACTACGCCATCCCAACTGTGGCAACTCCCCCAAGGCGGTATCGACGCAGGGGAAGACCCAGAATCGGCTGTATTCCGGGAAATGCAAGAAGAAATTGGCACCACAAACGGGCGTATTGTAGCAGCATCTGTAGGCTTGCTGCAGTATGCATTTCCGAATGATATACAACAAGAAGCATTTAATGGGCTCTATCAAGGACAGTTGCAACGTTGGTTTTTAATTGAGTTTCTAGGAAACGATTCTGAGATAAATGTCCAGCAACCTCTTCCTGAGTTTGATGCATGGAAATGGGTAGATCCAAACGAATTGGTAGTTCTTGTAGTTCCCTTTAAACGAACTTTATACCAAGAAATTACAGCAATTTTTGCTTGGTACTTTAGATGATTTTGGCATGATGCGGCTGTTGCAATGGAACGTTGTATTGGTTCATGATGGTATTTCGACATGAAAAGCCAGAGCATATGCAAAGACAGGAAGGGTTTGCGTACGGAAATACCTTCCTGTATACTACAGTGCAATGAAGATGCAGGATGGCGTCCCTACGACCTGATCCTTCCAAGCCTGGTTATGGAACAACTCTATTGTAATGGTCTTATGGTAAGCAACACAAAACATTCTACAAAAATATGTCATGTATGCTGCTCCTAGTTGGTGCGTTCCTATTTGGATGCTTCCTTGGGGGCTTGTTTGCCTACACCTTACGCAAAGTGACTGTAACAGCGCTACACCACACCATTGAACGGCTGGAACAAGCCTTGCTGCAACAGAAAAACGAACATACATTGGTTCAAGCTCGTTGCATGCAGGCAAGCAACGAGCTTGTTGTAGAAAAAGCAGCTCATGAACATTTGGCAACCTTGCTTAAAGAGCGAGAACGCACCTTTGAACACCTTCAAAGCCAGATGACCGTACAGTTTAAAAACATTGCCAACGAACTCTTGGAAGAAAAAAGCAAAAAGTTTACAGACCATGCCCACCTTCAAATGGAACGTTTGTTGACTCCTTTGGGGGAAAAAATTACTGCTTTTGAAAAGCAAGTGGTGCACGTGAATCAAGAAAGCTTGGCTCGAAATGTAGCCTTACGGACCGAATTAAAGCAGTTGCACGAACTCAATATAAAAATCACCCATGAAGCAGAAAGCCTAACCAAGGCCATCAAAGGTGATTCGAAATTCCAAGGTGGTTGGGGCGAATTTATTTTGGAAAATATATTGGCACAATCTGGACTGGTAAAAAACAGAGAATATGCCGTTCAAACGTCTGTTACAGACCCAAATGGACAACGTTTTCAACCCGATGTGGTGGTTCACTTGCCTGGCAAAAAACAAGTGGTGATCGATGCAAAGATATCGTTAACCCATTACGAGCTCTTTTTTAATACCGAAGATCCTACCCAACGGACCCTGCACCTGAAGCAACACATTGGTTCCATCAAACGGCACATTAAAACATTAAGTGAAAAAAAATACCAACTGATGTACGACCTCCAAGGATTGGACTTTGTCCTGATGTTCATACCGATAGAGCCTGCTTTTGCCCTAGCCATACAAGAAGAGGTCTCGATTTTTAACGAAGCCTATGAACGCAACATTGTCATTGTATCTCCTACGAATTTAATTGCTACGCTGCGTACCATTGCAAACATCTGGCGTCAAGAGCACCAAAACCAACACGCATTGGAAATTGCGCACCAAGGAGGCGCCTTGTACGACAAATTTGTCTCTTTTGTAGAGGATCTCAAAGGAGTCGGACGACAAATTGATTTGACCCAAAAAAACTATCTAGAAGCAACCAAAAAGCTCTATGAAGGCAGGGGCAGTTTGATAGCCCGGGCAGAAAAGATGAAAAAGTTAGGTGCCCGTACCAGTAAGTCATTCGAGCAACAGTTGCTGGATCGGGTTGCACATGAAACGAAAATGGAAACGTAACAAGCCCACCTGGCATGACTCATTTTCATGACGCAAGGATTTACCCATTAGGCAATGCTTTTAGTAGGGATATCGCTTGTCAAAGCATACTTCCCGAATAACAAACTGGCCTGCGCCCTAGAGTCCATAGCCAGCAATTACTTGCTTCTGATTACCCACTTGTATCAATTTCATCCAAAAACTTGGTCAGATGACTGATTGACAAAATGTATCTCCCCTATTGTATGGATTTTAATGCAAAATTTCGAAAAAAACCTACTTACGAAACACGTCTAATAGATCTTATCTACATCCAATACAACAGATGGTTGAGCAGGGTCACTGGGACGCAATGGGGGTGTGTTTCCCGAGGGCCTTCCGGGGAGTTGTTCAAGAACAGCCTTGTTTCTGCTTTGGATGATCTTTTTGACTTTTTCAGACAATGTACCGTTGCTTGTCAGAGGACCTTTTTGATAGGCTACGTGTGGATCGTTGTATAGTTTTAAGATAAATTGTTCCCATATGGGTCGAGCTGTGGCACTACCACTGCCCAAGTGAAAATCTCGAAAATGAATGCATCGGTCTTCTCCACCTACCCAAACCCCTACGCAAAGGTTCTGAGTCAGTCCAATAAACCATCCATCAGACTGGTTGGACGTGGTCCCAGACTTACCCGCAATGTCGTTGTCTGCCCTCAGCTTTTTGGCTACACCATCCAATGCGCCTTCTTCTAGAGAACCTTGCAGCATGTACATCATCATATCAGCTGTATCTGGATGAATGGCTTCTTGGTGTTGTGGGCGAAATGTTTGTAGGATATTCCCATTTTTGTCTTCAATATGCGTAACAAAGAAAGGCTCTGTCCAGACTCCTTTATTTAAAAAAGTACTATATGCTCCGACCATTTCGTAAATAGACACATCGCTCGATCCCAAACAAAGAGCAGGCACTGGATCCAACGGTCCCTTTATACCCATCCGGTGTGCATATTCTACTACCAATTGAGGCGTAAGTTGTTTGATAAGGTAGGAAGTGATGGAGTTGTATGATTTCGCCATGGCATACCGTAGTGTATATTTGTTTCCAGAATAAGACTTCCAAGCATTTTGTGCTGTCCAGACCCTTCCATTGGGTTCTGCAAAAGGAACAGGCTCATCCACTACCAAATCCGTTGGAAGATAACCATTATCCAATGCTACGGTATATACGATAGGTTTAAACGTAGATCCAGCTTGCCGCTTGCTTCTTTTGACATGATCGTATTGAAAAAATTTATAGTCAATACCGCCCACCCATGCTTTGATATGTCCTGTATGCGGATCCATAGCCAAGCAACCAGCTCGTAAGATTTTTCGGTTGTATTTGAAGGCTTCTAATGGGCTTATAACCGTCTTTATAGGCCCATTCCAAGAAAAAAGTTCGGTAGGGATGGGGCTATTTAATACCTTATCTATGGCAGCGGTATCGGTTCCATATTTTTGTACCAATTGTTTGTATAGATCTGTCCTTTTTATTTCCTTATCAATATAACCTTCTATTTCTTGTTCTTTTTCATTGATCCAAGGATTTCGGCCTTCCCAATGGGCATCAAACGTTTGTTGCAAACGCATCATGTGTTCTCTTAAGGTTGCTTCTGCATGCTTTTGCACGAGGCTATCAATGGTAGTATAGATACGCAATCCATCTGAAAACAAATCGTATCCATTTTCTTTGGTCCACTTTAAGAGAAATTCTCTGACAGTAGCTCTAAAATAGGGAGCCAATCCTTGTGTATAATTTTCTTTTTGATAATGCAGTTCAATAGGTGCTTCGGAAAGTAAATTATATTCTGTTTGTGTTAGAAACCCATGTTTGGTCATTTGTGCCAACACTACATTTCGAACACGTTTTGCTCTAACTGGGTGCTTGATAGGGCTGTAATACGTAGGAGCCCGTAAAACACCTACCAATAAGGCTGACTCTTCTACCCGCAATTCGGCAGGAGTTTTGTTAAAAAAGGTTTGTGCGGCTACTTTGATCCCAAAGGTATTGCTTCCAAAGGTAATGGTATTGAGGTACATGGATAGGATTTCTTGCTTCGTATAGGCACGCTCCAGTTGCACCGCTAAGATCCATTCTTTGGTTTTCACACTAAACTTCCCCAATAGGGGTATGTTGCTAAGCTTCCCTCTATAATCCAGTTCTCCACGTGTATTAAAAAGGTTTTTGGCTAGTTGTTGCGTCAGGGTGCTTCCTCCTCCTTTTTTGCGTTGCAATAGAACAGATAGAAAAAAAGCCCGTGAAAGCCCAAAAAGGTCTATACCAGCGTGTTGTTCAAATCGATAGTCTTCAGAAGCGATCAATGCCTGAATCATCGTAGGAGAAATGTCTGCATACTGTACTGGACTGCGGTTGTTTCGAAAATATTTTCCAAGCAGCAATCCATCGGCCGAATAAAGTTCGGATGCAAGTTCACTCTGTGGATTTTCCAATAGCTCCATGGAAGGCATTCCCCCATATAGGTTGCAAAAATCGACTTGAACAGAAAAAATATAAATAGGGACAAGAAATAGGCCTATTAAAAACAAATGCCAAAGTTTTTGTATGATTTTCCGTTCGTTCATAATTTGTAGAAAAGCATAGTCGGTAACTTGAGGCAGTGCAACAGCGCAACTTGGCCAGTACCAAAACAAATATAGTTTGTTTTGAAAACAATAAAAAAATAAGGACTAAATGGAAGTAAGGTTCAGTGCTTTGTTTTGAAAAAGCGCTATGTTTGCTGCCTACTTTTGACTGGATGCAAACCCACCAAAAAATTGTTGTTTAAAGTTTTTTAACTAGACCTGTTGCGTAAGTCATTTTACTCATAAATATATAGGTTTATGGAAGGTTTAGAAAATACCTGAAAATATGGCTTCATATAAGGACTTCTAACAGGAGATCTTAGATCAAGTGATATCTGGAAACCCCCAATTTT
>DATGWI010000019.1:0-8130 GCA_035299565.1 Amoebophilaceae bacterium | reverse complement strand
AAAGCCTACTATGCAGGCATCCCTGTTGAAGGCCAAGATGAGGACTGGGAATCTATTCCTATCTTGGAAAGGGAGAGAGCTCCTTCTCCCCCTGCTCCTCCTAGGCCCACACCAATCTTGACCCCTGAAGCAGCCATGGATCCTAAGGAACACAGGCTCCTTCATTGGACAGGATGTTTCATCAACCCCTGCCCAATCCATGACTCAGAAAAAGCCTACATCCTAAAGCCACCAAGGTTCACCAAATGCAGCTACTGTCACAAGCACAATCACAACATTACCACCTGCCCTCAGAAAAACAAGGATAAGTGGATGGCCTACTGGACAGACAATCAACAAGGGTCAGAAAATGCGTCTTCCTCTTCCTCCTCTACCAACTCTATCCCTACCACCATTCAGCCTCTCAAACCCATGCCACCTGCTCCCACACCACCTCCTGTCAGCCTATCATTTTCAGCTGATGCACCAAACCATGAAGCCCCCACTCAGCCCCTTTTCAGAAATGAGTATGGGACAGGGTATGACACCTTGTCTGACTCAACAATGGAAGCAGGGGCTAGAAAGGAAAATCTTGAGGAGACAGGCACCATCCCTGTAATTGAGCACCTCCCTGAGCTCATTACTACCTTTGTCAAATGGGATGAAAAAATTGTTGAGGCATACATGGATGATCCTAAACTTTGTTGGGAATTTCATGATCCTACCCCTGGCAAGTACTGGAAGCAAGGGAATGTGTTGTATCACAAGGTGGGAGAAAAATGGAGGATTGCTGTCCCCTGCAACTACAAGGTTCAGGCCCTGGGGATTGAACTTGAGGAATTTTTGGTCCAGTCAGCACACAGGGCCACAGGACATGGTGGTGCTGTCAGGACTTGGGAATTCCTCAAGGACTGTTTTACTTGGAAAGGGATGTACCAGTACGTCCAGAAATATGTGGAGAGTTGTGACCTATGTCAAAAGGTTAAACCTTCCACTCAGGCCCCTGCTGGACTCATTCACCCCCTCCCAATTCCCAAGAGACCATGGGTTTCCATCTGCTGTGACTTCCTCTCCATGCCCCCTGTCTGGCACAAGGGTAGGCAATATGACAACCTGTGGGTGGTCATGGATAGGCTTAGCTCTGAAACTAAGCTTATCCCAACTTGGAAGGAGGTCAGAGCCCCTGAACTAGGAGATCTATTCTTGGAACAGATCTACAGGCACAAGGGTCTGCCACAGGAGATTGTCTCTGACAGGGACCCCAAATTCACTAGTGCCTGGTGGACTGCATTCTGTGATAAGCTAGGCATGCATCAATCCATGTCCTCTGCTTACCACCCCCAAACAGATGGTCAGACAGAGAGAACCAATAGGACACTACTGGGGATCTGCAGGGCTATGCTGTTGGAGGGCAAGACAAACTGGGTGGAGAACATAGTTTCTATTGAGATTGCACTCAATAGGTCCAAAAATGCGTCCCTGGGTGTCAGCCCCTTCACAGTGGTGTATGGCTTTGACCCTGTCTTTGCTGATGAGTTGGCAACCCTGGCCCCTACCAAGGTACCTGCAGTTGAGGACAGAATTCTTCATCTGCTGCAGGGGCACCAGAAAGCCAGGACTGCACTCACTAAAGCAAGGATGCAGCAGGCCCACCAAGCCAACAAGAGAAGGAGGGTAGCCCCCATGCACAAACCAGGGCACCAAGTTCTCCTCTCCACCACCAATTTGCCCCTTGCCACCTCCTACCCCAAATTTGCCCCCAACTTTATTGGACCCTTTGAGGTACTCAGAGCTTGGCCTCAAACAGACAACTATGAACTCGCCCTGCCTGAGGAACTCTCCTCTATTCACCCTGTCTTCCACTCCTCCCTCCTGAAACCCTACCATGCAAATGATGACAAACTTTTTCCTGGTAGGGCTAACCTACAACCTGGACCCCTGCCTGAGTTTGAGGATGAAAGATGGTCTATTTCTGGCATCCTAGACTACAGAACCAACAGGACGACAGGAAAGAGAGAGTTCTTGGTTGGCTGGAAGGGCTGGGATCAAAAATATGACTCCTGGGAACCTGAGGAAAATTTGGACCAGGATGATGTCAAGGAATACCTTGAGAAGAGAGGAGATGTGGGTCCAGCCAAGAAGACTAGGGGCAGAAAAGGTGCTAAGAAGGGCAAGGCACCTATGAGAAGAAACATTGGATCCTTCCACTATGGTGGAAAGACTTACCTGTTTAAGAATGGTAAGATGATCCATGATTGAGTCCAGCCTGGACTATAACCTGGCTTCTTTTGAAGGATTTCTCATTCTCTGGCTGTGGGTGGTGACCAGATAACCAATTTTCGCTTTTTCATTTGTTGGTACTAGCAGGGGTGGACAGGTGTGGTTGAGGGTGAGCCATAAACCCTGGTAAGACAACTGAAAAAAAAAAACAAAATTTTCCCTGCAAAAAGTTTTCACTCAATTTTTTCCCTGTTTTTTTCAAATGAGTTGTGTTTCTGTGTTACCTGATTGCAAAAAATGCGTCTTTGATTATACCTCTCTACTCTTGAGTTGTTTTTTCATCAAAAAATACCAAAAATATGGGGGGGAACTTTGGTGAGGGAAGGATGTAAGGAAATGCCTTAATCCTTCAGAAATTGTTAAAAGTTATTACTGTTACTTGTTTATTGCTTGAAAACGTTCTCGTTCTTGTTTATTCTGATTGTTTAAAAGCGTCTTACTGTTTCTGAGTCACACTTGTGACTCCTGATTACATCATGTTTCAGTTCAGTTCTAGCAAGTTCTTTTCTGTTTCTATTCTTAGGTTATGAGTCACCTCCTGTTATATGACTCACCTCTGACTCACAGTGTGATCAGACGTGACTCATAAGTTATGTCATTGATTGACATGTCATATATGACTCACATTTTGTGACTCATAGTATGACTCTTCCTGTTTATGACTCATCCTTTGTATCTAGTTATGACTCACACGTTTCTGGACTAGTGTCTATAAAAGACCTAGTATCTTGATGGATTTTAGAGGCCATGCCTTCTTGAAACCGTCAACTAGTCTAGCAACATTACAATATACTAGCTACACTGGTAATTCTCTTCTCTCCTCCTGCTATTATCACTTTGGCATCAGTGATAATAGATTCTTTTACTTGAACAATTCTTTACCTTACAACATAGAAACTTTAGGACGCATTTTCAACTCCTTCTTGGTGTTGCTAAGTGAGTTCTAAAGTCTCTAAACCATAGTCTAGTCACATAAGGGTGGTCAGATATAACCCTGTATGTGCATTCTAGACTTGGCCCACACTTACATTTTTTTTACCTACAAATTAGTAAGTATATTCTAAAAATACCCTCTTGTTAAGCTAATCTCCCACACCACAAGGATTGATCACCCTTGAAGGTAGATTAGTTATCAGTTAGTGCACTTATCAGAAGAAAAAATTTTCAGTTTGGTACCACCTTCAGAAATTACAGAGCTCTAGTGGGCTTGTCAACCTAGACCAGTTGTCCCCACTTATCCTGCATAATCAGTTACACCAAAGTCAAAAAATTGCGTCCACAATCTTACAGTAATCTACTCTAGCAAGACTAGAGTACCCAGTCAGCAAAAGTGGAGCAACCAACTAGGACCTCAAGAAGAATTTCTGGGATTGAGCCAGAAATCCCCCTGCAGGATAATCCAGAACCTAGGAGTAGAATACACTCTAGGCACACTTCCAGAAATACTAGCAGGGCTAGTAGCAGGGAACCCAGTGTTCCCCCACCTCCAAGCATACATAGTACTACCAGTAACCTTGAAGAACAACAAGGATCAGAAAGCAGCCAAGAAGAGGAAACCCCTGTTCCTCCTGCAACTAGACCATCAAATCTCACCTCAGCACTAGGCTTAAACAGGCCAAGATTTCCACCTTACACAACTTACCAGCCACCAACACAAGGAAAATCACCCCTGTTTCAGCCAACACATAGACAGCACCCAGTATTACCAGGATCATTTGAGGAGGCAGTGTCAAGTGCCCCACTTTTGCCACTGCATCAACCCCTGGTACCTGTTACACCAAATTTAAAATCAAACATCCCATTAAAAACCCCTCATACCAAAATGGCAACTCAAACCCAGACCACTAGTTTTGTGGTACCACCTCCACCTCAACAAAGAAATCACTCACCTGTTGACTTCAACAGGGGATCCCTACCAGAACAAGGAAGACACTCTCCTGGAATTGGCCCTAGCACTAGAAAAAATCAACAACCTGCATCAACCCATGATGAGGACAGTGAACTAGAGCTAGAAGAGGAAGTTCCAGCCTTCAATTCAGCAGCAGATCTTGTCAACAGTTTCACACCCCAGGAATTTGCACAGATTGCAAAAGTAATCATGGATAAATTACATGCAGAAAAAAGAAGAAAGGAAAAAGGCAAGGGTAGACAAACTAGTCCACCCCCACCTTCTCCAAGCCCACCAGGATCTCCAGCCCCCTCAGATAATAGTGACCCCTGGAGAGATTGGGGAAAAGGAGACACACCTGCACCACCAAGACGTTTTGCACTATCTGCAACCCCTGGAACCAACAAACCCTTCAAACCTATCAAATTACCTGACCCACCTAAATTTAGTGGCAGAGGAAAATGGACTAAAGCCATTGAATTTGATAATTGGGTGGAGCAAATTATTGAATTTCTGGAAAATGCAGGGTATGATAGGGATGACACCAATACCATGCTAGCTGTTGGACACTACATGGAAGGTGCAGCCAAACAATTTCACTCAAGATGGAAAAGACAAGAAAACCCACCAGGATTAGCAAAATTTTTCCCTGCACTGAGAAAATTTTGCCTTCCCCCTACCAGCACAGATGATCTGTGGAATGAGTTTGAGAAAATCACTCAAGTCAAGGATGGCAGGGTTAGAAAGATCATGGATGTGGCCAATGATATTGCAGAAATGAAAGAAAAATTGCCTGACATCACACACAATCAAATGTACAACAAATTAAGGGATGCCATGGATAGTGAGCTGAGGGCAGCCACCCAGCCACTCATTAAAAGATCCATGACATGGGACCAGATTGTGGAGATTGCAGTGGAATATGACTCAGCACTATATGAAAAAAGAAAAATTAAGCAATCTAAGGCAAAAAATAAGCACAACAAGGATACAAGGGAATCCAGAAACCACAACCAAGGATCAGCAAATTACAATAACCCTGCAAGGCACACCTACAGGCATACAAATACTAGGGACACCAGGAACTACATACCAAAACAGGCAACACAATCTAAGTTCAAAAAACTCACACCACATGAAAAGGAAGAACTAGCCAAAAGAGGTGCATGCTTCTACTGCAGACAAGAGGGGCACAGAGCCAACAACTGCCCCAATAAAAAACGCATTTCTAGTGCTGCCACTAGTGTGCAAGAAAAAATTTCACCCCCTGAGATAAGCACTGCAGCTCAAACACTAAAGAAAGCACCTGTTACACAACATGAAGAAAAAAAGACAAGCAAGAAAAACTCTTATCAGCCAAGATTAAAATCAGCAGACCCACTATCAGACCACCTTCTAG
Source organism: Amoebophilaceae bacterium (assembly GCA_035299565.1). Lineage (GTDB taxonomy): Bacteria > Bacteroidota > Bacteroidia > Cytophagales > Amoebophilaceae > Cardinium. Next base: position 2,584 of record DATGWI010000019.1, on the reverse strand, counting down.
TCAGCACTAAAATTAATGGCCACCCTGCAAAGACCCTTGTAGATCATCAGACTACAGGGGGGGATCTTATCAGTTCAAAATTTTGCACAACATACAATATCCCTCAAATTGCACTAGACAAGCCTATTACAGTTAGTATGACTGTAAAAGGGTCTAGGGGCTCATGCCTATCCTATGTCAAAGTCAAACTAGACTGGATTGGGCACCAAGAGGAAAGGATCTTCTTTGTTGTTGCACTATCTGCCTGGGATGTTATTTTAGGACACCCAGCCTTGTCAACAAATAAGGCCATTATTGATGTGGCAAAAGGATATGCAAGTATCAAACCACATTACAAGGAAAGGTTTCAGCTGCAACCCTGGAACCCAAAGGAAATTAAGGATCATCATGAAGAAAATTCTCTCCATGAGAAAAATTTTCAACATGATCAACAGTTACACAACATAAGCAAAATTATTTCAGCTGCAGCCACTGAAATTAATGAGGCTTACAACCCCTTTGATGATTTCCCTGAGCTATTCCCAAAGGAGAAACCAGTGGCTCTGCCACCACTCAGAGAAATTAATCATGAGATCAGACTCAAGGATCCCAACCTCCCTCAAAAACCAGTCCCAATTAAGCCTAAGGAAAAATTTCTGGACCAACTATACACTAAATTGGTGAGGGAAGAGGAGTCAGGAAGAGTGTACAAGGCTCAGGATACGTCAGCTTGCTCCCTATTCATGATACCAAAAAATGACAAGCCTAATGAAGCAAGGTTCCTGCATGACCTGAGAGCAAGAAATGACAACACTATTCCTGACCCCACTCCAATCCCTGACCAAAAAAGCATTCTAAATCAGATTGCCAGGCACCCATACAGGTCCAAAATCGACCTTAGTGATGGCTATCACAATGTCAGAATAATCCCTGACCATGAAAAATATACCTCATTTATCACACCATTTGGAACCTACAGAACAAGGGTCATGCAACAAGGAGATTGCAATGCCCCAGCCACCTTCATGAAAGTGATGAATCACTTATTCAGGGATCTTCTGGGTAAGACAGTGTATGTCTACCTAGATGATATTTTTATCTTCAGTCACACATACCAGGATCACATCATGCATGTGAAAGAAGTTTTAACCAGACTTCAACAACACAAATTCTTTGCAACAAAGAGCAAGTCGCAATTTTTACCCTCTGAATTACATGCATTAGGCCATGTAATCACTAAAGAAGGACTGAAACCAGAGGAGAAAAAGATTAATGAGATTTTAGATTGGCCAACACCCCCTAACAGAAAATCTCTTCAATCATTTATGGGATTAGTCAACTATCTCAGCCAATTCCTTCCCCATTTGGCAACTACAGCAGCCCCACTCACAGAAATGTGTGGTGCCACTGCTGCATGGGAGTGGAGACCCCTACATGACACCTCATTTCAACAGTGCAAGGATTTGGTATCTGCAGGAGGTATCATAAAACCCCTCAGTTACACAAGTGATGAGCCAATTTACCTTATCACTGATGCCAGTACTATTGGCACAGGTGCATGGGTAGGACAAGGACCCACACTTGATAAGCTGAGACCTGCAGGATTCCATTCTAGGAAGTTCAATCCAGCTCAACAAAATTACACCACATTCAACAAGGAACTCCTTGCAATTGTGGATGCATTGGAACATTTCAGACCTATCCTAACTGGGACAACATTCACAATTCTCACAGATCACAAGCCCCTGATTACGTTCATGCTGCAATATGATCTTCAGGAGAAACAGGCAAGATGGCAAAACACCATAAGCCAATTTGACTGCAAGATACAGTATCTTGGAGGGGACAAAAATGTTATTGCAGATGCTCTATCCAGAGTGTTTAAAAACCCCCAATTGATTCCCTCTAGATCAGACTTCATCAACAGCAAAGTAGACAACTATATGTATACACCCAGTCAAATCTCAGCAGCACAAACACTTCTCCAACTTTCCCAGCAACCCTCTGAAATTTCCTCCTTTGCAACCACCAGATCCCAAACCAAAGACCCAAAAATGCGTCCTTCTACCTCTGCCTCTACCTCTTCTGTCACCTCTGACACCCTCTCTGACACCCCTACCACTTCTACTCAAAGAAGGGCCCATGAGGAATACAACAAACTCCATCCCTCTGGGTCCCCTGCACCCTCCACTATCTCTCACTCATCCCCTCAGCCTGGGTGGGTGTACCCTGAAAATGGGAAAGCCTACTATGCAGGCATCCCTGTTGAGGGCCAAGATGAGGACTGGGAATCTATTCCTATCTTGGAAAGGGAGAGAGCCCCTTCTCCCCCTGCTCCTCCTAGGCCCACACCAATCTTGACCCCTGAAGCAGCCATGGATCCTAAGGAACATAGGCTCCTTCATTGGACAGGATGTTTCATCAACCCCTAACCAATCCATGACTCAGAAAAAGCCTACATCCTCAAGCCACCAAGGTTCACCAAATGCAGCTACTGTCACAAGCACAATCACCACATTACTACCTGCCCTCAGAAAAACAAGGATAGGTGGATGGCTTACTGGACAGACAATCAACAAGGGTCAGAAAATGCGTCCTCCTCTTC
>DATGWI010000018.1:0-3437 GCA_035299565.1 Amoebophilaceae bacterium | reverse complement strand
TAGCATCGTGACTGGGCTAGTGAACCTTAATCATGCTGTTGCACTCAGGGAAAGGGTGGCATAAAACATAGAAAAAAACCTAGAACCGCTTATACTTACTGAATCATTTGCTACACATCGGACTTACGCAACAGGTCTATTATGGTATTTTAATTTACGTGTAAATCAAGAAGTTTTTTACATGCAAAGTGCTATTATGCTCTATAATAATTTTTATATTTTGATTGTCAATTAGAAATATTATGTCAACCGAGGACTTTTTTCAGTTGACTCAATAAGATGGATGTAACGGATATCCCCTGTATGTATAAGAGGATCATGGCCATGCGTCAGTTGCACGTGAAACTATTTTTGTATACATTTGTGGACATAACAGCAGAGCTGTTGCGTAAGTCTAAAAAATAAAAATTTGAATTTTGGGAGTCTTCAGTATCAGAGGTCTTCTGTCAGAAGTGATTATAGCAAGCCATATTCTCAAGTATTTTTATTCTCAAATATTTTTCCAAAATTTCCATAAAATATTTTATTGATGGGTAAAATGGGTTACGCAACACCTCTAGTAAAAAACTAGTAACAAGATTAACAAGTCAAAACGGTAAAAGAAACAACAAAACCAAAAAACGTATGCGGCAAATTCGAAATCCCTATGCCAATATATGCCTAGTTCTAGTTACATTTACAGCATGCAGTAAAGCTGTTCAGTATGGTATCAATGTCCCAAGGCAAACAGAACCAGTAGCCGTTGTCTCTACGTCCATCAATGCTAGCTCCGAAAAGCTAGACTGGGTTGATGTAATTCGAAAAACAGGTGAAAAACTCGCAGAACGCGTCAAAGAAAAAACGCTTTTAGACGAATACAAGCTACATTACGCGGCCTACAAAGGAGACACGACCCAATTAGCCGAGTGGATCACAACCAATTTCCAATGGATCAACAAGCCCATGGACGGGAACATCACTCCCCTGCATTTGGCTGTATTTCAAGGAAACATAGAGTCTGTTCGGTTGCTCTTGGGTTATGGAGCGGATGCACGATCCCTTATGAATGAGACAAATTCTTACATACAACCCATACACATCGCGGCATGGAGCAATGCGTTAGACGTTTTGCGTGCGTTGATTTCTGAACAATCCGCTGTCATAGGCGATTGCGACGCCACGGGTAAAACGGCGTTACATTGGGCAGCATCACAAGGGCACACGCACTGTGTAAAAGAATTGCTCCAAGCTGGTAGCGATGCCAATAGCGAAAATCAAGAAGGCCATACGCCCCTTTGTTTTGCGCTTGAAGGAAATCACTTCGAAGTTATAGCCCAGTTGGTAAACAAAGGTGCTAATGTAGACTGCATCACCTATATCCACAATATCGACCGACCGCTTCGGGGAGCTTTGCAAGGAAAAGCCTATACATGTATCGCTGCTATGGTACGCAAAGGCAACGTCTCAGTAGACCTCTACAGCAAAGACGCTGAAGGCCAAACCCTACTCGACTGCGCCCTGCAGACCGATCATCCTCTCTCTATCCGGCACTTGCTGTGGAAAGAAAGCGGAGACAATTGGATTAATTACATAGACCAGGATGGGACTCCGCTATTACACCATACCATTTTAGGTAACCACCCGAAACTCTTGGAAGCATTGCTTGCTAACAGTACCCTCAACGTCAACGCCCAAGATGCAGCTGGCAAGTCAGCCCTCCAGTTGGCTGTTGAGCAAGGGCTTCTTACCGTGGTTCAGCAATTGCTTGCCGTGAGCGGGATTGATGTAAACCAAAAAGACAACGAGGGACAAACAGCACTCTACACAGCCGTGGCGCACGCACGCATGAAGATCGCAGAGGTTTTAATGAAACTTCCAGCGATAGAAGTACTTGAAGGGAACGAGTACAATCAAACGCTTCTGGAGGCTGCATTTGAAAAAAATTACATCTCATTTATAAAAAAATTATTCGATGCAGAGGAAGATGTCAATGTAAAAAATGACTGGAGTAACACCCTACTGCATACAGTTGCTGAAACAGGCTCTTCAGAAATATTGAAATCCCTATTAAAAATCAAAGGAATAGATATAAATGCAGCAGACATCCGTGGCAATACTTTACTCCATTTGGCGGCTGAAAGGGGTCATACAGAAGTAGTAAAAGTATTGCTAGAAAGAGGAGCAACCCAAAATGCCAAAAACAAAAATGGCAAGACACCCCTCAACTTGGCTGATGCAAATGGGCATTCCAGCTGGACTGATGTAAATGGACGTCCCAGTATAGCAAGTATCTTGTTAAGATCAAGAAACCTCGGAAGTGGAAGCCTTTTTAAGGACCATGGGTCCAGCAATTTGGCGTTCTCATGGAATGAAGATACCCCCCCCAAACGCAGAAAATTCCAATGAAGGTGAAACAGTTGGCGTATTAGCGTTATCCTGATCACCCCCCCCTCGGCGTTGGGGCGAAATGTTCCATATGTCGATGTCGCAATATCTTTTGCTGCAGAAGTAAATGCTGTCCCCACAGAGAGGTTGTTTGATCGTTTGCAGATTGCTGCCCTAAAAGACGGGTGTTACATACAGGAGCATCAAGGAGGCAAATTACTAAGATTATAAGCACAAAATCCATTCAGCAACAAGTAGAAACTTCCTTAGAACGCTTGGGTTGAAACCTCTCTACCAGCAACACGGTAAGCAAGTCTATGTTCTCATCGATTCCACATTCCGAATCTTTTAATAAGTTGATTACAAGCTTATTATGCAATAGGACACTTTTTGGGTATGGCATTATACAATTTGATGATCGGGTGTAAAAAATTAATTGGTGCTCATTTTTTTCAAAAAAACCAACCATTTATTTTATAAATCATGTTCGTTCAATCATTTAATCGGTTCAGAATGTAGGGTAAAAAATTTGGGATTGCTAATCAAAAAATAGATTTTCTAAAAGTAAAAAGTGCTAAAGTAATTTCAAACATGCGTTTAGACTTAGAATAGCCCTTGGTTTTTCGTCTAAAACGGCATAAATAGTGACGAAAAGTAGCATTCATACTTTCAATAGCTTGTATATATTGCTTGCCAACGACATGCTTACGTTTGGGTAAAATGCCCTGATAAGCTGACCATTTGTCTGTAAAAACAGTTCTAGGACGCAAGTTTTTTATCAAAGACCAGATGCTTCTGGCTGCTTCTTGAGTTCGTTTACCACAAAAAATGGCAAGTATTTGTTTTGTTTTTCTGCATATAGCAACCCATATCCATAGCTTATTTCGTTTTTTTTAACGTAGTGCCAAAACGCATCTAGTTGAATTTGTTCAACCGACTTAAGGTCTGTATGTCGCCACAAAGCGCCTGTTTCAAAAAGTTTTTCTCCCATTGAACGGATCCATTTTAACACCGTTACATTACTGACTCCTAAAATACGTCCTATAGACCTAAAGCCAAGTCCTTCAAGATAG
>DATGWI010000017.1:0-1942 GCA_035299565.1 Amoebophilaceae bacterium | reverse complement strand
TAGAGCTGTTGCGTAAGTCCTAAAAAATAGTCGATGTTAAAATTGGGGTTTTCCAGATATCACTTGATCTAAGATCTCCTGTTAGAAGTCCTTATGTGAAGCCATATTTTCAGGTATTTTCCAAATTTTCCATAAACCTATGTATGTATGAGTAAAATGACTTACGCAACAGGTCTATTCCTGCTGGCTTTACAAGCAGGCTGTACCCTAGACGGTGTTATAGGGGGTATGAGGTCTCAGCCGCCTACAGGATCTACTAGGAGCAATAAACGCACTACAGAAGAGAAGCTTTCTACGATACAACCAGAAAAAGTAGTAGCGTGGTCTCCTATATGGCCAGATGCCACGGGTGTATGGTGTCACAAAGCCTCACGCTGGTTTTTGGTAGAATCCAAAAAAAATGATCTCAATGGCAACTTGATACCTTGCTATTTTGTTTTGGATATGGATAGGGCTCTTGATTTCGAACCGAAGAGTTGCATGGTTTCTGAAAGAGGCATTGAATTTTACGATGAAAAAAAAGAGAAGGATTTCTTTTTAGCTGTCAATGAATCGTTTATAGAGATAAATGGTCCGTTCGTAAAACAGTTGAAAGATCAAGCAAGCGAATTGGCTTTCAAACCTTCTACATCTAGTACACAACAAAATACTGATACCACCCCTTCCTCGTTAACAGCTGTTTTGAATTACGTGCGGAAAGGCAATGGACAAAATCAGCCTCTGGATGTAAAGGGTACACTACAGGTTCCAAAAGGAGAAACCGTGCAGCAGGTTTCCTTCGTATTTACAAAAGAGGAAATAGATCTAGGAGCCTTGGTAGAAACTGTTTTTCAGAAACTCCATAGCCATTCACCCATAGAACAACCCGTCCAGACACGAGATTGGTTGATTTGTCCTTCGGGAATAGAAAAAAGTATGCAAACGGATGCGTATGAGCTACAAACTACTTTAAAAGATTGGTCTGGAAATGTGGACCTTTTTCCTGAAACCTATTGTTTGGTACAACTCAACAAACAGTATCATTTGCTATGGGTAGAGAAGAAAAGATATCTAGCTGTACAGTCACACGCTGTATCGACAAGCTACGTACCAGGTCCAGTTGGCAAAACTGGTGGTAGTTCTGAAACTCTTCATTTGCAACAGAAAAATGCGCAAATTGTAGGTGCCACAACTGATATCCCAGTGAAAATGAGTTCTACAGCCTCTCAGACTGATGATCAGACTGATAAAATAAATCCTGATTCAAACGGAGAGTACACTGGTCCAGAAGAAGAAGAAGAAGCATTCGAGTGGGATGATTTGTCAGAGTGCCCATCTTATTTTACTTCTACTGCAATCACAAAAAAGGCTGATCGCTTCATAAATGATACTACACAAAATTTAGACGATTTGTTACAAGAGGATTCTATACAATGGTCAGATTTAGACTTTACCGATAATGAGGACTCCGAGGTTTCTACACAAGGGTCATATGACTCTGCCGATAATTCTGATTCAGAAGAAAAAAAACATTATGAGTGACAAAATACGTGCCTTGTTGGCTACATCGGGTTTGGCTACATCGGGTAAGGTTGATGAACATTGTTACCACTCGGCTCTAGGATTAGTCTTTCAAATCTAACTTTTAACTTCAGTCCATTCGGGATTATAGAAATGTATCAACCTGTAAATCGGTAGAATTTATAATCTAGAACGCACTATACTCGATCGGAATCAAGATACCGCATTCGTTATACGATCTCGCACCTAGTTCACCTGCCCTCGCCGGGCGCGCGTTACTTTTTTGGATGGATCAAAAAAGTAACCAAAAAAATCTAGCGCCGATTGAAGAAAGGAGGTGGAAAGCAATAGCATGCTTTCTATTCACTCCTTTCTTCAAAGGCGCAGTTGGCAGTACGGACCAGCGTTTGGAACCCGTATCTTGATTCCGATTGAGTATATA
>DATGWI010000016.1:0-19701 GCA_035299565.1 Amoebophilaceae bacterium | reverse complement strand
GCGTTAAAAGCTTTTATACAAACGCAGGAAAAGTGGGGGGGATACACTGCTTTGCATCTAGCAGCTGAGAAGGGCCATGCTGAGGTTATCCCGGCGTTACTGAAACCTTTTGAGGGTGACCCAGCAGCGTTAAAAGCTTTTATACAAACGCAGAACAAGGATGGATGGACTGCTTTGCATCTAGCAGCTGAGAAGGGCCGTGCTGAGTTTATCCCGGCGTTACTGAAACCTTTTGAGGGTGACCCAGCAGCGTTAAAAGAGTTCATACAAACAAAGAACAATGAGGGAAAAACGGCTTTGGATAAAGCAAATGGAAAGGATAATGTCGCCAAAATATTATCAAGCTATGTAAGGCAGAAACGTGAAATTAGCAAAGCCTCAGAAGAAGAGGTAGAAGAGCTAGTAGATCCAAAAGCATTTCCATCTTTGATAAAAGATTCGGTAGCCACTGCAACGGATCATGCTGAAATACCCGAGCTAAGTCCAACAGCAGCATCTTATCAAAAACAACTCCTCCTAGAAGCCATAGCACCTGCTGAAGGTTTCGTTGCCAGTAGCGCTGCTAGGCCAACGCCAACTACCTGGTTGGGTGATCTATGGGTATGGGGTAAAAAGTTAGTGGTAGGTAGCTATAGCAAGCCAGTATCGTTAGATCCACTAGGAGGACCACTGTCTTCAAAACCAGCCGTTTGTAGTGATCAGCTACATATAGGTGCACGACCTATTGGGCCAACAGCGGGCCCAACATTATTGGAAATGGGCGACCAGTGGGTTAAAAACAGCGACACCAATGGCTTGTTGACCTGGGGTTCCTTATTGGCCAGAAAATGGACAGGCTCCCGTCCAAAAGCTTTTCAAACGCCATCCTATGATCCAGCAATAGATGTAGCATTAAGTATACGGTCCCATGAATGGGTAGATGCATTTATGGCAAAGGTAGAAGAACAGGCTCAAGCTTGTGGCATAGCAAAGGCTACATCATCCGCTATTGTTGGAAGTGCTGAATTATATACGAAAGCCATAGAAACTGTCCGTAAAAAGATCGCTGCAGGACAAGAAGAGGGTATTACAGCGTCCCTTTTTGAACAAGTAGTACAACAAAATAGCAGGAAAATAGCAGCAAAAACTACCCCTAAACAGACGGAACAATGGTTGGCTAACGTACGGGAAGCGCTGCCTAAACTTAAACAACAGTTCCTGCAACAAGCAGCGCCCTTACAAAACCCATGCCAAGCAGCAGCACGGGCAAATACTACGTCAAAACCAAATATTAGCTTGTTAAAACAAGCCATGTGCAGTATGCAACCGACAAGCCAGCTCGCTGATGCCACTAATACTTTATGCATGGGCAATACGCACAATGTGGGAGACGTATTGATCCAAAATGGTATAGAAGATAGAGGTCAATATAGAAAGTGTGGTAACTTGTAATGCATTGTTACTAGACAGTGTCGTCATGAAGTCATGGATATTGGCTTATATTTCGTATATACTTGATCGGTTTCAAGATATGGTATTGTAGCGCTTACAAACGAGTTAAATTGGCAACAGAATGAATGGTTTATTTCATTCCTCGAAACCTACATCTTCATTCCTATAGAGGATATACGAAATTTACACTATCTAGCACTCCTTACTTTTGGCTTGCATTCTTGACACAAGTTAATCAAATAAATAAAAGATTAGACCTGTTGCGTAAGTCATTTTACTCATAAATACATAGGTTTATGGAAAGTTTAGAAAATACCTAAAAATATGGCTTCCTATAAAGACTTCTAACAGGAGATCTTAGATCAAGTGATATCTGGAGACCCCCAATTTTAACACGACTATTTTTTAGGACTTACGCAACAGCTCTAATTTAAAAGGCATCTTCTTTATGTCCTTTTTTCATGGACTGCTTATACGTTCTACTTTGCATAAGACACACATAGTGCCCTTAGCATTCTTGTACGTACCATCCAATACGCAGGGAAAATAAGCACGCAAACAAATCCATCCAGCATTAACCATTTGGTACATCCTTGCCTTACTTTTTGGAAAACCCAGGCAATCTAGCAAAAAAATTGGGGCCCGCTTTCTGCACCTTTTTCATCATTTTACAAATCATTTCAAATTGCTTAAGCAGATGGTTGACATCTTGCAACTTGGTCCCACTGCCCAAGGCAATCCGTTCACGCCGTTTTTGATCAATGATATGCGGATTTCTTCTCTCTTTGGGTGTCATAGACCCAATAATTACCTCGCTGTTTTGAAAAGGATCGGTGTCTAATGGTATATTTTTTAATTGATTGCCAATTCCCGGAATCATAGATGAAATCTCTTGCAGATTGCCAATTTTCTTAATTTTCTGAATCTGCTTCAGGAAGTCTTCTAGGTTAAACTGATTGTTTTTGATCTTCTGATTTAGACTACGTTGTTGTTCTTCGCTGTAAACCTGCTCTGCCCGTTCTACAAGCGAAATCACATCTCCCATACCCACAATACGCCCCGCCATGCGATCTGGATGAAAGAGGTCTAGATCCTGCATTTTTTCACCCGTACCAATAAACTTAATGGGCTTTTGTACCACACTACGAATGGACAATGCCGCTCCGCCTCGTGCATCTCCATCCAATTTGGTCAGCACTACCCCACTAAAATCAAGGCGTTCGTTAAAGGTTTGCGCCGTGGTGACGGCATCTTGTCCAACCATAGCATCTACCACAAAAAGCGTTTCGGAGGGCTTTAGCTTTTCTTTGAGCATGCATACTTCTTCCATCATGGATTCATCTATTGCCAAACGACCAGCCGTGTCGACAATCATCAAGTCAAATGCTTTCTGTTTTGCCTCTTTGAGTGCATTTTGTGCAAGGATCTCCGGATTTTTTTCTCCTGGATCGGTGTACACAGGGACATGCAACTGTGCGCCTAGTTTGACCAATTGTTCGGCGGCAGCTGGCCTATATACGTCACAGGCTACCAAAAGCGGATTCCTATTTTTTTGTTTATAATAATGAGCCAATTTAGCAGCCAAGGTGGTTTTACCAGCCCCTTGGAGGCCTACCAATAAGACAATCGCTGGACTTCCGGTAAGCCGAACTTCTGCATGCGTTTCTCCCATTAACGCCGTCAATTCGTCCTTCACGAGTTTTGTAAACAGTTGCCCAGGAGAAACAGCGGTGATCACATGGGTACCGATTGCTTTTTGCTTGATCGAATCTGTAACCTGTTTGGCAACTTTGTAATGCACGTCTGCTTGCACCAAACTACGCCGAATTTCTTTTACCGTAGCAGCAATGTTGATGTCAGTAATACGGCCTTGACCCTTTAAGGTCTTGATGGCTTTTTCTAAATTCTTGCTCAGATTTTCAAACATGGGTTGCAAAATTTATAGCCTATTGGGCTGATGTATGTGATGGTACTGCTTGATAATAAAGTGTAACGCTATTCTCTTCCCGTAAAATGAGCGAAGCAATGGTTTGGACTTCTTCGAGCGATACGTTGCGTATGGCGTCAATTTCTTGGTGCAACAAATCCATCGTACCCAATGCCGCAGCAGTGGCCAACTCTTGGGCTCGGGTTACGAGATCTACCCGTTCAAAAATCAGTTGGGATTCCATTTGATTCTTAACCCTTTCCAATTCAACTGCTGTTGTTTTGCTTGCTTTTTCAAGGGTTTGTACCAATGCTTGCTCTGCTTTTTCCAACGTCATGCCATCTGCAAGCCTACCGTTGATGATGCATAGGCCAGGATCAAACGTCTCCGTGGTATATGCATCTATGCGCGTATAGATCCGTTTTTTTTCTATCAATTGCGACTGCAACAAAGCAGATTTCCCTTGTCCCAATAGATTGCACAACATTTCGGTCGCATGGTAACCCGGCATGCCTTTTCCAGGCATATGGTAGGCCTTGTACAACATGGAGAGGGGAACGTTTGCTTCCACTACTTTGCGCTTTGGCACAAGCTGTTTGGGCTCTTTAGGCAATACGCTGGAGTAAGCTGTTCCAGATGGAATGGGTTCAAACCATTTGGCACACAAACTTTCTACTTCTTTCCTTGGTACGTTGCCTGCAACCACTAAGATGGCGTTGTTGGGCCGGTAAAATCGATGGGAAAAATCCTGTACCGTATCCAGTGTAACCTCCTCTATGTGGCGCAATGATTTCCCAATGGTGGGCCAATTGTAAGGATGCACCGAGTAAGCCATATCTGTTAAATGATGCCATACATCTCCATAGGGTTGGTTTAAATAACATTCCTTGAACTCTTCCATGACTACCTTGCGTTGCACCTCCAGTGCACGTTCTTCAAACGCTATGCCAAGCATGCGATCAGATTCCAACCAAAATGCGGTCTCTATATTCATAGCTGGCAACGTACAGTAATAATTGGTAACATCTGGCGTCGTGTATGCATTGTTGTTACCCCCTACCTGCTGCAACGGTTCGTCATAGGCAGGAATGTTACACGAACCACTAAACATCAAGTGTTCGAACAAATGTGCCAAACCCGTTTGCGTAGGAGATTCGTCTCGAGAACCTACCCGATACAACACATTCACAACAGCAAGTTGGCTGGTTGGATCTTCATGGACAACCACTTGTAGCCCGTTGCTTAAGGTAAACTTTTCAAATTCAATCATGTATGCTTAAAAGGGAATGGATAAATTCTTGTCAATGTTTTGTTGGCTTTTGTGCCCATGGGTCCTTAGCGCATTCAGGTCAATCTTTCCAGAAAACGTCTGCACAACCGATCCTACCAAATGGATATCGGTAAAAGACCTTCCTTGTACGAGCTGAAATGTTACCCACAAACAACCTCCTTTGGTATGGACCTCAATAGGACTCCTTAATCCATAGCAAATGCTTGCTGCCAGTGCACTGGCTACTGCCCCTGTCCCACAGGACAACGGCTCCATCTCCAAACCACACTCACAAGTACGTATCCAGATGGCATCTCCTATTTTTTGTACAAAATTAAGGTTCACACCCATTTTTTCAAATGGAGCCATATACCTCCTGGGAAATCCAAGGGCTTGCATATCGATTGATGCAACCTCCTCCACCATTTCTACACAATGACGCGTTCCATTGTCCACAAAATAGCCCCCCGTTGCCAACAGTTGCACGTTAGTTACATCTTGTAATTTAAGGGAAACAAACGCATCCTGTATGATTCCCATGTGTGCCCCATCTATGGCCCAAAAACGAGCCTCTTGCGACGTGACAGCCAAATGGTGTGCATAGTGTAGGGCTGCCCTACTACCGTTGCCACACAACCCACCGCCCCGACTACCATCTGCGTTGTAATGCAGCAATTCAAAAGCATACCCTTCCTTTTTTTCAAGCGTTAATAATCCATCTGCACCAATGCCAAACTGCCTATGACACAGTTGTTGGGTAGTGATGGGATCATATGTATAATACTGATTTTGTGTGTTGTTTACGACAATAAAATCGTTTCCCGTGGCCTGGTATTTAACAAAATCAAGTTGCATACTTTATAGGAATGAAGATACGAAACTTACCCCTTTGAGGTGACGCTGCTTCCTCTATACTTTTGTCTGAAGCATCATCCAATATAGACATATCGACGCGTTAAAAAAAATTTTTAGGTTTTCTTTTCCCTCCAATGAGCCATTCCTTGTGCCATTTTGTCAGTCAACGAAATTATCTTTAATTGCATCCCTTGGGCGGTAGAGGCATCCCTTGAGGCAATGTTGCGTTTCTCGTGCGCATCTGTATTTTTTTGCTTAATTTTAAGAATTATTAATTACAACCGATCAAATCAGATGGCTTTTCTTATCACAACATTGCAGTTTTTGGCAGGTTTGTCCATTATCGTAGGCATACACGAGTTGGGTCATTTACTTTGCGCCAAATTATTTAAAATCAGGGTAAAGCAATACATGATTGGGTTTCCGCCTAAGTTGGTGAAATTTCAATGGGGCGAAACCGAATATGCCTTAGGCTCCATTCCTTTGGGTGGCGCTGTGCAGATAGCAGGTATGGTGGATGAGTCGCTAGAAGATAGCGACACATGGGCCTCTACGGACCCCAAGCCCTGGGAATTTCGCTCCAAACCAGCTTGGCAACGGTTGATCGTTTTACTGGGTGGCATTTTATTTAACCTGCTCAGTGCCGCGGTACTCTATATTGTTTTTGCTTATGTACTGGGACATTCCTATTTGTCTAAAGAGGAAGTGAACAAATATGGTATTGTACCAAGTGAGATAGGCATGCAGATGGGCTTCCAAGAAGGAGACAAGCTGATACGGATCAACGGAAAAGATTTTGACGACTTTTTTGACTTTATATCGCTCCGTCTTTTGCTTGGTGCAGAGAATTATTACACCGTCGAACGGTCTGGTACCATGCTAGACATACCCATCCCGGAAGGAATTATGGAACGATTGACTGCGCAAAAACGCCCGGTTCCTTTTCTACAGCCCGCTTATCCCTATAAGGTGGGTGCCGTTGAACCCAATAGCAAAGCCGCTACAGCAGGTCTAATGGCTGGAGATCAACTGCTTAAGATAGAAGAACATCCGGTTTTATATGTGCATCAGTTGAAAAAGGCATTGAAAACGTACCAGGGAATGAAGGCAACCATCACCTACCTGCGGCAGGGTATCACACAAACCACCTGCATACAATTGAATACACAAAAAGAATTGCTAGGTCTGCAGCTCAAGACTACATTAACGCCAAGCCACATACGGTATTCTTTGCCTGAATCCATTCTAGCTGGTACCAAAGAAACGTTGAGGGGTATGCAGGAGTATCTATTGGGTATCTGGAAATTAATTACCGGCAAACTTTCGGTAAAAAAGTCTTTAGGGGGGCCTATTAGCATTGCTCAAGCATTTGGAAGTGAGTTTGTTTGGTGGGCCTTTTGGAAGCAGGTAGCCAATTTCTCTATTGTCATTGCGTTGACCAACCTATTGCCGCTTCCTGCGTTGGATGGCGGTCATGCTTTGTTTGTGATTTATGAAATGGTATCGGGCCGAAAACCTTCTGATCGCTTTCTAGCCATCTCCCAAAAATTGGGGATGGTGGTTTTATTGGCGCTGATGTTGTATGCATTTGGCAACGATATCCGAAAACTGTTTGGCTCGTTCTGAATGCAATCATTCCCTATGTACCCTATTGCAACCAAGATTGAACCACTTGGGTTTTGTTAACATATACTAGAATGAAATGAAGATGCGGGATTCGTTATACGATCTCGCACCTAGTTCACCTGCCCTCGCCGGTCGGGCGTTACTTTTTTGCATGGATCAAAAAAGTAACCAAAAAAATCTAGCGCTGATTGAAAAAAGGAGGTGGAAAGCAATAACATGCTTTCTATGCACTCCTTTTTTCAAAGGCGCGTTTTCCAGTACGGACCAGATCGGAACCCGCAACTTGAAATTGATTGATTATAGGTGTTTTAATAGACTTCTTAAAGAACTGTTATGCAAGCAATGGAAGGTTTCTCTATCCTATTGCGCATGGGGGCATCCGTCTATAACCGACTGTTTTTGTTTTATTTGGCATATTATTTGCTTATAATTTAAAGAGGGAGGGGTTGCTGTTCGGACAGAATGAAGTTGCTTAAACAAGGATAAAAAGGCCGCTTTCGCAGAACTACTACTCTGCCAAGGCATCCGTAGGGACAACCCTGTAACAAATTTTTTTAAATTTGTTACAGGCAGGCAATATACCGTACGTGGAGGAAGCGCTTTATTATATCTTACAACTGGATACAGACAAACGCTTAGCAGCAAAGTTAGCAACGATTAACCCAGTATTAAAAGAATTAGCCATGTCAGCAGCACAAAGATTGAGACAAGAAGGAGAAAAATTAGGGGTCCTAAAAGGTAGACAAGAAGGGAGCATACAAATTGCCAAAGAAATGCTCAAAGAGCACGAGTCCATAGAGAAAATTGTACGGTATACAGGCCTATCGAAAGAGGAGATACAGCATATCAAATTATAAAGGTACTTCTCTTTTAGGTGCACAAGGGTATATCCTCTAAAAGACCAAACAATAATTTATCCACTTAAATGGACATGGACAGACCCGGTAATGCCTTGTCAGGTATAAGACTGAGCATTTTTTAGATGCCTTCAAAAGCAAATAGAAAACTCAGCCACAGATATCAGTAGAAATCGTTTGTATACATATGTACTTTAATCAAGCATTCCTAATGGATGGCGCCTTTTCCTCTGGATGGGGAGAAGAAGGAGTTGGCGGTATGATCGAATTGGTTGTTTCGGAAGAAGAAGACACATCCAATTCCCATACATTGGAGCGCATACCCTTACTTGCGTTACGCAATACCGTATTGTTTCCGAATGTAGTGGTACCAATCACGCTCAAGGAGAGGCAAGCCATGCATTTAATCGAAACCATTCACGAACAGGATGGCGTAGTAGGTATCATCGCACAGAAAAGACCAGAAACCTTTGCAGGAAAGAAGACCGATATCTATACCGTAGGCACATTAGCAAAAATCATTAAGGTTGTCAACCTCCCCAATGGAAAAACAATTGCCTTGGTACATGGTAAGCATAAATTCCAAACCACGCAGGTATTTGTAGAATCTTCTTGGTTGGAAGCACATGTAACCTTACTCAAAGACAAGCCCTATAAGGAGCAGAAAGCATCGCTCGCCTTGATCCAGTCTTTAAAAGATGTGGCCGTTAAGTTGCTTAAATTCCGATCTGATGTCCCCAACGAAATGCAGACGGTGCTAAACAACATAAAAAGCCCTGACTTCTTAACGCATTTCTTAGCATCTAGCTTGAATGCGGATGTTGCATACAAACAAAAACTCCTGGAAACCAATGACGGGGTCAAGCGCGCCCGATTGCTTTTGGAATATTTGCTGAAAGAGTTAGAACTTTCTCAGCTAAAAAAAGAGATTCAAGATAAGGTCCATTCCGATATCAGCCAGCAGCAACGGGATTACTATTTAAGGCAACAAGTAAAAGTATTGCAAGATGAATTGGGCGAAGGAGATTTCTCGGAAGAAATAGAAGCCTTGCGTGAAAAAGGAAAACGCAAACAATGGCCAAAAGAAATAGCCGCTTACTTTGCGAAAGCGCTGGATAAAGCCGAACGCATCAGTCCGAATAGTCCAGACTATTCCATTAGCATCAATCATGCAGAACTATTGGTAGAGCTTCCATGGGGCATATATACCAAAGACAACCTCGATTTGAATCGGGCCAAAAAGATTTTTGACGTAGACCATTACGGTATTGAAAAAGTAAAAGACCGCCTCTTGGAGTTTATGGCTGTTTTACAGCTTAAAAAAAATATGAAAGGCCCCATTTTATGTTTGTGCGGCCCTCCAGGCGTAGGAAAAACCTCTTTGGGCAAATCCATCGCCAAAGCCTTGGGCAGAAAATACATCCGTATTGCGTTAGGGGGACTGAACGACGAAGCCGAAATACGGGGCCATCGCAAAACCTATATTGGCGCCATGCCTGGAAAAATCATCTACAACATACAACGAGCTGGTTCTTCTAACCCTGTAATTGTCCTAGATGAAATCGATAAAATCGATGGCATGCGAGGAGATCCGGCGGCTGCCTTATTGGAAGTGCTGGATCCGGAACAAAACCATGCCTTTGTAGACAACTTTTTGGAAGTACCGTACGACCTTTCCAATGTGTTGTTTTTGGCTACAGCAAATGCATTGGACCGCATTCCTGCTGCATTGCAAGACCGTATGGAAGTCATCGAGGTAACCGGATATGTCCTAGAAGAAAAAGTGCAAATTGCCAAAAAACACCTCTTCCCCAAACAGCGTAAGGAACATGGACTGAAAGCGTCTGACCTAACCATTCAAGAAGACGCCTTTGCTGCGCTTGTAGAAGGGTATACACGCGAATCTGGGGTGCGGGAATTTTCGCGTCAAATCGCACATGTTTGTAGAAAAACAGCAAAATCTATTGCACTCCAGGAGTGTTATGTAAAAAAGCTTAAAAGGGAGACACTCACTCCGTTACTGGGGCCAGCAATCTTTGACAACGAAGGCTACCAGAAAGTAATGTTACCAGGGGTTTCTGTTGGATTGGCGTGGACAGCTGCTGGAGGTGAGATCTTGTTTATAGAATCGGTGTTGAGCAGAGGCAAAGGCCGCATCAACTTGTCGGGTCATTTGGGCGAGGTTATGAAAGAATCGGCCATGACCGCACTTTCCTACCTCAAGGCCAACGAACAGTATTTGGATGTAGCCCATGGCGTATTTGAGAACTACGATTTGCACATACACGTACCCTCTGGTGCAGTACCCAAAGATGGACCATCGGCAGGTATTACCCTCTTTGTTTCATTGGTTTCGCTGTATACGCAGAAAAAAGTCAAAGACCGATTGGCCATGACGGGCGAAATTACCTTGCGGGGACAAGTCTTGCCTGTAGGAGGCATCAAAGAAAAAATTCTAGCTGCCAAACGGGTGGGCATGAATGAAATCATACTGAGCCTCCAAAATAAAAAGGATGTTCAAGAGATCAAAGAACTCTACCGAAGCAACGTAACGTTCCATTACGTAGACCATGTAGAAGAGGTCTATCGGTTGGCATTGGAATCGGAAAAAGTTTCCACTGCCAAAGTCTGGGAGGAAGGTATCCTCCCTCCTACGCCTACAGATCCTGTAATGGTTTCGTAAACGTCTGACTTCCTTATTGAATTGCTTCTTTTTTTACATAGATTTTTACATGGGGCACAAGAAGCACCTGCTCATAGAACAACAGCGAAGGGCCGTTTCAATTAAAAATTGGGGGCTCCATAGCTTTCTTTGCACGAAAAACCGCAACCAACTGCAGGTGCATGCAGCAGCTGTGTACGGAACGAACAGACACCACTTTTCTAGCCACTTCCTTAGAAGCGCCCTCCATACACCCCATGCCTAACATTTTTTCTTTGATCCCTATTTTTTCTTAAAAACCAATTGAATAGAAACACCCTCAAAATCAAAATGAGACCTGAGCTGGTTTTCTAAATAGCGCTTGTAATTGGGTTGGATGTATTGGGGATGGTTGCAAAAAAACAGAAATACAGGATATGTACCGGACACTTGTGTGCAGTATTTGATCTTAATGTGTTTGCCCTTTATAGCAGGCGGATGGGTCCGTTCCACTGCCGCCAACATGACTTTATTTAACTCAGAGGTAGCAATTCTTTTTATTTTGTTTTGGTAGACGGACAACGCTTTTTCAATAGTCTGATATACCCTTTGTTTCTTGAGCGTAGAGGTCAGCATGATGGGCACATAGTCCAAAGAGGCTAGCTTGCGCATCAGGTGTTTTTTGTACGCTTCGGCTGTAACAACAGACTTATCAATCAGGTCCCACTTGTTCACCAGCAAGACCACTCCCTTCTTGTAACGATGGGCCAAAGAAATAAGTGCAAGATCCTGGGCTTCTATGCCATCTTGGGCATCCAATAAAATCAAGCAAACATCGGCATCCTGCATTGCCTTTGTGGCCCGCAATACGGAATAAAACTCAATAGCATCCTTTACCTTGGCTTTTTTTCGAATGCCTGCTGTATCAGTAAGGATAAACCGTTTGTTGTAGAGGTTGTACTCGGTATCAACTGCATCTCTGGTAGTACCTGCTACGTCACTGACCAAGCTTCTATTTTTTCCCACCAACACATTTAAAAAAGAGGATTTACCCACATTGGGCCGGCCTAAAATAGTGAACCTGGGAATGGATGTAGCGGCATCGTCTAGATCGACTTCCGCCTGCAGAGCAGGCAGGATCGCATCCAGCAAATCACCCGTTCCAGAACCATTTATAGCTGCTATGGGAAAAGGATCTCCAAACCCCAATGCATAGAAACTAGGCGCTACAAAAGAAGCAGTCACACTTTCTGCTTTATTGGCTACCAAAAAAATCGGTTTGTGTACCTTTCTCAACACTGCTGCAAAGGCTTTGTCCATCTCGGTTAAGCCATCCTTGCAATCCACCATAAAAAGGACCACATTGGCTTCTTGCAGCGCCAATTGTATTTGTTCACGAATGCCTGCTGCGAACAGCTCGCCGGTTCCTTCTATATACCCTCCAGTATCCACAACGGTAAAACGCCTGTTTCCCCACTGGGCACATCCATATTGCCGGTCGCGCGTAGTATGCACAGATCCATCCATGATGGCCCTGCGTGCTTCAATCAATCGATTGAAAAAAGTGGACTTACCTACATTAGACCTCCCTACAATTGCCACTACGTTTGCCATAAAACATTAAATTTAATACCAGAAACAGATCCCTTTCCATGAAACCTTCTAAGATCACTTTGGCCTACCATTGCCATACGCAAACGCAGCATCTGCCTGCGTATGCTGCAGTTTTTTTATGCAGAAATACCTAAAATTGAACCGATACAACCTTGCCCCTTCCATTGGAACGACCTTAGAACGGAGGTTGGGATGTTGCCAATCAAATCAGATAAATATACAAGATTTAGGGGCAAAAACACAACCAGCAGCCGATCTCCTTATGCCTTCAGTTGCAAAAGCAACGATGTCAGGGTTACACGTTCGTTCAAAAAAGAAGCAACCTCCGCAATCGGCATGCGTTGTTGTGCCATTGTATCGCGTTCCCGCAAGGTAATGGTCTGGTCTTCCAACGTTTGGTGATCCACCGTAATGCAATAAGGGGTACCGATCAAATCTTGTCTTGCATACCGCTTTCCAATAGACTGCGTGGCTTCGTAGGCAAGCGGAAAATCGTATTTGAGCCGATCGCATAGGGCCAATGCCGCTTCTTCCAAACCATCTTTTTTTACCAAGGGAAAAATGGCCACCTTAATGGGCGCCAACGCAGGAGGGATCTTTAAGTAGGTCCTGGTACGCACCTCTGTGCCTTCTGCTGCTGCTAGCATCGGTTCTTCGGTCCATCCATTGCAAAGCAACATCAATACCAGCCGATCCAGCCCTGCAGAAGTCTCTATGACATAAGGCGTATAGTTTTTTTGAGCGACAGGATCAAAATACTGTATTTTTTTCTTAGCGTATCGCTCGTGGTTGCTTAGGTCAAAATCGGTTCTAGAATGAATCCCTTCTATTTCCTTGAAACCAAAAGGAAAGGCATATTCAATGTCCACCGCGGCAGCAGCATAGTGTGCCAACTGTTTGTGTGGGTGCATGTTTAATTGCGCTGGTTCAAGGCCTAATACGCTATACCAAGCCATGCGCATGGTTTTCCAATAGTCAAACCACGCTTGTTCCGTACCAGGTTGTACAAAAAATTGCATTTCCATCTGTTCAAACTCCCGCATGCGAAACGTAAACTGGCGGGCTACAATCTCATTTCGAAACGCTTTGCCCACCTGCGCAATCCCAAAGGGGATCTTCATACGGGCTGTTTTTTGTACGTTCAAAAAGTTGACAAAAATGCCCTGTGCCGTTTCTGGACGCAAGTAAAGCGTAGTTCCATGGTCTTGAGCGCCTACCTGCGTAGAAAACATAAGGTTAAATTGACGCACAGGCGTCCAATGGGCTGTTTTGGAGGTGGAACAGACCACCCCAGCTTTTTGCAACAATGCGTCCAAACCAGGCAAATCTGCCGTTTGCAAACAGGTTTCCATTTGGGCCAGCAACGCATGTGCTTCCGATGTTTTACCCTCCTCTATCCATTGCACCGCATGCGCTTCCAATAAGAGGTCCACCCGGTACCGTTTTTGCGAGTCTTTGTTGTCCACCATAGGGTCTGTAAATCCATCTACATGACCAGACGCTTTCCAAGTAGTAGGATGCATCAAAATAGCAGCATCAATCCCCACTATATTTTGATGCAGTTGTGTCATGCTTTGCCACCAGAAGCGGTGTAAATTTTGCTTCAACGCTACCCCATATGGGCCGTAATCGTACACAGCCTGTAAGCCATCGTAAATTTCACTCGATGGATAAACAAAGCCATAGGCTTGCGCGTGAGCCACAATTTTTTTGAATAGATTGGTGGAATGATCGGAATCAGAATGGTCTATATACATGGACGATGGGTTTCTAAACAATTATACTGATGAAATGAAGATGCGGGATGGCGTCCCTACAACACGGTCTTTGTTGCTCCCTATTTTTGTGTTGAAACAAAAGTACCAAAAATCAAGCGCTGATGGAAAAAAGGAGGTGGAAAGCGGGCCTGCTTTCTATGCATTCCTTTTCTCAAAGGCGCGCGGGCAGTTCGGATCAGATGGGAACCTACAACTTGAGTTCGATCAAATATAAAGCATGGCTGCTGTGCAGCCACAAAGGGAAACTACGCTCCGCTAAAATCGACAGCCAAGTAGCAGGTCGTCTCACGCACAGGGTCCTTGATGCCTATAAGGGCAGGGCCACTGATGGAATGGATCATATCGGCCAGTTCGGTAACGTTGCGCACCGGCTTTTTGTCAAAAGAGATTAAAACAGTTCCTTTTTTCAATCCAGCAGCTTGAAACTTGCCCTTGGTTACTTCTTTTACGAAAACACCGGACGAGAGTTTCCATTTTAGTTGGGTTTTGATATCTATGTTTTGAAAAACAGCTCCTGCTACTTGCAACGTTTCCCCTTTTTGTACAATCCGTATCGAATCTGGTTTTTGCGCCAACACAACATTTACGGTACGTTCTTTTCCGCTTCGATAGAGCGTAATCGCTACCACATCGCCTGGTTTGGCACAACCTATGATCTCCTGCAATTCAGCTATTTTATCGATTTTTCTGCCATTGATGGCAACAATGACATCTCCTTCTTGTACCAGCTTGGCACATGGACTATTTTTCTGCACAGAGTTGATGTACACACCGCCAATTTTTTTTAACCCAAGCTTTTGGGCCAGTTTGGCATTGACTTCCGCAATGGTTACGCCCAACAACACCCGCTGCACCACACCATATTGTATCAAATCATCGGCCACTTTCCGTACCAGCGAAACAGGAATGGCAAACCCATAACCGATAAACGCAGCAGATCGAGCGGCATAAATAGCGGTATTGATGCCCACCAATTCTCCATTTAAATTTACCAGTGCACCACCACTATTTCCTTGATTGATGGCTGCATCGGTTTGAATAAACGATTGAATGCTCATTTTATCTTGTGCTAGGTTGCTCAAAGCTCTGGACTTTGCACTAACAATGCCTTTGGTTACGGTAGAAGTCAAATTAAATGGATTGCCAATGGCCAATACCCACTCGCCTACTTCCAATTCATCCGAATTTCCGAGTGCCAAAGCAGGCAACCCTTGCTCGTCAATTTTTAGAACAGCGATATCTATGATAGGATCTGCTCCTACCAATTTGGCCGTATAACATCGGTTGTCGTTTAAGGTTACTTCTATGGAGTCTGCCCCATCGATGACATGGTTGTTGGTAACAATGTAACCATCTTTCCGGTAAATCACGCCAGAACCAGAGGCTTCTTGCGCTGGTCTTTCGTATTCCCTAGGATTTGCTCGGAAAGCTTCTCCAAAAAACTCCCTAAAGAGTTGGTCCAATGGACTGGTCAGCGACTGTTGTACCACTTTAGCGTTTTGGAGTGCCTTGATGTATACAACAGCTGGTGTGGTTTTTCTTACTGCATCCGTGAAATCTGGAAGCGAAGCAAGCCTACGGTCGACTGCTTTGGCGCACAGCGTAGGCGTGTTGGGCGCATCTGTCTCTTTGTTTACCATGGCAACTGAACGCCTTTCTACCAGTGTAGTAGGCGTCTCTTCTAAGCGGGCCTCAGAAGACGTATGGTCAAAACGTTCTCCTAATGCCAGATGCTTACCCAGACAAACCGACAACCCTATGGTTGTTACAACGGCAGCAGCAAATACCTGTTTTACGAAAGCCTCTTTTTTAAATTTATTTTTAAATTTATTCGATGGATTCGGATTGTTGTTGTACATAAGGATAGGGAACTGGTTTTTACAAATTATGTTCTTTAATACTTTCTAAAAAGATAGATATACTACCTATCAAAAATCAGGTACGCTTGGTTAGGCAAGAGATCCTTACGTATGGTACGTATAGGCCTCCGCCTACCATATCAGTAGGAAACGGCCTAGCCTGTTCGCACTTGCGACAAGCGGAATACCGACAGGTATGACTTAAGCAAAGGCCAGCCCAGAGACTAGCGAAATGATTCTTATCTTATACCCAACGCCATTTCGAACCCTATGGGTTGCATAGGGCTTAATCTTTTGATACATTTGTGCAACAGGCAGCCATCTTGTGAATGGGTCGTGCTGCATGTCATCGCTACAAATTTCTAAAATATTTCTTACCTATCCAAGATGGAAACACCACTTGCATTATACAATAGTCTAACTAGGCAAAAAGAGGTTTTTCGTCCACTGTTTCCTCCTTTTGTGGGCATGTATCTTTGCGGACCTACGGTATACGGAAAAGCCCATTTGGGCCACGCCCGTTCTTCCATTACATTTGACATTGTTTTTCGATATTTGCTTCACTTAAAATACACCGTACGTTATGTACGCAACATTACCGATGTAGGCCATTTGGAAAGAGATGCAGACGAAGGAGCCGACAAAATACAGCAACAAGCTCGGTTGGAAGCAGCCAGTCCCATGGAAATAGCCCAACGGTACACCAACAGCTACCGCAAAAACATGGAGCAGCTCAACGTCTTACCACCCAGCATCGAACCCTGCGCCAGTGGCCATATTCCGGAGCAGATTGCTCAAATTGAGGCTATTATGAAAGCAGGAATGGCCTATGTAGTCGATGGTTCGGTGTATTTTGATGTAGAAAAATACAATAAAGTACATACCTATGGCACGCTTTCAGGCACAGTTGTGGAGGCCATGCGTTCCGGCACACGCTGTTTAACCGGCCAAGCAGGGAAACGCACTGCCGCAGACTTTGCGCTATGGAAAAAAGCAACCCCCACCCATATTATGCGTTGGCCTTCCCCTTGGGGGGTAGGATTTCCAGGATGGCATATTGAATGTTCTGTGCTCGCTACCCATTATTTAGGTCCACAGTTTGACATCCACGGTGGAGGCATGGACTTGCTCTTTCCGCACCACGAGTGTGAAATGGCACAATCCCAGGTAGCCTTGAACACACATATGGCCACCTATTGGATGCACAACAATTTGGTAACCATTCAGGGTGTAAAGATGGGGAAATCATTGGGTAATTTTATTACCTTAGATGCGCTTTTTGCTGGCGATCATACTGCATTGGATCAAGCCTATAGCCCCATGGCATTGCGGTTTTTTATGCTGCAAGCCCATTACAGGAGCACGCTTTCGGTTTCGTTGGAGGCGTTAGCAGCCGCCCAGCAAGGGTATCGAAAGCTGATGAATGGTGTATATGCATGTACGGCATTGCGCTACCCCGAAACAGCAGAACCCCACACGAATTACCCATTAGACGCTGAAATCCAAGCAGAATGTGCAAATTGCCGCGCCGCTATAAACGATGATTTCAACACTGCAAAGGCGTTGGCAACGTTGTTTAACCTGCTTAAAAAAATCAATGGACTATATTACGGGCAGCTCGATTATGCACTGCTTTCGCAGGATGCGTGTCGCACCTTATGTACTACGTACCGCACGTTTGTAGTGGATATACTCGGATTCAAAGAAGACCATCCAACCTCGGCAAGAGAAAGCATCGACCTTGTACTGGAGGTCTACCGACAAGCCAAGGCGGAAAAACGGTACGAACAGGTAGACTTTATTCGCTCGGGCCTTCAGAAAATTGGTATTGGTATCCAGGATCATCCACAAGGATCTCGTTGGGAATATCAGTAAAAATGTGTATTCAAACAAAAGTACAAAGGAAGAAGAACCGTTACCGTCAACGGTACCGCGGTACAGCCATACGACAGAACAAAAATCAAACTCTTAGCCATATCATCCCATGGTTGCTTGCATGTGGTGGAGCCGGCGATATGGGCATGAAGCGAAAAAAGCTCCTAATCGGTTTTTGCAGTGCTTTGGGGTTGCTTCCTACAGACATTCTAGCCGCTGGTACAGCAGCACCAACGCCCCCCCAGTTGCCTCTTGTACAGGAAAATAAAGCCACCTTATCCGGCACCATCCACACACAGAGTTTTTTGTACAACACAGAATATTTCAATAAAATCCTGGAAGGAGAAACCCTCTTTGGCTTTCATATACTGCCTTCCTTGTCTTTGTTGTTTGCCAAACGGATCGCCATACAACCAGGATTGATTTGGCAACACCATTTTGGTCAGCCCAATCCCTGGGCAGGCTTTCGACCTACTTGCTCAACCAGTTACCATGCCCCAAACTTCAAACTGGTACTAGGCATTTTTGGTCTACAAGAACAGCCCTTGCATTTTATAGAGCCACTTTTCGATCCAACTCGACCAATGGTTCGGCCTTTTATAGAAGGACTTCATTTCAAATTAGCGGGACCAAGGGGCTATGTCATGGGATGGGTAGATTGGTTGAGTCTGCTCTCTAGGAAGCAAAACCAGCCCGAACGATTTACCGTACACCTAACGACAGCGTACCGATTGCCCCATCCAGAAGGATCTTCTTGCTATACAGTTCCTTTGCAAGGAGGCATTTACCACGTAGGAGGACAAGGCATTGCGGTAAAAGACTTTAGTTTGTTTTGTGGTGCTACGGGTATACTATGTTCTTTTATGCAGCCCATGCGTTTTTTGAAACGTCTGGACTGCGCTGGATATTTCTTATGCAATACGTACGCCAAACAAATCGATCGGCCATTTAAAAAAGGATGGGGACAGTTCTATTGCCTGGATTGGGTCCTACCTACCGGAGGTATAACCATACGGTATTGGTATGGAGCTGGTTTTTCTTCCGAAAACATAGGAAACCCGTTGTATCAATCTGTACGCATCATTGACCATAAAGTGGTGCATATCGAAGCCACCAGGAGCCTTCTTTTTGCAACAGGTTACAAATATTGGGATCCCCTTGCCCATCTACGCATACAATGTTCTTTATGCCCTTATATAGATTTAAAAAACAGGTTGGTTGAATGCAGTTGTTCTCTTGACTTGACTTACACGCTTCGTTTTGCATGGACGGATATACAGAACACACCCCAGACCATTTCCAATCCAGATACCTCATACGTTTGACAACCAAGCAATCCCATCCAGGGATACTATCTCGTACAGTCCCCGGACTCTTGAAAATAACCAACCGCATCAACGGTAAATTTTTTACGGAGCATCCCCTGAAAGTGTTGTTGCGCATCGCATGGATGTACTTCCACAACTGCCTCTGTGGCCTCGGTATCCTGGGTAGCATGAAAAGCACCATTCAGAAAAGAATACAAAGCCCCTGGAAACTCTTTTCGGTTTTATCCAGGAAACGGTACCCTGCTTTGGCCAAACAAGCCGTGCGCATCCGGTTCAAGAAAGCAGTCCAGTGGTTATTTCTTAAATCGTCTAGAATAGATTTGCTATAGGCTCTTCCTGCTTCTTGTTGTTTTTGAGTGATAAAATCAATTAATACAAGCTTTAAGGCAGACCTTACTTCCTGATTGGGAAATTTTAAATAGTAGTCTATGCCGTTTTCCAAAGGCGCAGTTGGCAGTACGGACCAGCGTTTGGAACCCGTATCTTGATTCCGATCGAGTATATACTAGAATGAAATGAAGATGCGGGATTCGTTATACGATCTCGCACCTAGTTCACCTGCCCTCGCCGGGCGGGCGTTACTTTTTTGCATGGATCAAAAAAGTAACCAAAAAAATCTAGCGCTGATTGAAAAAAGGAG
>DATGWI010000015.1:0-10196 GCA_035299565.1 Amoebophilaceae bacterium | reverse complement strand
CTGCATGGATGTCCTTGTTGAGAAAGATGGAGCTTGAATTCCGTGCTAAGGGAAATACAATCAGTACAAACTTGGTTGAAAAAGCCATCAAACGAGGTGCACAAGTGGAAGATGATGCTCTGGATAGTAAGAAGGTAAAAGTGGAATCTTTTGGTGCAGACCATACAAATGTGCCATCACCACCTTCATCTGATGAAGAGGTAGGGAAAGTAGCAATGACGCTGGATGACAATACAGCTACCCAGTTGGAGCTCAGTTCACCAGCATCTCCCCCTGCAGTCTTGTTTAAAGCAGAGCCTCCTCCAATCCTGTCAAAGCGTTTGATATCGGATATTCCTGTGGAAGATATCGGAGGCAGGGCTATAATCACCCCAATCGGTGTAAAGGAGTACAAAAAAGTAGATCACAATGCAATGCAGAATGAGGAGGAGGAGGAAGAGGAGGAGGAGGAGGAGGAGGAGGAGGAAAAGGAAAAGGAGGAGGATGATGCATATGAAGAAGAAGAAGAAGAGCAGGAGGATGGGAAAAAGCTAACGGATGTGCAAAAAACAGGTTGTATGAAATCAAGAAAACGTATCAAAGCAACTGTTCGTATTATGCGATTTTCATCTCACCCCATGTACAATCTATCAGAATTTGTTGTTGAAAAACCAAACAGTAGTGCAAAAGGAGAAGACACGCTTTCTGACAAAAGGGGGGGAAATGAACCGATTTGGAAGTATGTTCCATTTGAAACATCATGGATTCGTTTTGAGAAGGATCCAGAATATGAGAAAATCAATATGAAGCTTGAAGTGGACTATTTTGATGTAGCCTTCTCTCCCAGTTTGATCAAGATGATGGGGTTTCAAGATTATCATAAGCGTTTCAGTTTGATTCGTATGAAACATCGCATGATGCTAAGAGATTGTTTACTTGGGAAACAATTTCCCTTCCGCATGGCACAAGTACGGCTCTTGAAAGATAAAATTCAAGGTAAAGATATTGATTTCTACACAAAAAGCAGTGTGCGACGGCACGAACTGTATGAGAAGTACAATATGTCGGTGACTCAGTTTTATCAACGACTTGTGCAATTGTCAGTACAGCGAGGATATAACACTGTATCTGAAATGATTGGAAAAGAAGTTGTTGCACACGATGAATATAAGAAACTGGTTAACATGGTGTTTCGAGATGAATCATTCTCATTTATGGATTATGCTGTTTATGTGGTTATGAATGAGACTCCTATGTCCACCTTAATCTTGGGGTCTCGGTATACATCATTGACACCATCCGATCTGGCATTTGTTTACACTAATATTATTGTTCCTGAAGTAATGGACGATAAATTAGTACGCTTGTTGGAAATTATGCCTATTCGTTCTGTTGCTGATGGGCAGGTGAATCTGCTGGAGTTTTCAAACACTCACTATAAAACGATTGATGTAGACAACATCAGTGACATTAAATTTTTGATTGCGACAGCATACGGTACTCTTGTTCCTTTCCGCTACAGTCCAGCCACAGTGCAATTACATTTTCGCAGGCGTAAGTGAATGTGACAATGGTGGAAGATCATAATCGATATTATGAATATTTCCAGCAATCATATGGAAAAGGAAATGACGCATTCCACCCCGGTATTGGGGATATTTATACGTCACTACCGCAATTTCAACGTGGATATGGAATTCGAAGCAGAAGAAGGTTGCTGGGAAGTGTACGCCCTCGATTGGGATATGGCTGGTCATCATGGTGGTCAAATATTTTCCAATTTGCAAAACCGCTTTTGAAAAAAGGTTTTCATGAGGTTGCTCGACCTTTGATGTCTCGCGGTTTGCATGAAGTAGCTGATGTCGCAGGTAAAGTTGCAGCTGATACATTGCAGGGGGTAACATTGAAGGATGCACTGAAACGTCGTACAAAGGAGAAAGCAGGAGAATTGGTTGAAAAAGTTCCACAAGCTTTCTCTGGACTTATTCGTAAAAGTAGAGGGACAGGGCTTAGATCACGTAGTGTTCATCCACGCTCGAAAGGGAGCAGACCTAATCAAGTGTCCAATATTGTACGTGCAAAGGTGAATAAAAGAGGAAAAAAACGTAAAACACAGCTGGAAACAGTATACCCTGGGTTGAAGTTGCTGCAGTAGCTGTATCATCATCACGTAAAACAAAAATAATGGCTGAAATTCCAAAAGTGCGGACTGAGCTTTCTGAGAAACTCTCATTGTTTATCCCTGATTATGTCAGTGATACAGTAGTCAGCAGTGTTATGGAAGATCAGCTACCTGTCGGATTCTCAACCACAAATCAAACAAACCCCATCAGGTTTTATGTTCGTGGCACAGATCACTGGATTGATTTTGAAAAATCATATTTCGAGATTGAAGGGACCATTGAAGGGACTGATGGTGATGCAACTACCCCTCTTGATGCTGATAATACAACCCACTTCAGTTTGACAAACAATTTTCTGCACAACCTGTTCAGTTCCATTCATGTCAATGTTCAAAATTCTCCAGTTACATTCAGTAATGATAATTACCCGTATATAGCATATATACAAAATTTGCTGAACTATAATAACGATTTTATGGAAATGTACAGTGATCTTTTTCTTTGGAGTAAAGATACAGCAGGGCACATGAGTCTTTTTGGGAAAAGTCAAACAAACAACAAGGGTGCCCAGCACAGGAAACGTTGGATTGCACCAGGAAATAAAGTATACGGTATTTTGAAGTTGCAGTCACCAGTATTTCTCATGCAACAGTACTTGCTCAACTTTGTGGATGTTGACATTGTGCTGAACCGAAATGATAACCCTGCTTTTTATTTCATGATGAATGTGGCGGGAAACTTCAAGTTCCGTTTGGATTCAATCATTTTTAGAGTACGGAAAGTTAAATTGAACGATGAATACAACTCAGCGGTGGCAAGAATGTTCCAGCAAGGTGAGAATATTCCGTATCCCTTGGGAAACAATGTCGTATTTACCAAAACATATTCTGGCTACGGTACAGACATTATTGAGGACAATCTGTTCCAAGGAAAGCTTCCTAGGAGGGTTGTTCTTGGGATTGTCAATAACAGAGCCTATACTGGAACATCCACCATGAATCCCTTTAACTTTGAGCATAAAGACTTGATTGAAGTGGGGTTGTTTGTGAATGGAATGGCTCATCCAATTCCAATGACGCCTATGGATTTCACTGCCAGAAAAACTCATAGAATGTACCATTACGTACTGGAATCCATGCAATCTACCAATCCTCATAAGACTAGTGATGCTCTTGCTATTTCAAAAGAGGAATTTGATAAGGGATTCACTCTGTTCAGTTTTGATATGAGCTCCGATCAGTACGGAGGGTTGAATCAGAACACCTTGTCCAGCAACCCTGCCAACGTACGGTTGCATCTGCGCTTCAAGTCAGGACAAACGACAGAGCAGATTACGCTGATTGTTTATTACGAAGCCGCTTCACATATGTTTGTTGCACCAGGGCTGGTTGTGGTTCCTGTGAAATGAACGGTCTTCGATTGGAACACATTCTGGCATTGGACAAATTTTCAAAAGATATGTTCCATGGATTCAGTACTCCGGATCTTCCTCTACCAAAATTGAAAAAATTGCCATCTATTGTTATTTTGAATACAGGACTTTCAACAACTGATGGGGAACATTGGTGTGTAGCCTGTTTTCGTAAAGATCGAACCTGTGATTTCTTTGACCCATACGGTTATTCACCATCCTTTTATGGATTCACAAAACAGCTATTGAAATCCTGTCAGAAGTTTATACGGTTTAATGAGAAACCTGTTCAAGGATTTCTTTCAAAAACATGTGGGCATCACAGTATTTTTTTTGCTTTGAAATATTCTCGAGGGTATGATCCAGATGAAATCATGGCATGCTACCACCCTGTAAATCGACGGTTCAATGACAATATGGTTTATGCGTATTTAATCCAAAAGTCTGATCATGTAATTGCGTCAGTTGCTGATTGATTTTCCCAGCAGTAGTATTTGAGATGGCGTTGGGGTTTCAACACCCATTTACGTGCACTATTGCAGGCCCTTCGCAGAGTGGAAAAACAGAATTTGTGAAAAAAATGCTCAAAGCGTTACCATACTATGTCACACCCTGCCCTGAAAGAATTGTTTGGGCATACGGTATACGTAATGATAAACAATTTGATGAAATCCGTGCCTGCTCCGAGCCACGAGTAGTTGAGTTTGTTGAAGGAATCCCATCTGCA
The DNA here is from genome assembly GCA_035299565.1 of Amoebophilaceae bacterium. Lineage (GTDB taxonomy): Bacteria > Bacteroidota > Bacteroidia > Cytophagales > Amoebophilaceae > Cardinium. The sequence continues at coordinate 5,956 of DATGWI010000015.1, read as the reverse complement.
GACACATTTAATGCAGAAGACAGAAATCTGCTGATTATTGATGATTTGATGGGAGATGCAGGAAGAAGTAAAGCAGTAGCAGATCTGTTCACTAAAGGGTGTCATCATCGAAATGTATCTGTTATTCTCATTCTTCAGAATCTTTTCCATCAAGGTAAAGTGATGAGGGATATTCACACAAGTACCAATTATTTGATTCTATTCAAAAATCCTCGAGATACAACACAATTGTACCATCTACAATGACAATGTTTTCCTAATTGCAACAATTTTTTGCTGGAGGCATATAAGCTAGCAACATCGGAACCATATGGTTATTTGCTTGTTGATTTTCAGCAGACCACTCCGGGTCCATTTCGGGTGTGTTCGAATATTTTTCCTCCCCAAGAGTTACTTGTGTATGAGGCTGCAGTGAAACGGTGATCAGTATGGTGCAAAGAGGTAAAGCTAAAGAAATGCTACGTCAATCGAATAGTAAACGTCATTCTGCTTCTTGCCCTTGTCGTGAGCATATTCGGACACAAACTCAGTTTTACGGTACTTTGTTGAAAAAACTGGGATCTGGTGGACCAATCAAGCGGCAGAACGTTATTACGCAGTGTGATCCTTGCTTTATTCGATTCTTGGGTAAATACGCCACTGGCTTATTGCACACAAATATCCGTCTGAAGAAAGAAGATTATTCTGCACTAAAAGATTCAAAAGATCTTTTATTGAAATTAGCTCACCCAAATACAAGTGTAAAAGTGAAACGATCCACTCTTAAGAAGCAGACAGGAGCTGCAATTCCGTTTTTTTCCATTCTGGGTTCATTAGCCTCCACTGTTTTGGGAAATTTGTTTTTAAAATAAGTGATATGGCTGTGGTGAAAAAAATGCCTTTGGATGATGTTCTGCGTGAGTTCCGTATTCGAGCCTTGACCACACCTCCAGCAGCTGTGGAAATGACCAAGTTGGACAGGAAGATGAGTAGCATTCTATCGAGAACGGATTTATCAAAAGAGGCTAAAATGAAAATGTATGATCAAGCTTTAAATGAGTTTCGTACAATGCGCGATATTGCGATGAATATCGAGAGACCCGATGTAAAGCAAGCAGTAGCATTAGATGTACAAAAACAAGATTGGAATTTTGATCTTGAGTCTGATAAACATGCATTTTTTGAAATGTATAAAGATTATGTGAGGAAGACATTGATGGAAGATGTGAACAATGATGTTTATTTTGAAAAGACGAAACTGGGTACTGCTGAGGATGTGATGAGAGGAGTACATTTCTTACTGAATGATGATCATTTATTTTTGAAAAACAATGATCCTGATTATATGAAAAATGTCCCCCCTGAGCTACTTCAAACATTGGCTGAAGTTGCAGAAGAGCTTTTTACTGATCTAAAGATTCCCAGATCGCAATGGAGAGCATTTGTTCCAAGAGTTGCCCGTCATATGGCTGCTGTGCAACCACAATCTGCAGCACATGGCGAGAATGGATTGGACGCATTATTGGATACATTGGCAGTTGCACGTGGCAAGCATGGTTCACCAAGCAGCACCAGGAAACGAGGACGTACACGAGGAAGACGAGGCAATGCCGGAGAAGTTACTCCAGTTCAAATGTCACCTGCAAGTGCTTTAGCACCTGTTGCCCTAAATACACGTCAAGGTCATCAGAAGAAGAAACAAGAAGAGAGGAAGACATCATCGGATGACACAAGTAACCATGTACAACCATTGAATAAGAAGGAAAGAAAAGAACGCTCTTCATCAATGGACTGGAAAAGGGGGTACCTGTCAAGTGGAATACCCCGTCCCTCACTACGGAAATCTGAACGATCTGCAGAACAAAAGGGATCAGGTTACCATATCGACTTTGAAGGATGGGAACAGCAGTTGAAGAAAAAAAGAGAACAGCTGTATAAATGAAAGGTACAGTAATGAAAATATTTTAGTATGGTATTCAACCCTTGTGCTGTATACACCTGTGCTATTTCATTGCAACTCTTGTTTTTTTCTCTCACCAGGTCCCATCCAACAACCAAACGTTTTCTCTCGGCTCATTTCTGCAGTATCAGAGTTTTGTGGTAATCATCCATCATCGTAAAGCTGTCAAAGCTTCAGTAGGATACAAATTGGGTGTGCTGCTGTCTGACAGATAATATGACAGCTACACGAAGAAGACGAAGAAGACGGCGAGCAGCTGCAACGAATCACCTTGTGGGAGGAATTGGAGCTGGAGTCGCTGGCACTCGCCGCAAACGGCATCGTCGTCGTCGTCGACGTCGTCATCCTCATGGTGGTCGGAGATGATACAGCAACAAACCAAACTATCCAATGAAGATGTTTTCTCTGGGTGTTATTCTTCAGCAGAAAATGAGGGGTATCTGGAATATATCATGTTAGTGCATACTATATAGAGAAATAGAAATAGAAAAAAGGAGGTTATTCATTGATCCTTGTGTTAGTTGATCAGATGCATGTGTATGTGACACATGTTCCTCACTATTCAGTGATATGAGGGTTTTTGTCCTTGTGTATTTACCCATCTTATGTTTTTCCTTTTACAGTATGTCCTGGGAAAACCGTGTGAGAAAATTATATTCTACTCCTGGCGAAAGCAGTGCATTTTCTTCCGTCTCCAAATTACACCGTATTCTAAAAGAGGAAGGCTACACAGCAACTCGGACACAGCTCCAGAATTGGATCAATAAACAGCACTCCTATGTTATACATCGACATCGTGTAGCCAAGTTCAAGCAAAATCCTGTAATTGCACGATACCCTGACCATAATTGGCAGGCAGATATTTTATTTCTAGATGATATCAAAACGTTCAACAACAACAAACCATGCATTCTGCTCTGCGTCGATGTTGTGAGTAGGTACGTTTGGGCAGAAGCTATGCGTAGTAAAAAAGGAACAGATACCACTAAAGCATTTCATTCAATCTTGTCCAAGTCAAAAAGGTGCCCAGAAAAATTGCAGACTGATAAGGGTAATGAATTTTATAACAAGAACTTCAAAGCATTGCTCAAAAAGTATAATATTAGATTGTACAGCACAGAATCAGATAAGAAAGCAGCGATTGCTGAAAGATGTATCAAAGAGCTGAAAAAGTTAATATACAGGTACATGACTGAATATCAAACAAATCGCTACATTGATAGGCTTCAAGATCTTGTGGAAACCTATAACAGTACCTACCACTCTGCAATAGGAATGGCTCCTAAGAAAGTGGACGATCAAACAACAGGGGTTGTACTACAAAAATTGTATGGTCACTTATGGGCGAAAGATCAAGAGAAACCAAAGAATGTGTTTCAACCTGGTGATAAAGTTCGGATTTCTGTTTCAAATGATTTATTTCGCAAGGGATACAAAGGCTATTGGTCAAATGAAGTTTTTATCATTCACCAGGTACGTGATCATCATCCACATAGCATGTATGTATTAAAAGATTCAGACGGTGAAATGGTAAAAGGAGCGTTCTATGAGAAAGAACTGCAAAAGGTTTACCAGGAATCTGAACGATTCACAAAAATTTCAAAAATTTGGAAACAGAAATTTATAGGAGGAAAGTTATGGTATCTTGTTTCTTGGGAAAATGAGCCTCAGACAGTGAAGCGATGGATTCGAGCCAGTACAGTATCAGATTGAAGGAATCATTTTTTTAAACAAGGAAGCAAGTATAGCATACCATCAACAGTTTTTTTGATAGCCTGCTGCCTGATAAATAAGCAGTAGGTGTGGATGCCAAATTCCATCAGTCCTATTCAGCACTCGGTTCAGCTAGCAAGCTAGGAGTTCGACAAAAATTGTCCAAGATATCAGAACAAAATATCACAATGTCAACCATTTCATCCAGTGATGGTGTGATTACCATTCCTGATTCACCTCCACTAACTCAAGTGGTTAAGCAAGACAGGTACTTTGAAGGTGAGAGTGATGATTGTGTGTGTGCGTGTGTGCTCATAGTGCATTATGGTTCCACATTGATATTTTTTCAGACGGTCAACAAATGGAACCTTTCGTCCTGGAAGAGGATGACCGACCTGCATCGTCTGCGTCAACGGTACCGCCCATCAAGTCACGTGTGAAGCGTCGACGAAGCGCATTGGATAGCAGTGATGAGGATGGCACAAGCACCAAGATGACAGATGATGAGGCAGAGGAGGAGGAGGAGCAGAAGGTGGACAAGGAGAAGAAACAAACTCCACAAAAACAATGGACACCCAAAACTGTCATTCGTAAGTGCTCAAAATAATTATTCAAACTACAGATATTTCATCATTCTTTTTTCTCTCAAGGTAGAAATCCACACAAGATGCGGCGTTCTTCAGCACCGGCGGCGTCGTCATTTGGCAGGAAAATTGCCAAGGCTCCAGCATCAAGAACAAGGCGAACAGGAAAAGAAAATGGAGACCAAAAACAAGGCAACGACATTGGAAGAGAAGGGTCAAGCATCGGAAACACTCAGTGTGCTGAGCAGTGACAATGAAGACATCCACGAGGATGAAGAGGAGGAGGGAGAACATTCAGCTAATACATCTGCAAATGCTAGCGATGATGTGAAAAACCTAGTTATTGAGACTGACAAGTCTGTTGTTTTGATCATTTGAATGTGAAAAAACACATAACCAGCTGTAGTACTTGCGTAGTTGATCATTGTTTGTTTCTGCTGCCTTTTTGATGATTACCTCGCACGCCTTGGGTCCGATCTCGCACGCACGGGTGGTTGCAGCGGCGGCGGTAGGGATGGTGGAAGAAAATGATGCGTGGGAATATGTAGTGAGAGAAAAATAAAACATTCGGTATGCAAACAAAAATGTGTCTATTTCCTTGTTTTGCATGTTGGTGCTTGCATTGCATGTAGGTGCTAGGATTTTGTTTCCATGGAAGCTCTGAGACATTACTGAAGAGCGAGAGAGAGAGAGAGAGAGAGAGAGAGAGCCAAATAGAATGGCTATATTATATCACTGAATTTCCTTGATCTTTGGGTAAAACTACCTTCTAGCACAATCAGTTGGGGCGCTGACGACGAGCATACTCGTTGGAAAAACCAGAAGCGTCTCGCGGATTTTCTATACCTCCAGGAATTAGATTGGATGGTTTACGAAGCAACCGCGCAATGCGTCACCTGGATGAGTCAGGAGGTAGTTTTTTTGGGATGAGAGAGTTTGGTACTGTATTGTTGGTCCAGGTAAGTCAATACCATACAGAAAGGTACACTTTTGTACACCTTGGATGACTGGCAGCGTGGCGCAACAGGTCCAGCGCATCAGGCTCATAACCTGAAGGTCCAGGGTTCGAATCCCTGCGTTGCATCATGTTTTTGTAGTAGTTACCAAAGTTACATCCATAATCCTCGAGTATGCGGTTTGAATCCAAGCATCGCATGCACTTTTTGATGTTATTCTTTTTGGTTGTACACTTTGGATAACCGACAGCGTAGCGCGTCAGGCTCATAACCTGAATGTCCAAGGTTTGAATCCCTGTATTGCATCATGTTTTGTAGTAGTTACTAGGGTTACATCCATAATCCTCGAGTATGAGGTTCGAATCCAAGCATTGCATCCAATTTTTGTTGTTATTCTTTTGGTTGTACACCTTGGATAACCGACAGCGTAGCGCATCAGGCTCATAACCTGAATGTCCAAGGTTTGAATCCCTGCGTTGCATCATGTTTTGTAGTAGTTACTAGTGTTACATCCATAATCCTTGAGTATGAGGTTCGAATCCAAGCATCGCATCCACTTTTTGTTGTTATTATTTTGGTTGTACATGTATGCTGGAAGGATTATCAATAAGAAGGTAGGTCGGTAGGTAGGTTGTCTTTGTAAATGGAACAAAACAACATGAAAGTATACTGAACAAGAAGCAAATGTTTTATTCATGATCAAGGAACAGTACCACGAAAAAAATCATCACAAATGACAATTGCATGTAGCATTTACAGCAAAA
>DATGWI010000014.1:0-2279 GCA_035299565.1 Amoebophilaceae bacterium | reverse complement strand
CATTCCAGGCATAGGAGTCTACCTAATTTTCTAGTCAATTTGATAGCTGGAATTACCGCTTATGGGCTAAAAGAGAAAAAACCATCTATAAAAAAGATACTTATGACTGATTCACAATAAGTCTAATCCCGAACTGAGGTTTATACAAACCATACCCATTACATCGCGCCTGAGCAAGTCTTTAAAAGACTTATTGAATGATGTTTTGCCTCAATCCTGGCGCGAAAAGGTCATCTATTCCCATATTTCCTTTGGATCCAGTCAAGGCTATTACGAAGCGCTTCTTCCTTTTCCGGAAGTTATACGATTAGCCGCAAGAGAGAAAAAAACAACGGAGTCCATGAAACTGGGAGATAAATTTCATGGGGTAGAAATGCCTCCTTACTTCTTAATGCTATTGGAGCATCCAGGGTACTATTACCGCAGTTGTTTTGGCGCTTTTTCAGACCTGAATGATGGGGTACATGTGTTGCGTGATGCTGGCTATAGTTATGAAGAAAAATCGATCGCTATTCTAGGAATGTCTCAGTTAGGCATTCAATGCGAAGATGAAGTTGAAGATTATGCTTTCTTTATAGAGCAAGCATGCGCATGGTACCGAAAAGGACAACTATCTTTGGAACATTTGTATCAACTTTTCAAGTGTGATTCCCAAACTTTTTATAAATATCCTTTTTTTATTTTAGCATATAAAAACAAATCTATACAAGAAGCGCTTGCTACCTTTATAGCAGTTCCTACGATTCCAGAGGGGCTTAAAGCAATTGCGCGCAAGACAAAAAACGGTACCCTAGCAACCAAAGAAGAAATGGCATATATGGAAGGATACCGTCAGTTTCGCAAAACCCACTTTACTTTGTATGAAACCATTCCTCCTAGATAGTGCCATAACCTTTTAGGAAAATGTAGCGTGTGCGGTATTCCGGGCAGCACAAAGCTTCCCTACTTCTTGGGCAATGGTGTCCTTTAAGATGTCTAGATGCAACCCTTGTGTAGCAGAAATAAAAACGGTTTGGTAGCCCGTATCGGGATCTCGATACGATCCTTCCAAGGCTTTCAAAGCAAGATCTATGGTGGGTTTAAGGACTTGGGTTGATGCCAATGGACGTTCTTCTACTTGTTCCAGAAGATCCATTTTGTTAAAAACCAACACACGTGGTTGATCTCCTGCACCTATTTCTTGCAAGGTTTTGTTGACCACATCTATATGTTCTTGATAGTCTGAATGGGTGGCATCTATGACGTGTAAAAGCAGGTCCGCTTCCTTGATTTCTGACAAGGTAGATTTGAAACATTCTACAAGCGTATGCGGCAGTTTGCGAATAAAACCAACCGTATCGGTCAATAAAAAAGGGGTATTGTTCAATACAATCTTTCGTATGGTAGCATCTACCGTAGCAAATAACTTATCTTCAGCAAGTACAGCTGATTTGGAGAGCAGGTGCATCAAGGTAGATTTGCCTACGTTGGTGTACCCCACTAAGGCTACGCGCACAAAACCTTCTCGGGATTTCTTTCTAGTAGCACATTGCTTCTCAATCTCTACCAATTTGTTGCGCAAGCGTGTTATTTTTTCTTGAATGTTCCGTTTATCCGTTTCCAATTCTTTCTCACCTGGACCACGCATACCAGGGCTGCCCCCTTTTTGGCTCGTAAGGTGACCCCACATTCGAGTCAGCCTAGGCAATAGATACTGATATTGTGCCAATTCTATTTGCGTTTTAGCCTGTTTGGTTTTAGCCCTCATGGCAAAAATGTTAAATATCAGCAAGTTTCTATCCAAAATGCAGCAGCCACATGCTTGTTCTAGATTGCGGACTTGTGAAGGAGAAAGCACATCGTCAAAAACAACATAGTCTATATTTTGTGCTTTTACCAGAGCAGCTATTTCTTCGATTTTTCCTTTACCCACTACCGTGGCAGCTTGTGGACCATCCAGCCTTTGCAGAAAGGTATGTACGATTTCCAGTCCCCATGTACGTGCCAAGAAAACAAGCTCTTTAACGTGTTCCTCTGTTTTTGCAAGGGATTGTCGAGGCGTAATCAGGGCTACTACAATGCCCACTTTAGGCGGCTTCATGGTTTGCAAACCAGTTTTTTCCTTTTTTATCATTGACATAAGAGATAAGCGGAAAAAGGGTGAAAAGAAACAATGAGGTAATTTATGAAAATCACACATGCCATCCAACTGCAGTTTCCGCATCAATGGCATCCAAACAGTAGAGCTGTTGCGTAAGTCCTAAAAAATATACTCAATCGGAATGAAGATGCCTTGTCAG
>DATGWI010000013.1:0-2088 GCA_035299565.1 Amoebophilaceae bacterium | reverse complement strand
TATCACGAAGAACGTCGTCACGTCGAGAAACGTTCGAAATTACACGACAAGCGAGCGACAGCACGTTCCGGACACTTACCATTCAGAATGGCCATTTTCAAACAGTTCCGGGTCATTAACGACAAGAACGACGATAAAACTTCGAGAAAACTTCGTCGAAATCTAAAAACCTTGTCGTCGCTCACTTCGCGCTAATTGCTTCGAAAAGACGTCGTCGCTGAGCTCAAAAATTCGAATGTGATGACAGCTGGGCCAAGGAAGGCCATAAATACCAAAATCCTTCCTCCTGCTCCAAGCCAGCGTACCCGACGACCTCTGGACTCTTCCCATCAGCTGACATAGATTCCCAGTAGCTCAGATGACCTGGATCAGCTGCTGATCAGCTCCTCTCCTGCCCACCAGCTCCTCTCCAGCTCCTGGGACTTGGTTTTTGCACTCAGCACACTTTTTCTCTGGACTCAATGACCTGAGGAAGGAAGCTTCTGCCCTGCGCCTACTCTGCATCCACAAATTAAACTCCGAAAGTGCGCGTATCATATTATTGATTGTTTTGCATGGAAAAATTGTAGATACAATTTTTGTTTTGTCCGGGGTGTATGTTATGATGCAGTCCTGATGCAGTACTATATTGTACGACGCGCAAGCGCAAGTCGGTGCACGTTGGTGGCCTATATGTGATAATCATTATTACATACAGTCCAACGACGACCTGGCCGGAGTGGTATAAAAACCCGTGTTGTGATGCATTCGCGGAGTTAGTTGACCACTGAACTCCGGGAAGCTTTGGGCACAAGTCGATCAGAGAATACGGCAGCCCTTACTTTTCCATTGCTACTTCCGTGGTAATAAAAGCTTCTCACCGATCATGCTCATACAGTGCGTTTGGGTTTGATTGAGTTTACTGGTCGTTGCTGTTTGGGGATACTCCCGTATAAATATAAGTTGCTAACTCCAACAATAATATACAATAGCCTGCTATCCCCATAACAAATGGCGCAGTCGGTATTCGCATTTACATGTATCATGTGTGTGAAGACCTACCGCAGGCTGACGATGTTTTAATAAACATCGAATGCTTTTTGCCGGTTCGATCGAACTAGCAATCCATTTGATTTATTTTTATTTATTTTTAAATCCAAGCTCGACTTGGTCGGAGGCCAATCTTAGCGTCTATGCTAAGTGCTCCGTTGAAAACCTTGCATGTTAATTCTCCGGGCCAAGCAGCTTCGAGCGTGCCGGAAAGCGTTCTATACTTAGAACGGAATTTTTTTTTGGGACTTTTGTTTATAATTGTGTTTATTCCGGGGACAACTGAGGCTGGGTCTAGCGTTTATGGTTTGATCGACGGGTCATTCCATATTCCAACTGGCGCTATCTCAATCCGCCTATGGTAGCGGTTTGGACAGCAAGTCAGTGGTATCCGCTGAAGGTCTGGCTGTGTATTTTTTTTACCGTCCCAAACCATTTGATTTTCGCCCCAGGCCAATCGCTAGTGCGTGCTGGGAAGAATCTGTATGTCAGATTGAACACCGAAATAGTTCAGTGACGCTAAGTCCCGTACCTCTGGCGGAAAGTTCGATCGTTGGACATCTGAACATTTCAAACTCAATAACGTTCACTCTCCTTCGGGAAGTGTCGTTATCACTCGACAAAAAAGAATCAGTCGGGCATCAATTTTTTTTTGGACGGGCCAAGCGTTAAACCGTGCCGTCCTGTCAATTGGAAACAGTTGGCCATCATTTTTTGTTTACCTTCACTCATTCTTGATCATCGAGATCCCGAATTTATTCGTGAGATCCTCGAAGGATCCTCTCTTCATATTTTCGATCTTTAGACGATCTATCTCGTCGAATCTTTTGCAAGGGCCAATGGTTAAAACCTGCCTTGCCAAAACCTATCTTTCACTTATTTTTTAAACCTATTTGATTTTCTGGCGACCTCTGAGTACGTCTACGGTGTTTATTTTTCCTCTTACACCGTGCCTGCTTATTCAACCTAGAGCGACCAAAGAGTACGTTGGGTTGATTTAAGTGGAAGGTTCTCAGCCGAGAACATATGACGAAACATCCTCCTTCCAAATTTACTGCT
>DATGWI010000012.1:0-5707 GCA_035299565.1 Amoebophilaceae bacterium | reverse complement strand
GTCTTCATCTTAGTGGTCGCGAAACACTACTAAAAAAGAAGACCCGATGCAGTTAAGCAAGACACAAATTTCAGCACTTTTAACGGAAATTGCAAGCCAGGAAGACGGATTCAACGAAATTTTACGGATGTCTTTCGAGGCTATGATGAAGGCCGAGCGTCAGGAGCACCTGATCCAGGCCCCGGACGACAAAGGCAACGGATTTCGGCAGGTAAAGGCCTACGGACGAGGTAAGATGTTGGAGTTGCGGGTTCCGCGCACGCGGGAAGGCAACTTTTATCCATTGCTAATGAGCGTGTTGCGCGATCAGGATGAAGAAAGTCGGAAGATCGCATTTGAGCTTTATGGCGCCGGATTGACAACGGCTCAGGTGGGTAGCCTATTTGAGAAGTTGTACGGCAGGCATTACTCCAAATCCAGTGTCAGTCGGATGTTCGACTATGCGCGTGAAGAGGTAATGAACTGGCTGAAGCGTCCGCTTGAGAGGTACTATCCCATCGTATTTGTAGATGCTACCTTTTGGAGCACCCGGCGTGGCGAAAACGTAAGTAAAGAGGCATATTACACCATTTTAGGGGTCAAAAGTGACCGAACTCGGGAGGTTTTGGCCATTGTGAACTTCCCGACCGAGAGCGCACGTGGCTGGGAGGAGGTGCTCAGAGAACTTCAAAAACGAGGGCTGGAGCAGGTTGGGCTGTTAGTTGCCGATGGGTTAAGCGGCCTGGAAGAAGCGGTGGTACGCGTTTTAGGCAATGTACCTTTCCAAAAATGCGTGGTCCATCTGGAGCGAAACGTATTGAGCCGAATCAAGCCTGGCGACAAAAAAGCCGTGGGCAATGAGCTGAGCGAAGTATTTGTGACCGACAAGAAGGATGACAGCCCGGAAAAAGGCTGGAATCGCTGGGAGGAATTCATTGACCGGTGGAAAAAGCGGTATCCGGCACTCAAAAACTACCTTGAAAAGACGCAATATTATGCTCATTTCACGTACCTGGGCTTTCACCATAAGATCCGAAGTATGATTTACTCAACCAACTGGATCGAGCGTCTCAACCGGGATTACAAGCGCACCTTGAAGATGCGCGGGGTAATGCCAGACAGCGATTCGGTCATCTTTTTGCTGGGAAAGGTATCCATGAGTAAAACAGCTTTTGACAGAAAAGTACCCAAACTGGATTATGAGCAAAAGCGGTTCAAGTGGGCAGAAAATGATACCTGACGAAACGCGTTTACCACAATTTCAACACCCCCGCCGCCTCAAAAAATATTTGGAGGTATTTTTGTGAGGCGGGTGTTGAAATGTGGAAAACACAGAGCCTCAAAACAGCCAATGAAATTGATCTGAATCGTTCTTTGACCACTCAGTGAAGACCTTAGCCAGACACACTTTTTGAGACATTACCCTTGATTTTACCGACACACTTTTTAGGACATTACCATAACGGAGTTGACTTCAAGTTTGACAACCCACGTTATTTTGTATGTTGAAACATTTATAGCATAGAACTAGCTAAAATAGTCTGACTCTTCATTATTAAAAAAATGGCTCTTAAATTTTTACAATTTTAGTTTTATGCATCTTTGAATTACTATAAAAAGCCAGATAATATATGCCACTTGGAAAATTACCAAAGCTTATCTCACAGGCAATAGTATTATTAAGTGGTTGCAAAATTTGTTCTGAAATCACCTGGCCATTCATATCAAAAACGACTATTTTTTCATATTTTTCTTCATTTTTTATCTCGATTTTTGCTGACTCTCTCACAGGGTTAGGGAAAACTATAAAATCAGGCTCTGAAATTAAGGAATTCGTACTGCTTTGGCACCTCTCGACGTAAAGATTCAAAACCTTAAAATCAAAATGTCCGTTGCCATCAGATCCAGCGACTCCTAAAGAAATATCACCTTCATAATCTTCAGGATAAGGAATTGTAAAATCGTAAGTGCCGTAGCGTATGGAGTCTAAGATTATGGTGTCATTTCCAAAGAAATAGATAATCATAAGTCGATTTGTAGAATCATTTCCGGTAATATTAATCTTTGAATGAATGGATGCACAGATTGTATCATTATTATGAATGTTTTCAATGTTTATCTCTACAATGGTGTCAGATAATATCAAATCGTTCTCAGTTGGATTAATGCCTATCGGATCTGAATTATTGGGCCGGAAACCATTTTTACTAAAAGCAGCACCCTCACTATCTGTTTCAAGTAATTCCTTTGTCTTTGTTACGGTAAGGAATTGCTTAGGGTTTTTATAATGAGTGAAATTGTAGTCAAATCCAAGCTGATTTGTCGTTGCGCTTCCGGAAAGATTGCCCAGTTGACTATTCACCCCCACAAAACCATCATTGGAATCCTCGAGCAAAATGTAATTTAATGTGCAAAATAGTTGGTTTAAGGGCAGTTCGTTTTCTGCGATATAACTGTATAAATTTTCACAAAGTTCAAACCCTACGGATAGAATCGCAACAGGTGCAAGAATAGTAACCTCGGCTAATGTCTCTAAATAGTCACTTGTACATGCCCAATCTGTTTGGGAGGCCATCGCATGGGCTGGAATATTACTACCCGCACCATCGATTGAAAGCAAATCTGGATTGTCAGTTCTCAAACTTGTCAGGGCGCCATTGTTAATGTCAGCCAGTCCATTGTTATTATTTGTTACTCCTGCAAAGGCCAAGGATTGTCGCCCTACCCAATTCATTATTCCATTTTCTGTCATTAAATCCGCCATGGGCGTACCAAAATGTGGCGTGTTCATGGTGATTACCCTTGAAATATTTTTATTGCCAGAATTATTACTTAAGTAATTCTTGATAACCAATCCCCCCATGCTATGCCCTACAAGACTGACTTTGTTGCCAAAATCATCTTCCAGTATCCTAATGGTATAAAGCGCCTGGTTTATATAACCTTCAACTAGGCCTGAAGATGCAGTAAATGAGGCACTATTGTTATAATTAGGTTTTATGATATAATTTGGATCCCATCCTCCACCAACTAAGGATGTGGTGAGAGCATCCCATGATTGAGCTGCTGATGAAAATTCCCCATGAAGCAATATAACCGGTGGCGGTTTGATATTGAGTTTAATTATTAAATCTGGCTCGGTAAGATCCAATCTGTGCTTAAAATCCAAATATATTACTTTGCCAGGTTCAAATATATGAGGTGCATTATATGCCAGATTTATCATCCCATTTTCAATTGAAGATATGATCTCTCCAGAAACCTCCTTGCTTGCACCATCACGAATTTGAACATAACCACGGTTAAGTTGAACGGTCATGGATAAGCTGGCATCAGCCAACATATCATACTCAAATTCTTGTTGAATATCTGAAGTAATTGTTTGATAAAGAAATTTTGAATCTGTCTCCAACACATTTCTGTATACATCAAGTTTGCATATGGTTGAAAACATCCAGACTTCAGACCATGCATTTGGACAGTAGGCATTTTTTTCTTTTACTCTCCAGTAGTAAGTTGTATTGTTTTTTAGAGTTGTAACAAGTTTTTGATTTCCTGTAACATTAAATTGAAAAACAGGAGCGTTGAATGTTTGTAATGTATCAATCTGAAGTATATACATGGCTTGGTCATCTCCTGCCCATTCAAATACAGTCTCTAAAGCTTGATTTTTTGTCTCATTTTCAGGTGATAACAAAGTATAACTTTCCTTGTGAAAAGAAATTGTAACGGGCGAATAGACTGGCAGGCCACCATCCAGCTTAAGTAAGCTACACTCAATTTCTGTTATGATAATTTCTTTGATAGATTTTTCAGATTCATCAATAATTAGTGAATTTCCAAAGAAATCGGAGGTCCCATCTGTAAACTCAACGGTAATTATAACATCACTGCAGTCACTATTTGCATTAATGGATAACAATCCTGGTGAGGTGCTAAGCGGAAGATCGCAACGATTGATTTTAGTTGCAATCACTATTTCATTTGGCTGAAGAGTATGACATATCTGGAATTGAGGTGAGGCTTCTGGGCCATCATAAAATTTCATTTTTACATCATCAAGGATAAAAAAACATCCAGATGAGTTATAAACTATGGAAGCATAATTATTAAAGTCAATGAATACATCTTCTGATGCCGATGAAAAAAAATGAAAAAATAGAAGAAAGGAAAGGATGGTAAAGATCTTTTTCATGTGCAAAGTGTTTAAATTTTAAAATAGGCGATTTAGCGCGACAAGAATCCATCTCCTCAAATGTAGAAACAATTCAATTTGCTACATGCGAATCAGGATTTCATTTGCTTGTGGTGAATTGCTTAGAGAAGCTTTTAACATTGACCCGTCCTAAAAAAAGTTTACAAATACATGATTCATTATCATCATGTGTTTTTTCTTTTTTGCTTCTTTTTTCTTTTTGTTAGCGACTGTTAGTTTGTGGAAAAATACTTCCTGGACTCCTTTGTCTGGTAGTAATTCTTCCATCGCTTTTCCAGTTTCCCAATGATTTGGTGAGCTACATTAGGTGTCCGCAAATTCAAACTCATGTGTGGCCGTTCGTCGTTGTAAATGTGGATGATTTGTGGAACGATTTTTCTCATCCCCGATTTGCCCACTTTACCCAGATCGTATAGCCATTCGTCCTTCAAAATGCCATTTACCCGTTCTGCAATTGCATTCTCCCTTGGATCTCCATTTTCTGTCATGCTGATCTGGATCTGATGCCTGTTCAGCAGTTTTACATATTTGTCCGAACAATATTGCACTCCTCGGTCCGAGTGGTGTATGAGTCCTGAACAATCACTTTTCATTGATCTGAGGGCCATTTGCAGGGCCTCCACGGCATTATCTGCATCTAGGTTGTCTGCAATTGCCCAACCAAGTATTTTCTTGGAACACGCATCCGTGATCAAAAATAGGTACAAAAAGCCTTCCGTGGTTTCCAGATAGGTAATGTCGCTTACCCATAGTTGGTTGGGACGAAGCGGTTCAAAGTGCCGGATCAGGTTGGGATATTTCCGCAGCCAATGGCTACTGTTAGTCGTCCTTATCCCATTTCGACGCCGTCTTACCAGAAGCCCATTCTGCCGCAGCATATCAAAAAGTGCGTCCCGGCCCATCTGAATCCCGATTTCTTCCAATTTCACTAACAACTTCCTGGTCCCTATTCTCGGCTGGCGTTTCCGGATTCCTTGTACCTGACTAAGGATAAAATGCTCCTCTACAGCTTGCTCATATATGACCTGTTGCCTTTGGTAAAAGGCTTGGCGACTCTTGTCAAACAGCCCACACAAACGCCCCAATGGCACTTGTGGATGCAGGTCTTTCATTTTTTGCGCTGTTTGACACCAAACTTTTTTTCGATCGGGATATTAAACTCCTCTTCCGCTATCTTGACCATCAGTTGATACGCTTGCCGACGCAAGCGTTCATCCTCTAATTCCCGCTTCAAAAGTGCCAGTTCAGCCTTTAATTCGGCTAATTCTTCGCTGTCTTTTCTTTTTGTTGCCATAGTGGGTGTCTCTTCTGTGGCAAATTTATCTATCCAGCGCGAAATGGTCATACTACCGCCGATCCGATATTTCCGGCTGTAGTGCTCAAGGCTTTTCGATCCGTTCAGAACCTCCTCAACAACTCGCTTTTTAAACTCGTCCGAGTAGTGGTTTACTTTTTTCATCTTTGTCCTGTTTTATGTTTACTTTTCGTGTAAACCTATTTTAGGACAAGTCA
>DATGWI010000011.1:0-1952 GCA_035299565.1 Amoebophilaceae bacterium | reverse complement strand
CTACATTTAAATTGTTTCGAGAGGCTATTATGCATTTTTTTACCCATACTTGGGAGGAGATAAAGCCTAAAATGGATACCAGAATTAACGATAATTTTCAGATCCTAAATCCGGCATCTTGATTCCGATTGAGTATAGTGTAAATTGGTCTTAGCATTTTTATGGTAGTTTTGCTTCATGTGTTAATACATTTGTTAGTGGAGAAAACAAAGTTAACCAGAAGCAAGCTATCATTTATATTGTATCTGCTTTTTGCGTTGTTGCAATGTGGAAAACTAAAGTTTTCCACATTGCAACAACTTTATAATAACAGGTAGTTTTATAAAATAAGTAGGGATAACGTAGTGAAACTAGACACATAACAAAGCAATTATCCCTGATTGGCTAAGGATATCAAAGCTCCAGCTGTCGCTATTTGGTAGACAACTGATGACAATGCACTATGTCAAAAGTGCATGGCCCAATTATAACCTCACCATGAATCCATTAAAAGGCACGCAATAGGGACACAGTCTACATTTTGCCCCTTTTTGAAAATACCTCCCCAGATAGTTTCATATGTTATGCATAAGCTTGAAAATAAGTTCTTTTATAATTTGATCGTCCGATGCATTCGAGCCAATCCCTTTGGCATGCAAATCTGCTTCATGCAAATAGGTTATGTTGCGTAGGGTTTGTTGCAACGGATACCTTTTGAGGGCATCCACATATCCTTGTACAAAATAGGGATGTACGGAAATCTGTTGGGCAAGTTTGGTAGGGGTTGTCTCTTTGGTTTGATGTAGGATAAGCAATTTTGAAAAGAAGGCATACAGAACCGTTACAATGGGCAATACGGTTGGTTCCTTGCTGCTCAAGGCACACACTTGGGCAATTTGGTAACTTTTGGCATACTCTTTTTTCATGATTGCCTGCTGTAACTCAAAGACGTTAAAAGGCTTGTGCATCCCTATATACGCTTCCACCATTGCTTCGGTAATGGTGCTACCTGCGGACAGATTGATGCGCAGTTTCTGCAATTCATGGCAAATTCTGGTTAGGTCATTCCCAACACATTCTTGGAGCATCCAAATTGCTTTTTCCGTTATAGTGTGCCCAAAATTTTCTACGGCGGTTTGAATAAAGGCAGGCAATTGATGGTCGTATGGTTTTTTACAGGTTACCAAAACAGCATGCGCTGCCAAAGCTTTCCCAAAAGTGGTGCGGGCATCTATGGTTTTATATTTGTAGGCAAAAACCAATATAGTGGCTGGTTGGGGACGTTGGAGGTAATGCACCAAGCGTTGCTGACCGGTAGCATTTTTTAAGTCTGCCATTTCTTGTGCCTCCTTGACCAAGATGACTTGCTTAGCGCTGCCCATGGGGAAACGTCTTGCTTGTGTTAAAAGGGCTGTCATGGTGCACTCCTTGCCATAAAAAATGCTTAAATTGAAGCTTTTTTCTTCTGGTTGGAGTACTTTTTCTTCGATGTGCTGTGCAATGGCATCGATGTAATAGGTCTCTTCTCCCTGAACGAAATAAAACGGCTCATAGATTCCTTTTTCCAACGCTTTCAGCACTGATTCTGTAGATTGCACCATACGCAACGATTGTATGTTGGGGCTATTTCATGGGCAATCGTTTCATTAGAACGATTGCTGATACTTCTCTGGATGCGCGATGATGTCCCTAGCACGCTCAAGCATTTTGGTTGAATAGCCTTGTTTTTCCAATATGTCGATAGCAATCGCTTGGTTAGACTTTCCTGGGATAACCTTATAGGTATAGCCGATCCGATTGCTTTTGTTTTCTCGTTCTTTGATGTATACCTTATTGTCAAGTTTCACCAGGTTGTTCCTTTATCCTAGCTTTCTTCTTGGGAATTAAATTTAGTACTTTTTCCTGAAATTGACTAGGTGTTTCTTTAAATAAGTTAGGATTTATTTTGTACCATTTTTCTACGGCCTGGTAGG
>DATGWI010000010.1:0-3144 GCA_035299565.1 Amoebophilaceae bacterium | reverse complement strand
CAGCGATCCGCTTATCTCGTTCTGTTTTATGACGAAGCTCCAGCAACCGGAGGTCTTCGGTAGATAACCAAGTACTCATGCCACAATGTTACGAATTTTTAGGGAGTCTGAAAAGGCATCTTCATTCCGATTGAGTATAGTTGGTCTTCTTCTGGCTTGAAATTCGTCCGCTTTCGCCCGGAGCTGGTTAGAGAACGTTGCAGGTATCAGGTTAGGAGGTGTAGGTGCTTGAGGCGGAGCTCCCCTTCTTTTTGTTGGAGCATGCTTTGACATGCTTGGCTGAGTCGTTGCTTTTTTTGTTGCACCTTGTAGGGCTTTTTGCACCACGAGATAGGCTGTAGCAGTTCCTGATACCAACGTAGGCGACCCGATTTCTTTTGGCGGTGCTGGTTTTGTTAGGCATTGGATGAGTTCGGAATAACAGTCTGATGGTAGCAAACCAGCCGATTTCAAATTGCTCAATTCACTTATAATTTGCAATCTATCCTGCGCTTCTAAATAGCCATTTATAAGGCCAAGCACATCTCGAAAACATCTTTTCTCTTTACTTTTACGCCGATTCCAAGTCTCTTGTAACCGATCTAAAAATTTTATCGGCCTACTAAGCGTAAGAGAAGGAGCAACCACGCTCTTTGGTGGCAGTAAAGTTACCGTTAATACGCTGTATCCTTTCTTGTTTTGTTGACACAGCATTTCTCGAATTATTTCTTTTGGGTTTCTATTCATTTCCTTCGATGCCCTCTCAAGTGCCATAATCACCATCTCAAATTCTAATAAATTTCCCTTCCTTTCAGCAAGGTGGTGTAGCCCATTGTTACCATTGCCTTCTTTTTTAAAGAAAGCAGCCCCATATGTACTTGGGCTCTCTATGTGGTTAGAACATTCCATAGAAGTCACAGCTCTTTGGAATGCTTCTTGAAATCTATCATTTTCAAGCGAATCAGGAATTCTTCTGTTGCCCTCCTCTGATACCTTTGAAGGCGGAAAAGACGTACTCATCATTGCTACTTTCGTACCAGCGCATGCTTGTGTTTGCAAGGCTACAGATAAGGTTAGTATGGACATCGTTTTTGTCCACTTAGGTTGATTTTTGCTTGATTTTATTTGTTTCATAGATCGATGAATTGTTAAATGGGTATGCATCATTTGGTTAAATTGTTGAACATGTTACTGCTTTGGGCCTTGGTACGACTTTCTGTGACCCGGAGACCGGGTTATCCTTTTTTATGGCTTTTTTAAGGGCACAAAATCTTTTGTGCCCTTAAAAAAGGACCATGCATTCCCCTAATAATATTTCTTTCAATCAGAATAAAATGGAATGATTGCTTCACTATCAGGGGCAGAATTGTTTCCTGGGGTGCTAACCATATGCCTCTTATGTAGTGCTTACAGCAAGCCTACCATTTACTGGTATTGTGGCTTTCCTCTTGGCACGGATCAGTGGTTGCAACACCCTTGACTCAACTTCGTCGAGGTTTGGGAAGAATGTTCGTAAAGAAAACCTGCCCCTGCATCTGCCGGTGTAGTATCCCTATTTTGAGACATTGGCGTACCATGCTCTGCGGGCGTAGGCTGCTTTGTTTCTGCTTTTTTTACCGCTGTAGGACTTGGGTTTTGAGTGTCCGTTTCTTGTTGTTCTCTTCTTATTCTTGCTGATCTTTCCTGAAGTGCTGCTTTTAGTTCTTCTTGTAGTGCGTTGTTAACATCTGGTAGTGCTGCCTTTGGTGCTGCGTTGTTAACACCTTGATTGGTTCCATTGGAGCATGCTTCTTTAGACGAAGAAACCGACGTTTTACGCTTATTATCTGTGTTGCCATGATTAGTTAAAGATGATGATGATGATAATGTACGCTTGATTTTTTTAATCACTTCTTCTCCATAACCAGTAAGCTCTAATGTTGTTCCTACCAACTGGACACAATCAGTTCTTTCATTATTTGCCATTAGTATTGCCATAAGGTCGCAATAAAGGTCTGATTTTAGCTCCTTAATTTTTTTTAACTCAACCAATTCTTCTGATATTCTCACCTTATATTCCGATGTTAAATAACATTTTATGCATTTTAAAACATTTTGAAAGTTCGTAACTGACGATGCAGCTATCGCCAATACACTTTTTCCGGAGAAGTTTCGTTGGAACAGTATGGTTCGTATCAATTCATTGATTATTGCTTGCTTGTCATCTTGCTTTTCTGCATCCGTTACTATTGTACTAGATCCTAATTTGGATTGCTGTTCCTTTACTAGCAAATTGTGTATGCAGTTTATATTTTGTTTTTGGCACCAGCGTAATAATGTAATCAATACTTTCTCAAACAGGATTGGTAATGGGTTCCGTGCAGCACGGTGGAACAAGTTTTCACCTTTTTCATCTCTTTTTAAAAAATCTATACCAGTCAGGTTCTTATCTAGCTCCAAACTGCTCATTCCATGCTTATACGCTTCTTGAAACTTCCGATCAACAAGCCAGTCACATCGATTTCCCCCTCCTAATACTGGATCCCGCGGAGTAGTAGTAGAAGGACTTAAACGCCACTTCATCATTTCTACCTTCGTACCAGCGCACGCTTGGGTTTGCATTACTACAGATAAGGATAGTATGGACATCTTTTTTGTCCATTTAGGTTGATTTTTATTTGATTTGAATAGTTTCATAGATCAATGAACGGGTTAATTTTGTATTAAGATGTGGTTAAACATGTTACGCTGTTCCCTACATTCCGTACCACATATTACATTGAAAATGAAAATTATTTATAAAATATACGGTTCGTATTTTTTGAAAAAATGAGCCCGAGTTAATTTTTTATAACTGATCAATTAATTAGGCCTGTTGCGTAAGTCATTTTACTCATAGATACATAGGTTTATGGAAAATTTGAAAAATACCCGAAAGTATGGCTTCATATAAGGACTTCTAACAGGAGATCTTAGATCGAGTGATATCTGGAAAATCCCAATTTTAACATCGACTATTTTTTAGAACTTACGCAACAGTTCTATTAACCTCAGTTCGGGATTAGCCAGTAAGGAAAAGTTGCAAAAGGCCCCTTTGTATTTTTAAATTTGAGTATTTAAAGAAACCAAATAACAAAGAGGCCGATTATGAATGTAACAAAATTAGTTGAAATATATTTCGCTGTC
>DATGWI010000009.1:0-6964 GCA_035299565.1 Amoebophilaceae bacterium | reverse complement strand
TTGACATCTTCAATCAGTTTTGATACACTCGAAAAAAACTGACCAGCAGTGCCATGCAGAAAGAAAAAGAAATTCAACGGGGATAAAGTCACTCCTGCCTTATCCATATACCAATGGTTGTTGTGAGTTCTTCGATGAAGCCGCACAGAAATGTTAGGGGTAACCCTGTATGCTGTTGGTCCATTGATCAGATTAATTTCATCAACCTGCATCACTATTTTTGCATCTTCGCTGACCATCTCCAAGAGGACTGGATCTGGACGATTGACCAACCCCGCAGCTGTGTTGAAAGGAGTGTTATCGATCTCAGTCAAGTAACTCAAAAGCTCTGGGCCTTTCTTGATCAGGATTTTGAACCCTTCAAAACTCAAACAGAGAGGATGTGTCTTGACAAGATTCTTCTTGTACAGGAAGAACTTGGGTTTGGCCTCTTGACCAGATGCAATAGACGGAAATTTGACTGCAAAGAACTTGCGTTCTCCATCATCAGTCAAATTTCCGCCCATCATAGCAGCATTTCCTCCTTCTCTCCTGGAGATGGTGCAAACAGGCCAACACGCCAATGGTTGATCATCGTCACACAACACAAAGGGACGTTTCACTTTCAAGCATTCATTGTAATGCGACATCACAACTTCAGCCAGTTTTTTAGCAGTGACTGGTTCCAGAATTGATTTAGGCACATTCGTGCGGATAATGGGACCGTAAAATCCCCGTGAAGTAGATGGAGTATTGGACGAGCTAGACCAGCTATCATCCGAAACAATACTCAACATAATATCCTCCAAACTTGCCGCATCCATGTCATCCATGTCCTGCTCCAGTAACCCTGTGTTTGTCACTTCTGCCTCTGGTTTTTCAGCGCTTGCAGGAACCTTCTTCTTGGTTGGTGGAACATCAGAGCTCGACTCTCCCGAGGAAGAAATGCGCTTTGTTTTGGAAGCTTCCAGCTCTGCAAAAATCAGTTCAATAATACATGGTTTAAATCTTCTGACAACAAAAAACTCCAATATCGAAAAGCTCTGTAAAAACAGTTCAATAATACAAAGTTTAAATCTTCTGAGAACAAAAACTCCACCATCCAAAAAAATAAACGGTCACTTACTCTGCCTGTAGGATTCCAGCTTCTTCTCCATTGTTTTTAGCGGTGACATATGCGCACACTAGTCACAGCAAAAAAACACACAGTACTGGTCTATGCGCAGACCTGTTTTTTTGTTCTCCTGAAACATACAAAAAATAAGGAGGTAAAATGTACAATACTGCATTTGTAGCATCACTCCCAATAGAAATTCATCAAAGTGTTTGAATACACACCACTTTTCACAAATATCTCATTTTATAAAAATCCTACACAATCCAACATATTCAAAAACCATATGGAAGAGTATCAAAATTTTTCAAAACCACACGCTTTGTAAAATAAACATCGAACAGCTTTTGTTCCTCTTTTGCTATCAACTCCCACTTATTTGTACGCGCAATACGTCGAGTGCTCATCACTGAAATTCCCCGTGAGCTCTCCAGAACTGCAGATGAGCGTGCAACTACTACACTGCTCTCGCTATTGTCACTTTGAGTGAAATGCTGGTGACGGAGCTCAGCACGATCTTCCTTCTTCTGACGCTTCCATTGCTTAAAAAACGGCAACTGTACTCGCGAGTCACCCGATACCCCATACCGCTGAACGAAACCGTCAATCAATGTCGTTAGGCCGTTTACGTTAAAGACCTGACGATTAATGTAGTTTAAAGAAAACCCTTTTGCCTTCACACATACTGCACCATTTCTTGTCTCATACGCATAAGTCTTTGGTCCTGCTGACACAAATCGAGTAATCAAATCGCCCTCACTCAATTCATTGGTTAATTCTCCCAAATGGAGACCTGTTGACACACTTCCACCCACAGAAAAGAAAATGCTATCTGTATCACAATAAACAGCTGACGAAGAAGCATGATCATCACTTGAACATAAGTCAAGATACTTATAAAGCTCCATTCGAGCCCATGCAGTAGTTGTGGAAGCAATATAAATATTTGTATTATTTGACATTGGAATGACCTCCTTTGACAATGCTCTATAAAAGATCACAGCCATTTGCTTCCCAATAGGACGAATGGCAGTAATTTCAATATCCTCCCGGTTGAGGATACTGGTCAGCTTGTCCACACTGCTGACAAATTCACAGCTTGTCCTGTCTTCCCTCAATGCAAACCGTCCCCAAAACGCATTCAAAAGCAATTTTGCTAAAGATCTCATTGCTGGATTATCCTGAAAGTCTGCTTTATCAAGTACAATACCCTCTCGCTGATAAACCTCTTGAATATACTGCTCAAACTCTTCTTCTGTACGACAAGAGGTGGGTCGTCCACTTGCAAGGATTTTGATTTTATAAAAGGCTTGCACATATTCACGAAACAACTCGGATGATTGATTTGGAAAATGCATCACCTGATAGATGTGTGATATTCTGTACCCCTTACTGATGGCCAGCTTCAATTCTTCAGAAAACCATGTACCCTTCAACAGCCTTTCTTGGTCTGAATGATTGCATACCGTCGGGTTCAACTCTCCTGCACATTTCCCGCACAGTGGAAACAACAGCTTATTCTCAACAGTGACAGGTAACACAGGGTGATAGAGCCCTCTAGGAGGTAGTACATCACATTTCACAAAACCAAAATACTTTGATAAATCATTTCCAAGGTTCTTCAGTAGAATAATTGGGTGTCCTACTGGAAACTTCCTGTGAGCCAGAACAAATGGGTAAAGAGAATTGACATCCAGGTACTGCAGATCTTTGTTCTCTGATTTCAACTTGAACGCTTCTGTTCTTCCCCCTTTGAAGCTATCTCGAACATTGATTGGAATAAATCCTTTCATCTGCTCAAGAACTGCTCTAAGTTTTGCATCTGTCTCCCGATTTTCTTTCTTGTACTCCTCCCACTCACAAGACCATACACGTACCACCCGATACCCTCTCTGCCTCAAACCTTGCTCTCGCTTGACTGTTCGATCATTTAAACATTGATAGCTAACTCCTGCTACTGGGTGCAGTGCGTTCATGTGTTCGACGCATTTGCTGTGGCCATGAAAGAAGCAGCCATAGAATTCATAAACAGTCTTATTTGTTTCATCCAATCCATCCACCCGCACTCTCCCAGCAATTTTCCTCTCACCCCTGGACGAATTTCCTCTGTGACGTAAACCTGACACTGTGGTTTGTCGCAACCACTCCAACCATTCAAGACTCACATTGGAATAATGGTGATTACTATACCCACCTGGAGGAACAATTGCTATCGAATTGGGTCGCAGAAAGAGGGCCTTGTATATAGCATGACAAAGTCCTGCAAGCGTAGTATACGCTAACGGATCACAATAGTCTGGTTCAACAGCTTGTTTTTGTCGAGCTGATACAATGTGTGTATCAATGACAACCTCACTTTCATCCTCTGCATCAGATAATTCCACTTCTTCCCCAGATAATGGGGTGCATGTATTTTCATTCCGCAATGGATTTTGTTGCGGAATGATAACCTGTGTCAATTCACGAACCGTGCGTCGAAAAGCTTCCACACCTTCAAAAAGAATATCAACATCTTGCCTGCAATAGGTTCGAAGTTGCGTATCAAAATCAAATACATCCTGTGGTGATAAACTGCTGTACCACTCATCAAACTTTGTTCGCTGCTTTTCAGTCATTTCCGAATAACCGTAGTCATCTTTCCCTGGGTATGACCCTGTATAGTCAAAATTCTCTGACCGAGTAAAAAAGTGAGGGAAATATCCCTTGGACATTGTACTTGTGTTCAAGCCAAATGCACGAGGAAACTCAGATAACGGCATTGGTAGAAAACTCAGTGAATCAATGACACGGATGTTGAACGCTGGAATGTAGAATGTCACCAACTTTGTACCAGCAAGAATTACATTTGATGGTGCAATTCCTGATTCTGTCAAATGCTGGACAAGAAAACAGCCGTCAAACCCTCGCATATTATGAGCAACAATTGTTGCGTCTTTGAATTGCTTGGAAAACAAAAATGAACCAACTTCTGATTTCACATTTTCTGCTACACCAAACTCCTTGACACCTTCCTCTTCCTCCTGGTCTTTCGTTTTTTCAAACTTCCATCGCATGTAGCAATACACAGGTATATGTATACCCGTGGACTGATCAGTTTCAAAATCCAGATACACAATCTTTTTAACTGGAGTTTTGAAAGGTACTCTTTGCATGTGACACTTATGGGAAGGTGAGATCGATTTTTGGCCACAGACGGAGCAGGTGATTGGACAGATACCATGCCTTTGACAAATCTCTTTGTCTGTTTCCCATTCTCCATCATTTTTTTTTCTTCTGCCTAGTGCCTTATAACAATACCGACAGGTATAATTGATGCACTCTGCGCGATTAACCTTCTTTTGGTGCTCCGTACGACATTGAGCAGATCGAAACTGAACCCGGCAGATAGTACAACGCTCATCAGTTGATGTACTGGAAGACATAGAACACTCACGCGTATTGCAACTGGTGCACCAATTCAAAATGTCAGGACATTTGTGATGAAACCGACGCTTTGAATACACGTTACAGGCGTGGCAAAAAAATTGTGAACTGAAAAACTGCTTGATATCTGTGATCACATCAAAATGATAACAATCTCCTGCTTCTTCTTCTTCTTCTTCTTCTTCTTCTTCTTCTTCTTCCTCCAAATGTGAAGCAGCATTACCTTCACCGTAGAGTGAAAGGTCTGTTCGGTAAAGGTAAATGCTCCGCTTGTAGTCGTAATTGGGATTTCCCTCATAAACAAATTGGTTCAAACAATCCCCTGCTATGATTTTGATCCGCATCTCGAGAAAGTCCTCAAATTGTTTGACCTCCTGCAAACCTGCTTTTTTGTTCCATTGAACAGATGCCCCTCTGCACAGATCACGTGCCACCATCCCTTGATAATCAGATTCTCTTCGCAAAAAATCTCTGTAACGTGGATCTCTATCCAGTTTAGCTTTTCCTGTGACAATACTGCGAGCTACACATGAGTTATCATTTGCCACAATTTCAACCATACATTTGCGAGAATTTGCCACCAATCGTGGATGACGTGTTTTGCAACGATATCGAGCACCACCTTTCTTTGCAATGGGGCGTACTCGTGATCTCACTGTAGTAATCTCAACACGTATCCCATCACCTAATCTGATACTATTACTGGACTGAGCAGCATCTTCAATAGCAGTCATAACATGGCTGATGGAGAAAAATTTGCACTTCATCACTTTTGTGCTAACATGGTGCTCAAGTGAAGGCGAGCTGATACCCACTTGGATAAAATCATCCTCTTCCAATGTTTCTAACACTTCATCACACATTTGGGAAATCACCCGAGCTACGCTGTTCATCACCGATAAAATATTGACCTCTCCATCATCCTGATGAGCATTTTTGATCACATTAACTGTTGTTTCTCGAATCCCAATGACGCCTCCCATTCCTGTGCGTTCTTTATGTCTTTTCACCTCCAGTGTGTCATACATCAATCGGTCCATTTCTTGGTCAGCATTATCTGCATCTGGCTCCCTTGCTAATTCCTGAGAACTGCGTATTGCCTGCTGCTCTTCCGATTGTTGGACTTGTTGTCGTTGCACTCCATCTGTTTCATCCTGCAGAGCTTGGTTCTGACGTTGTGCTCGTCGACCATAACCAAGACGTAGCAAATTTGCATATTGCTCTCGTATTAATGCAATACGGCGAATATCCAGATTTGCAATTCCATTTAGAGCATTCTGCAACCATACAACATATTTTTCATACCATTACCATCAAGTCCTCTGAGACGAGTGCATCTGATTTTTTTTTACTTACTTGCTCTCTGTAATCCCTCAAGGATGACATTGCACTGATGTTCATGCAAGGAATTTGTCCCACATTTCTTTTTCGTGGGTCACTGCAATAATTGAGATTGTTTAACCATTAGAATGCATGCCGTCCACACACTCCACATATGTTACAAGGGCATACCTCGCCTTTGGTTTTTTGTTCTGGTCCACTTAAGCACAAAACCCTTTGAATCACCACGTTTTTTTTCCCAACAATACAATGGCTGTTGCACCCGTATGCATGAGCTCTCCAGTATGAGTGTATCCTTCAAGCGTTCTCACTCTAATGGAACCGATACAGAATGAATCCCGACTTTCTGTCTACTGTAATCAAATACTGTATTGGATATTCTCATCTCACTTCATGGGTACTGCATTTTTTACTGGTACCGTCGCATCTCATACACTACAGCAGCTGTATGCATCCAGTATATACACCCATCATTTGATGACTTGTTTAACCATGGTTATAGTAGGCTAGATGTTAGGGCGCTAGGCTAATATATTTCTCTTAGGTTAAGCAGCTGTGAGCCCGCTCAGTAAGTGGATGGGAGCCGAATCAACCAACCAATGAACCAACCAACCAAAACCACTGACCACTGACCAACAAACCGATGACCAACAAACCAAAGACCAATGACCAATGACCAATGCCCGATGACCGATGACCGATGACCGATGACCGATGCCCGATGACCGATGACCATGTACCAAATGCCAATAAACGCTGACCAACCAACCAAATACCAATGACGAGTACCCACCTACAGTTGACCATGTACCAATGCCTACTGGACAGATGACCATGTACCGATGCCTACACTACCAGCGACATCTTGCCTGTGAGTACCACTCATAATCGTTCTCTTCCCATTTATTGCCGCTAGATGTCCCTCATATACCTTCTTCAGCTTAGTTCACCAACCTCCCGCTAGATGTCCTTCCTAACCCTCCACTTTTCCTCTGCAACAGCGACACTAGTGCCTCTTGTGGGCTTCCTGGCATGTGGACAAACGTCCTCCCTATTCTCTAGAGATGATCAACGTTACCGCAGGATCGCCCTTACTCAACCGACCAC
>DATGWI010000008.1:0-16528 GCA_035299565.1 Amoebophilaceae bacterium | reverse complement strand
ATGGCCAGCGAACTATTCAGTTTTTAAGATGAAAGATCTGGGGACTGAACGTGCATAACGGTATCTATTACCAACCTTATCGCGGCCTTTTTCCAGATCTTTGTCGCAAATATAACATATCTATAAACG
Organism: Amoebophilaceae bacterium; assembly: GCA_035299565.1. Taxonomy (GTDB): domain Bacteria; phylum Bacteroidota; class Bacteroidia; order Cytophagales; family Amoebophilaceae; genus Cardinium. Next base: position 16,399 of record DATGWI010000008.1, on the reverse strand, counting down.
TACGACCTTATCATTCCAAGAAGAAAAAATGATTGCAACAAATTTCAATGCCTATGGACCTTGAAAGATATACCATAAAAGCACAAGAAGCTATTCAAAGTGCCATAAAAATTGCTCAAGATCGGAAGCAAATCATCGATACGGGGCACCTATTGAAAGCTATTTTGACCGAAAACGAAGCCAATAGCTCGTTTATCGCCAAACAACTCCAGGTTTCATTGGTGCGTTTGGAACACGACTTGGATCTCCTGATCCAAGCATATCCTACTGCATCCGGCCAACAGCCCTATGCATCGCCTGATATGGATCTCGCATTGCGAGGGGCAGAACAGCATCAAAAAAAGTTAGGAGATGATTTTATAGCCGTAGACCACCTGTTGTTAAGCTTGTGTAGCGGAACAGATAAAACAGCACGGTTGATGCAACAGCATGGCTTCGAAGAGCAGGCTCTCTTGAAAGCCATCCGGGCGTTGCGGGGTACGCACGGCGTAAAGAATCCAAGCGCCGAATCAAACTACCAATCGTTGGAACGCTACGCCAAAAACCTGAACAAACTGGTGCAAGAGGGGAAAATAGATCCTGTTATCGGACGAGATGAAGAAGCGCGTAGGACGCTTCAAATCATTTCCAGACGTACCAAAAACAACCCCTTGTTGATCGGCGAGCCTGGCGTGGGCAAAACAGCCATCGTAGAAGGATTGGCCCAACGCATTGTAGCTGGAGATGTTCCCGAAAATCTAAAATCCAAGATCCTATTTTCCCTTGATTTGGGCCTGCTCGTTGCAGGTGCTAAATACAAAGGAGAATTTGAAGAACGGCTTAAAGCAGTCATCAAAGAAGTCGTGGACTCCAATGGTACGTTTATCTTATTTATTGACGAAATTCATACGCTGATCGGAGCAGGGGCCACAGGAGAAGGCGCCATGGATGCTGCCAATCTCCTCAAGCCTGCACTGGCTCGAGGCGAACTGCATGCCATTGGAGCTACTACCCTTAAAGAATACCAAAAGTATATAGAAAAAGACAAGGCACTGGAACGTCGGTTCCAAGTGGTGTTAGTAGATGAACCTACGCAAGAAGATGCTATTGCGATTTTGCGCGGCATCAAAGAAAAATATGAACTACACCATGGGGTACGCATCAAAGACAATGCAGTAGTTGCCGCTGTACAACTTTCCAGCCGGTATTTGCCCGAACGTTTCCTGCCCGATAAAGCCATTGATTTAATGGATGAAGCGGCTGCTAAAAGACGCATTGGGCTGGATGCCATGCCGGTAGAACTGGATCAAATCCAGCGCAAAATCACGCAACTGGAGGTAGAGCGGGAGGCCATGCGACAAGAGAAAAACGATACCAAATTCGAGGAATTGTCCAAAATCTTGGCCGACCTTACCGAAAAACAGCATGCCTTAAGAGCCAAGTGGGAACATGATAAGTCCATCATTCAAGGCATGAGTTCACAAAAGAAAACCATAGAACGATTGCGCCTAGATGCTGAACAAGCTGAACGGAATTTTGATTATGGTAAGGCAGCAGAAATTCGATATGGGAAACTGGCCGAAGCAGAAAAAAAGTTAAAAGAATTGCACATTCAAGTAGAAACGTTGCGTGATACAAGTCCATTGTTGCGAGAAGAAGTCAGCCAATCGGATATTGCGGAAATTGTGGCACACTGGACCGGAATTCCGGTGGCAAAGATGGTGCAAAGCGAACGCGAAAAATTGCTGCAGCTGGAGTCTGTACTGGCACAAAGCGTGGCGGGACAGCCAGAAGCCATTGCTGCTGTAGCCAATGCCGTACGCAGAAGCCGAGCTGCATTGCAAGATCCCCGTAGACCCATTGGCTCTTTTATTTTTTTGGGGACAACAGGCGTAGGAAAAACAGAACTAGCCAAAGCATTGGCGCGGTTTTTGTTTAACGATGAACATGCCTTGATCCGAATTGATATGTCTGAGTACCAGGAAAAACATGCTGTGAGTAGGTTGATTGGTGCACCGCCTGGCTACATAGGATATGAAGAAGGTGGTCAACTCACCGAAGCCGTGCGCAGAAAACCCTACTCCGTGCTCTTGCTGGATGAAATAGAAAAAGCACATCCCGACGTGTTTAACATCCTATTGCAGGTACTGGATGATGGTAGGCTAACCGATAACAAAGGCAGGACTGCCAACTTCAAGAATACCATTGTGATTATGACCAGCAATATGGGTGCGCATTTGATTCAAAACCGATTGGCAGCTATCGAAACAGCAGACCCAAGCATCTTAGAGGAAACCAAAGAAGCAGTGATGCAGTTGTTGCAAAGCCACCTGCGTCCTGAGTTTTTAAACCGCATAGATGAGATTGTTCTGTTTAACCCCTTGTCTACAGCCATCATTCGAGAGGTGGTACGCATACAGGTTGAAAAACTAAAAGAAGACCTGCGCCAAAACGACATTCAGCTGGAAATCGAATCCGATCTTGTAGCGTACTTAGCACAAGAGGGAGTGAGCATACAATTTGGTGCCCGACCCCTGAAGCGTTTGATACAGCGATTGATTCTGAACGAACTCTCCAAGGAATTGCTTTCGGGACGTATTGCAAAAGAACAACCCATTTGTGTGGGGTACAAAGAGGGACGTGTCTGTTTCGAAAACAAAGCCGTTTAAAAGCGGATGATTTTTTTATAGACAAACACGGGTATCATTGGGTTGCATACGCACCTACCTTGCTGCAAATCAGCTTGCGCATGGTAGGTGCCTGTATTTCTATGCGTACCAAGAAATATTTTACCGGTAAAATAGAGGCAATCTTGGAAGGCCATTCTATAAAACAGATACAACCGGAACTAAAATAATGCTCAAAATCCAGGTCAATGGCTTCGTCTAATGCATGGATTCTATAACAGTCGAAATGATAAACAGGCGTATGTTGCACCGTTTGGTATTCATGTATCAAAGAAAAGGTCGGGCTATTGACTACATCCCGAACACCCAACGCATGGCATAGGTGTTTGATCAGGGTCGTCTTCCCTCCTCCCATAGGCCCTACAAATAAAAATATCTTTTCATCCCCAGCAAGTGTCAAGAGTGTTTGAGCAGTTTCTGCTACTGATTGTTTCGAACAGAGTAAGATCATTCTATTGAGCGCTAACTTATTTGCCTTTAGCTTTCTTGTTTGGGAGTTTTTTTTGACCAACGTTTGCATAAACCTTTTTAGGATATTGCATAACATCTTTGGCTTGTTGTATCACGCTTTTGTCATATCCTTCTTGTTCAAGGATTTTGATCCCTACTGTTTGCGTAGCTTGACCCGGAACTATTTTATAGGTATAATGCAACTTTTGATCTGTTGTTTCTCGGACAGATACTTTGTAATTGCGGATGCCTCTGCCTGGTACGTTTTTTTCCAACTGCATCAAGAAAGGATAATGAGAAGCCACGATGTGGAGCGCATTTGGGTATTGAGCCATGTGTGCCAAGATGCTATAGGCAGATGCAGTTGCTTCGGCAGGGTTGGTACCTGCGAATGGTTCGTCAAAGATGGCAAAGGAAAACACATCTGATTTAGCGTTTTTCAATGCGTTGATGTGCTTTTGCATGCGCGCTACTTCTACCATAAACAGAGAAGCTCCACTGGCAATGTCGTCCCCTACTTCTATGTGTGTATGAATGATGTCAAAGGGCGTGATTACGGCATTGGAAGCTGCAGCAATCCCAAACGTTTGACTAAGCAGCAAATTGGTAGCCACACCCGAAAGGAAAGAAGATTTACCGCCTGAATTTGGTCCACAGAGGATCATGTTACGTGTGTTGTGGGCATCCATTGCTACCTCATTGTCCACCACATTTTGAGGATGTAGGAGGGGATTCCACATGGCATTCAGTTGTATAGATGGCGTTTTTTGTTGGGTTCGGTCTAAAAACCTTGTAAACGTGTAACAATGGGATGGACGGGCTGCTTGGGATTTTTTGACCAAACTGGCTATCCCCATCAAGGCATCCAATTGCCCCAATTCATACATAGCGGGTTTGAGACAGTCTTTGTATGTTTCAAATAGCTGATAGGTTGCCAACAACGTAGCCCCATTGTTTCGGAGATACGACCAGTTGTCAAACTTGATGGTCAACAAGTTCCGTATCATAACGCCTATTTCGCCCGATGCTTGACTGCTGTTCAACAATGCCCGCGTTTCTTTGAAGCAATCGCCATAAACGCTTTCCAATTCGGGTGTTTTTTCCACTTCATTGCTTACCTGCTGCAGGGTTTGTAGAACGATTTGCGCATCTTTCATGCGGTTGGCAAGATTTCGGAAAATCATACGGTATTCTTGATACTGCTTTATGCCCCTATAGCCCCTCCAGACAGCCAATCCATTGGTAGCCGCTACACCCAAGAAAGGCAAAAAGGCAGGCTTGCCACCTGCTTTCTTGACCTTGCTGTAATTACCTACCGCAAACCCTATGGAATAACCCGGAACAAATAAAGGCAAGGTTTCAAAAACATCCGTTAGATTTATCCCTCTCCCTTGGGTACTAAATACATTACTGCCCAGATAACTTAGACCACACCAGGTGATTCCAAAAACAGGCAAGCTTAAAAATTCACCATAGATGTCTTTGGCGTTTCTAAAGAAAATGCGACTTCTAAGCTTGGAGGCCACGCGATTGGAAGCTGGATCTTTGGTAAAAAAGCGCCTTTGCATGTATGTGCGGTATTCTTTGGTATACAACGGATCTGTAGCTGTCCAAAGCGAGAGCAAACTAGGTTCTATGGAGTGATAGTTTTTCAATACTTTTTGTACGTCTGCTAAAAAATCTGGATTTTCCAAAAAAAATCGTATGGTTTGTTGCCGTCTCACCAAGGTAGGAACATCGGCAGTAGGTGTTACCAGCAGCGTAGCCAATGCACACTCGCCTGCTATGGTATTGGTATGGTTGATGCGCGCCAGCAAATGATGCTGTGGCTGGGTGCTTGCTCCAGAAAAAAGGATAAGGTCGCTCCATGCATTGCTGTTTAAGCGTACTGGCTGATCCAAAACTTGGTTTGGAGGGATGTCCGAAAAAATGGAACGTAGCATCACCTTGCGTTGCGTTGTTGGTGCTAGGTGCACATCGCCTGCTTGTACAATCGACCAATTGGGATCTCCTTTCTGAGGACTTTTTCCCGAAACAGATTTTTTAGTAGTTGCAAACGATCTAAGATAGTAACGAGAAATCTTGGTCGTAAGATTTTCATCGTGTATTTCTTGACGCGCAGCTGCTGAATGTGCCCCCATGCTGTTGAATAGAACAAAAGAGAACATGAGGCATCGGATAGGCAGGTTGTTTGGATGATTTTTCATATAAACTGGATAAGTCTTGTATTGCTATTGTATTGTTACACATTTCGAGATTGCTACAAGGAACATGCGAGAGAGCACCTTGGTGCTGCTTCTGCACGCAAATCAGTGCATACCTATTTGGGCTTTCTTTATGAATTTGCAAGGAAAACATTGGTGCAGTCCCTACATGCTTCATGCACACGTCAGCCTCTATAAACAATATAATTATTTTAATCAGCCAAAAAAATAGCTACTTTCTTTTGTCCTTAGCAGGCATGCTTTCTTTTTTTTCGAGTAATGCCACACAGGCTTCAAAGCTTAATTGTTTGGGATCGGTTACATCTTTTGGGATGCGTACATTCTTTTTCCCTTTTTTTATATAAGCGCCCCAGCGGCCGTTTAAAATTTGCATATCTGGATCTTCCGGAAAAGCTTTGATTAATTTTTCCGCATCTGCTTTGCGCTTGGCTTCGATCAAGGCTATCGCTTTCGCTTCGTCTATGGTAAAGGGATCTTCTTGCTTTCCTATAGAATAAAACAGGGTTCCGTGTTTGATATAGGGACCAAAACGTCCTATATTGGCAACCAACGGAAGGGTTTCATAGACCCCAATGGTGCGGGGCAACTTGAACAAATCCAATGCCTCTGCCAAGGAAATCGTTTCCATGCGTTGGTTCGAACGCAATCCGGCAAAACGAGGGGCGACCCCATCTTCTTCTACACCCCATTGCACAAGGGGGCCATATTTTCCCAATCGAACCAGCAATGTGGAATGGTTTTCTGGGTCTTTTCCCAATACCCTGGTATAATTGACCGCGCTACGATCCACGCCGGTAGTAGCTTGAATTTTGGGATAAAAGTCACCGTAAAACTCGGCAAGCATCTGGTTCCATACCGTATCTCCCCGGGCTATTTTGTCTAATTTTTGCTCTACTTGTGCGGTAAAGCTGTAATCGGTTACGTCCGAAAAGTGCTTCACCAGAAAATCATTTACCACCGCAGCTATGTCTGTGGGAAAGAGCTTCTTTTTTTCTGCACGCACCACTTCCGTAAGCTGTTGTTTTTGGATCTCTTGCTCTTGTAGGGTAAGTAAGGTATAGGTTCTTGCAAAGCCTTCACGCGATTCCAGCTTTACATAACCTCTTTTTTGGATTGTAGAAATGATGGGGGCATAGGTAGAAGGACGTCCAATTTCTCTTTCTTCTAAATCACGTACCAAGGTTGCTTCTGTGTATCTAGGAGGAGGATTGCTAAACCGTTCCCTGGCTGTCATCTTGTCTAAATGCAATGGCTGACCCAGCTGCAAGGGTGGCAACATACCGGTAGTTTCCTCGTCTAGTTTTTCCTCTTCGTCTTTTTCTTCTTTATCGCGTGCATATGCTTTGAGAAATCCTTCGAAAGTTAGTACTTCACCTGTGGCAATCAAAGTCTGATCGGTTGTAGAAACCTCGATGGTTGCTACTGTTTTTTCTATCTGTGCATCAGCCATTTGAGAGGCCATAGCCCTAGACCAGATCAGTTCGTATAGCCGTTGTTCATCCCTATTTTCGCTTGCGATGCGGGCAGCAAAGTTGGTAGGCCGTATGGCTTCGTGTGCTTCTTGTGCACTAGTGGATTTGGTCTTGTAATTCCTTGTCTGAACGTATTCTGTGCCATATATGGTGGACACCTCTTGGGTAATCTGTTGTATGGCTTCTTCCGAAAGGTGGAGTGAATCTGTTCTCATGTACGAAATTTTCCCTGTTTCGTACAGTTGCTGTGCCAATACCATGGTACGGCTTACCGAATAACCTAGCTTTCGACTCGCTTCTTGCTGTAAAGTAGAGGTAATAAAAGGGGGGGAAGGCGAACGTTTTAATCCTTTTTTGTCTAATTCCTTGATCGAAAAAGCAGCATTTTTGCACTGTTCCAAGAAATGCAATGCCTCCAATTCTGTTTGGAATTTGGTTCCTGCTTTGAGCAACTGACCAGTAGTCAATCGAAAAAAAGCTGTCAAAGCAAAACTAACAGTAGCTTGAAACGTGTCGATCACCCTTTCGCGTTCTACGACCATGCGTACTGCCACCGATTGCACACGACCAGCAGAAAGCCCTGGCTTGATTTTCTTCCACAGCAAAGGAGACAAATCATAACCAACAAGCCGATCCAATACCCGCCTGGCTTGTTGGGAATAGACCAAATCCAGGTCTATGGTACGTGGCTGGTGCAAGGCATTTAAAATGGAGGATTTGGTAATTTCCCTAAAAACGATCCGTTTTATTTTTTCTTCGTTTAATTCCAGTGCCTCTTTAAGGTGCCAGGAGATGGACTCTCCTTCTCGGTCATCGTCACTAGCCAAATAGACGCAATCTGCTGTGCGTGCCATTTTTTTCAACTGATCCACAATGCGTTCTTTCCCAGGCGTAACTTCGTACGTAGGCAAAAACCCGGATGGTACGTCAATGGCGTTGTTTCCTTTGATTAAATCCCTAATGTGTCCATTGGAAGAAACTACTTGATACTCTTTACCCAAATAATTCTCAATGGTTTTTGCTTTTGCAGGAGACTCTACAATAACTAAATGCTTTGCCATAGTTTTTTATCTACTTATCTTATCTACTTCAGACAAATAAAGTGCGTGTGCCGAGGCGACGATACAAAAAGTAATCTATTCGATCGGAATCAAGATGCTGGATTGCACCCCTGCGAGACAGCCCTGCTTTCTCCATACTTTTGTTTGGATACACCAAAATATAAAAATCAATTTCTAATTGTCTTTCTTCTTTATTTGTAGCCTTTCTATGCGGCACCCTTCTCAAAAAAGACGGAGTTTGCAGTTGGGCTGAGATGCACCCTGAAACTTTATTCCATTCTAATGTATATAAGCAAAACCATTTTGATCAAAAAAGCAAGAGGGATACAGGTGTGAGGATGGGTATGTAAACACACAAAACCTAATTGAATGCGGCTTTGTGTGTTTAGCATATGTGTAAACATGCAGCGCAAAAACCTAGCTAGTTGATTTAAGCTCGGCTTCGTGTTTTTCTTCTGCGTCTGCTTTTAACCTACCCAAAGCTTGCACCGCTAGTACCCATAAGACGATTACTACAATGATAATGAGAACAATAGGAGTACGGATGTTCTGAATACTGCCCGATCCAACGATAACTGTTAGTGAACTAATGATGATAGAGCCCAAACTTTTACCCAAACGGGAACCAACGCCATCGACTGCTGCTTTTCCGCGCACTTTGGTTTCCTCATCTAGTGGAATATAGACGGCCTCTTTTGTTGGATCAAAGAGCACATACTTCACCGACTTAATAAACACCACATTGACAATCCCTACTACCACAGAGAGATACAAAGCGGTTACGTTAAAATACTTTAACACACCATCTAGCATGCTTCCGAAACGCAAACAAGCAAAGAAAATCAATGTCATAATCAAAGCCGTTACGGGCGTAGTAGCGGCTGCAAACGTCCATCCCCTGCGCAAGATTGGCGTAGCCAGGAATAAAGTGACGAAAATCGAAACAATGCCTACTGCAATTTGCTGGTTGCCATACATTTCGGATAATATCCCAGAGTCTTTCATGATACTGGCATAGGATTCTAGTTGGGATTTTTGTACAGCCTCAAACAAGGATATAACCAACCCATAACCCATTACCAAGATGGATATCAAGATCAAGTATCGGGACTGAGCCAAGAATTTCAACGACTCCCAAAAAGACATTTTTACCTTTTGCTTCTTTGGTTTCTTCTCTACTTGGTAGTAAGCAGGGTTTGCCTTGATGTCTGTCGTAAAGTAATTATAGATGAACAACAACAACCCAATGGCCGCAATCACAAAGACCAACCCATGGGTAAAATTATTGCGTACAGTATCTAATTTTAAGGTCAACCCAGCCAAAATGCTACCGATAGCTGCAAACATGCTTAAGAAGCTATAAAACCGCTTTGCCTGACTTATCGGTGTGATTTCGTTTACAAATGTCCAAAAAACCACACTGAGCGCAAACGTGCCCCATGCTTCTGCATGGATGTAAAACAACGCAATGGGCCAATTGCAAACTACCTTCCATAGACCTGAAAATTTAGGGAAGCGTTCAATCATATTGGTTGAAAAATCTGTTAATTTCAAGACATCTTTGTTCGGAAGTAGAATCAGCAAAGACAAGAGAAAAAAGGACAGAAAGTAAATCATAACGGCATTGAATCTACCATCTCTACTGGTCATGCTACTGACTTTCCCATATAGAATCGTGAAGAGGATCATACTTGGTGTGATGCCCATTTTAAGCCAGTAGATGGCAGTAGTGCCTGCTTCCTTGATCATATTCATGTCTTTCAGAGACCGTGTAACAGCGTAGCAAAAGGATATCAAGAGAAACATAGCAGCCATTGGCAGGAACTTGCGCAATTCATGTTGGTGAATCGGAAAAACCCTCCCTCTTATCGTACCAAATTCTTTTGTTGTACTCATATTTTAATTTAATTAAATTTATATTGAAACGATATTGAGCAAATTGTAGACATAAAACGAACTTAACCTTTTCCCTATATGAATAAGTCGACCTATAACAACAGCATAAAGCTGTTCCATAACTCGTCCTGATGGGGGGCCATTTTAGCTTCATACCTTATACCTGTATCTTAAAATGGCTCGACCAGTATTGCGTTCTGAAAGAGCTCCAAACAGGTAACCTATTGCGTTGCCTACATGGTCTATCTACTTAAAGTGCTGTATTGGTTAAATAATCAGCCACGCTTTCAGGCGTAGGCTGCATGGCCACATTGCCTTTTACCCAATTGGCGGGACAAACCTCACCAAATGCCTCGACGTGTTGCCACATATCAATGATACGCAACAACTCGTTTGTGTTCCTACCTAAGGGTAAATCGTTGATGGCTAGGTAACGAATGATGCCTTCCTTATCAATCAAGAAAGTGCCTCTATAAGCGACAGGGAGACCAGTAAAAACCAGTTTATTGGTTTCATCATAACTCCACGCACCCCCCAATACACCATAATTGGCTGAAATCGTTTTACTTGTATCCGCAATTAAGGGGTAGGTTACCCCCTCAATACCTCCTTTTGTAAGGGGTGTATGCAACCAAGCAAAATGGGATTCTTCTGTGTCGGTGGAACAGCCAACTAAGGCAACATTCCGTTTGGCAAACTGAGGCAAGTTTTTTTGAAAGGATAGCAATTCTGTAGGGCAAACAAAGGTAAAATCTTTGGGATAAAAGAAAAGAACCACTTCTTGTTTTCCTAAAAACTGCTCCAAAGAAAAATCTGCTGCAATATACGTACCGTTTAGTACAGCAGGGGCTTTGAATGTTGGGGCTTTAGTTCCTAATAAACACACGGTTGTTTTAAATAAATGAAAATAAAATTGCCTAGCATTACGTTCCCTGTTCAAGAGACTGTATGAGACTTCCTTCTGCAAATTTACATTTTTTTCATTAAAAAAATAACATAGCTTGAAAAAGCACTCATCATCTCGGTGTTATAGAAGTCTAGACTCGATTCCCCCCTTCCCTTCCTCTTTGCCTGCACGCTTTCTACCATGCACTCCTTTTTTCTCAAAGGTGCGGTTTGCAGTACGGACTAGGTGGGAACCCGCAACTTGAATCGGAGGTAGTTTGTATACCAGCATGGAAGCAAGATGCCAGACCTTGGCACTTACAAACAGAGGGCAAAAGCTGATAAGGAAAGAAAAAGACAAACAGTTCCTAGCGCACCCTAAGGTTTGCCAGCACGCTCTTTTTGGGCTTTTCTCTCTTCTAGAGCCCTTCTTTCTTCTAGATCCTTACACATATCTACCAATGAGAGGAATTTATGCCGAAATGGCCCTGGTCGGGCAATACAGGGTGGTATGGGAACCGTCTCGTGGAACAACAGTTTGTGTTCGTGCGGCAATACATCGAGGTACTGGGTCTTTCCATACAGGAAGGGATTCATCACATAGTTTTTTACCCATTGGTGTACCAACGCATAGTTGTATGTAGTAGGAAGCAAGAGACAGGGCACCAATTCAGCAGCTTGTTCGTCTAGTTGCGCAAAAATCTTGGCCCGTTCCTCATCGTCTACGGTACCCATTGCTTTGTCATAGAGTGCATCAAACGGATCTGCCATCAGCCGGATACCCCCTCCTACCCTAGGGAAGCGTATGAGTTCAAACATGGAAGCGAAATCTGGAAAATCGGCACGCCAACCCAACAATGCCAACATGTGACACCCCTTGTGGGTATGTAGGAGCAATTCAGGAAAATGATGTTGCTTCACCTCAATGCAAATGCCGATGCGCTGCATACAGACGGCAAAAAACATTGCTGCAGCATGTACTTTCTCTCCATATTGTATATCCAACGTAAGCTTTGGAAACCTCCTCCCATTGGGGAATCCCGCTTCAGCAAGCAGCTGCTTGGCCCTTGCTAGGTCGTACGTAATATAGGGATTGCATACCTGGGCATTGTGCCCTGCAAATTCGGGGGGAATGTAGCTGTGTGAAATAATGCCCAAATTACCCATAAAACGCCTGTTGAAGGTAATCCGATCAAAAGCCAGTGACATGGCCTGCCGTACTTTTTGGAGGCACAACGGGTACTTAAATGCATTAAAAGCCACAAAAGAGAAGCCATGCATTGCGCGTTGTAGAGGCGTAATGCCATTCGCTTCTAGCCATGAAAGGCTGTCGGCATCGGTAAACATTTTGGAAAATTCAGAATCTTCTTTTGTCGATAGTGAATGTTTTTCCAGAACGCCTACTACGTTTTTGTAAAACAAATGTTCGCTGCATCGTTCGTGTTCGGGACGGTGGTAAACCAGTTTGTCTACCAAAGGGAGCTTTTTCCCAGCCGAAGCCAAAAAGTGTTTGAGCTTGTCTGAGGATGTATTTGGGAAAAACTTGTCTCGAAACCGGTTGTTCTTGGTAAAGACCAATTGATTGGCGCTGGGATCGAAGCAGGGCAATACAAACGGACCCGTGCCTACGGGGTGGTACTTGAAGTCCTTGCCATAGCAATCGACCGCTTCCTTGGCGACCACGCTGGTGAATGGCATAGAAAGGTAGTGGGGGAAGAGTGCAAATGGTTTGGTTAAGGTAAACTGAACGGTGTAGCGGTCGATGGCCTTGATTCCGGGTAACGGTGTACTGTAATCGTCGAAATGAAGCTTCCAATTCCGCTCGAACTTGTCGAATCCTTCTATCAAACGCCACAACCGCACAAAATGGACAAGCCTCAAGGATTGGTTGGCAAGGCGCTTGAAGCTATACACCACATCTTCGGCCACAACCTCTCGGCCTTTGCCATCGGGGAAACAGGGATCGTCGTGAAAAAAAACCCCTTTTTGTAGGGTAATGGTATAGATGCAGCCATCTGGTGAGACCATGGGCATGGCAGCAGCTAGGTTGGGAACAGGTTTCAATGGCCGCTCGAGGTAGTGGTACTCCAACAATCCTTCGTAGACGTTCCCCAATAGGGAAAGGGAATATATATCATGACTCATGGCAGGATCCAGCTGGTCTACATTGGGTGGTAGCACCAGATGTAGCTCTTTGGGTAAGACATTTGGTTGTTTTGCTGCAGTTAAGGGGGGCATCGCTTGGGATGGAGCAACTGGTTGCTTTTCTGCCGCCGAAACGAAAAAGGGGATCCACAAGGCTATGAATATGCTGCAAACGAGTTGCTTTTTTCTATATTTTATCATTTTTCTATATTTTACTATAGACCAATAATCATATGATATGGGTTTGTTTTGTTAACTAAGGGAATAGGTACTGGTTCGTATCAACAAATAATCAGACACAATTATTACCATATTTTTTTAACGGCATATAGCAAAACTTAAACCATACATAGGCTGGAATGGATCTAAAAGAAAAGAAACGAGCTGCATACAGAAAACACTGCGGCAATTGGTATGTTGTGCAGCCACTCTGTCTCTGTACGTAGGTTTTTACTATATACCACCATTACAATCCATTCACAACAATACCGGCATCTACAAATGCTACAACGGAAACATAGGCTCAAACAACCAGTATGAGCCGTTATATGGCATACATACTATTGCATTTTAAGATACTGGATTTTAGCCTTTGCCAAAACAAAAGAAGAAATTAAATCTCAGCATCAGTAATTTAGTTTTACTCTTTAATCCGACATTCCGCACAAAATTTGTAAGCCATTGATCACCAATTCTTTATTAGAAAATAAAACCACTGGACGAAAAACAATAAATATTTGTGAATTAATTAGTTATGATTTTTTGTGCGAAATGTCAATTTAATCTGAGATTCCTTAACTTAGAACACTACACCTGCAAGTGCCGGTGCTACTTTTGGCGCCATTCCTGGTATCACAGAACCCATGGTCAGCATACCTGCCAAAACAGCCAATAGTATATTTTTGTTTGCCATACAAGTAATTGATTTGAATGTGAAACAGGACACTGCTTCTCTTTGCAAAACACAACACAAGCACATTTCCTAACCACTACCACATTAGAAGCATGTATCACGATCCAATGCAAGGTATTAGATCTACCAAGCACGAGCGGGAAATGTACATGAAATTGATTTTCAAAGAGTCATTCACAAAGCGACCCCCGAAACGTTTCTCTATATATAATAGAATAGGTTGGAGTAACCTTGTACTTAACAGTTTAAGGATTTTTACTTTGGACAAGTAACTGGCATACATAAATAGAACAGATATGAACAACAATTGTTACAAAAATGCTCTATTGATGTATACCAAAGCCCTTAGTAGATGGCAGAAGTTCCTATTTGGACATTTCTGTACAGAAAAACCGCAGCAGGTGCAAAATACATGTAGGACTTGCTTTTGAAAACAATACAGGGCATCCTCAAAATATTGCTGGCAGCAGACCTCATGGGTAGCAACAGCAGACTATGTACTTGTAGATCAGCCCTTCTTTGCTATGCGCTTCTATGGAGAACCCATCGTTTGTACTTTCAAGAAGCTGTAGATGGCCCACTAGGTTGGGTTTCTATTGCAATCGATTTGCATGCGTGCGGCAATACATCGAGGTACTGCGTCTTTCCATACAGGAAGGGATTCATCACATAGTTTTTTACCCATTGGTGTACAAACGCATAGTCGTGTGTAGTAGGAAGCAAGAGACATGGCACCAATTCAGCAGCCTTTGCGTCTAGTTGTTCAAAAAGACTGGCCCGTTCCCGATCGTCCACTGTACGCATCGCTTGATCGTAGAGGGGATCAAATGGATCAGAACTCAGCCAGATACCACCTCCTACCCTCGGGAGGCGTATGAGTTCAAACATGGAAGCGAAATCTGGAAAATCGGCCCACCAACCCAATAATGCCAACGCATGGTCCCCTCTTTGGGTATGACTTAATAAATCAGGAAAGGGATGTTGCTTCACCTCTATGCAAATACCGATGCGCTTCATACAGTCAGCAAAAAACATTGCTGCAGCATATAATTTCTCTCCATAATAGGATATATCCAACGTAAGCTTTGGAAATCCTTCCCCATTGGGGTAGCCCGCTTCTGCAAGCAATTGCTTGGCCCTTATTAGGTCGTACGCGATATAGGGATTGAATAATTGAGGATTGTGCCCCGGAAAGCTGGGAGGAATGTAGCTGTGTGGAATGATGCCCAAATTCTCTATAAAACATTGATTATACCCAATCCGGTCAAAGGCCAATGCCATGGCTTGTCGTACTTCTTTGCGGTTCAATGGTGCTTTCATCCCATTAAAAGCTATAAAGGAGAAACCATGTGTTGCATGTTGTAAAGTCGTGATACCATTGGCTTCTAGCCATGCAAGGCTGTCGGCATCGGTAAGCATTTTGGAAAGTGCCTCATGCTCTTTTTCCCATAGGTGATCTCTTTCCAGAACGCCCACTACGTTTTTGTAAAACAAATGTTCGCTGGATCGTTCTTGTGTAGGGCGATGGTAGACCAGTTTGTCTACCAAAGGGAGCTTTTTCCCAGCCGAAGCCAAGTGGTGCTGGAGCTTGTCTGAAGATGTCTTTGGAAAACACTTGTCTCGAAACCGGTTGTTCTTGGTAAAGACCAATTGATTGGCACTGGGGTCGAAGCAGGACAATACAAAAGGACCCGTGCCTACGGGGTGGTATTTGAATGCCTTGCTATAGCAATCGACGGCTTCCTTGGCAACCACGCTGGCAAAGGGCATCGCCAAGTAGTGCAAGAAAAGCGAAAATGGTTCGGTTAAGGTAAACTGCACGGTGTAGCGGTCAATGGCCTTGACGCCAGGTAGCTGGGGGCTGTAATCTTTGGGACAATGGTTCAAATGCTTATGGAAGTCCTAGAGTCCTTCTATCAAACGCGCCAACCGCACAAAATGGACCCGTTTCGAGGATTGTTTGGCCAGGCGCTTGAAGCTGTACACCACATCTTCAGCCACGACTTCACGGCCTTTTCCACCAGGGAAACAGGGATCGTCGTGAAAGAAAATACCCTTTTGTAGGGTAATGGTATAGATGCGGCCATCTGGAGATACCATCGGCATTGCAGCAGCTAGGTTGGGTACGGGTTTCAATGGCCGCTCGAGGTAGTGGTACTCCAACAACCCTTCGTAGACATTGCCCAATAGGGATTGGGAATATATATCATGACTCATGGCAGGGTCCAGATGGTATACATCAGGTGGAAGCACCAGGTGTAATGTTTTGGATGCATCATCCCGTTGTTTTGTTTTCACCGAGGGGAACAGCTTTGGGGGGACAGCAATTGGTTGCTTTGCTACCGAAACGAAAAGAAGTACCGAGCAGGCCATACAAATCTTGTAGAGGGGCTGCTTTGGTCTATGATGTATCATAATCAACAATCAAGGTTTGTTTGTTAGATAGGAAAATATGGTTCCACTTCCACAGCATATGGGATGTTACCTGTCTTTAACAAATTAAAAAATTTGGGATTGCTAGTAATTAGTAGATATCTTCTTATATTAGAGCTGTTGCGTAAGTCCTAAAAAATAGTCGATGTTAAAATTGGGGGTTTCCAGATATCACTTGATCTAAGATCTCCTGTTAGAAGTCCTTATAGGAAGCCATATTTTCAGGTATTTTCTAAACTTTCCATAAACCTAT
>DATGWI010000007.1:0-4138 GCA_035299565.1 Amoebophilaceae bacterium | reverse complement strand
ATGGCCAGCGAACTATTCAGTTTTTAAGATGAAAGATCTGGGGACTGAACGTGCATAACGGTATCTATTACCAACCTTATCGCGGCCTTTTTCCAGATCTTTGTCGCAAATATAACATATCTATAAACGTACGACCTTATCTTGGCGCACGAATGTGAGATAAAACGTTTGCTGGTAAAGTCAGATTGCTTGGTGAAAGCGATGTAATCTTTCAGGATCCCATCCATAACCATCTAGAATAGGTATATTTTTATTTGAAAATCAGTAAAAAATGTACTATTTCATGCCTCTAAAATTTTTGGAGTACAATGTACGTTTGATGCGTCAACACCTCAGAGAAGATGGACATCAAACCCTACCCGGGATCTTAAATATTTGTATCTAGAATGGTCAAGAAACCTATCATGGTCCTACAAACCTTTTAGATAGGTGCGCTCATCCAGATTGGGTACGCAAGTACATGTTTCAATCTTTTCAGTTGGTAGACCTCAATAGAGAAAGTAATGACCAAATACTCCAGGATAAGCAAGCCGCTTTCGCAGCACTTCTACTCTGACAGGGCATCCGTAGGAACTTTTATACATGGTTGAAAACGCATGAACAAATTTTTTTTAAATTTGTTATAGACAGGTCATATACCGTACGTGGAGGAAGCGCTTCATTATATCTTACAGGTAGACACAGATGAACGCGTAGAAACAAAGTTAGCAACGATTAATCCAGTATTAAAAGCATTAGCCATGTCGGCAGCACAAAGATTGAAACAAGAAGGAGAAAAATGAGGTGTCTTAAAAGGTAGCCTACAAATTGCCAAAGAAATACTCAAGGAACACGAGCCCATTGAGAAAATCGTCGGGTATACAGGCCTATCGCAAGAGGAGATACGGAAGATCAGCTTCTGAATATGCGTCTCTTTTATTTGAGGAGGGATCTGTCTTCTATTAAGGGGCTAAAAAAATAATCTACATACTTCAATGGACAGACCCGAATTACTCTCTATAAAGATTAAAATTTGCGATCGAATTTATCCCATAAAGGTTCATCCAGCTGACGAAACCTTTGTACGTAAAGCAGGACTCGTATTGGACGAACGCATTCGAACATATCAAAAAAAATTTGGCATTCAAGACCAGCAAGATTTGCTGGCTATGGTTTCTTTTGATTGCCTTGTAGAGGAACTAAAACTACAAAGTATAAACAGCAAACGGTCTGCAGCATGCATACAGCAGTTGGCAACGTGGAGCAGCCAAATCGAAGAAATATTAGAGGAAGCAAGCACGGTACAAGAAACCTAAATAAGATGAGGGTTCAGATTATAACGTTTGCAGGACGATTCCACATTGGGATCCGCTTCAACTCAATAACAACAGGTCCTCCGAGGGAAAGCTGTCCGGTCATTAACCGGAATTTGATCAATTAGTTAAGTGGTACTGGTTGGGCTAATGGTGTATCGAGTTGCTTAAACGAGTAAAAACCAGGCAGAAACCAATACAGACGGCAACGTCAGCGATGTTAAATATTGCTGGAAAGCAAACCTCTTCACCTCCCCAAATAGGTAACCATTTGGGCATAACACCAGACCAAACATCAAAGTGAATCATATCAATCACCTGTCCGTGAAACCACTTCATAGGGGCTTTGTAAGGCGCATTGTCTAAATATACTCCATAAAAAATACTATCGATGCTGTTGCCAATTGCACCACCCAATGCCAATACCCAACCCCATATCCAAGTAGCGGGTGCATTCTTTAAAGCAGCCTGTATAATATATACTGCAATCCAGATAGAGGCTACAATACGGAACAGGGTAAGCACCAGCTTGCCATACGCAAATCCAAACTGGACACCAAATGCCATGCCGTAATTCAGCACGTAGGTAAGCTTAAAAAAATTCCTCCAAACATTGATCTGCCCCTCTGGGCCCAATTCCATATGCGTATACACCCAAAGTTTAGAACCTTGATCGGCTGCAATAATCAGCAAAACTACCAAAAAGTATTTAAAAATGGATCTCATGTAGCTCATGTATCTTTTATTTAAGTTTGTTTTTCTGCAAAGGAACTCGAACCAACAGATAGGCATTATAGCCAAAAGCATATGCATCTTCTCTTAATCCCCACCCTAAAAGATCAAATGGCAAAACCTCCTTTCTATCTTTTAGCTTCTGAGCGAACCTGTAACGAGCTGTACAGCCAATGGATACGATGGACACAAATTGTACTTTTGTTCCTGCTACAAGCTCCCACCAATTTGCAGCACCATTCCCTTGCAAATCCTTCAACGAATCAGGTGCTTCACACAAAGGCAGACAGGGCTTTTCGGGAGTATGATTGCAAGTTAATTTATTACTTTTTATATGAAAATCAAAATTAGATTTGGCATAATACAAGCCTATAAAAAATACGTTGTGCTGTAACGTAGGGGATAAAAAGGTATACCCTGCCCCTATACGAAGGTAGTGACCGTTTGTATGCGCATAGGAACCTTTTTGTTTGAGCGCATTGCGCTCAATTTTTCCAAACCCGTAGTCTAGGTTCCACACGATACGACTTGTGTCTATCGATCCATGAAATTCATATGCATTGCCTGTTTTCTGATACCAACCATAACCTGTTTTTGCTACATCCATCCCCACATACAACGTAGTTGGAACAAGGGCATATGGATTCATTTTTTTTTTAGACTTTTCTATATTCCCCCAAGCAAAAAAGGGGGAAAGTATTATAAAAAAAAGGAAATTAATAATAGAGCGTAACATGAGCATCGTGTTTGTTTTTATCTTTGCTGTGCCGCAGTACGGGCTGTTCAATTTTAAATTTTGTAAACAAAGGCCTTCTAAGATCCTTTAGATCCGTACTAGTATGAAGTTCTATGTTTTGAACTCTGTATTGCTGTTGCAGTCCTCCTGCTTCTGGAGAAATGAGGGAAATTACGCGTTCGTATTGAATAATGATTTTACTAAAATAACTTTGATTTTCAATGGTAAAAGAAACCTCATTTGCCTCTGGATTGAGTGGTATTGTTTGCTTACTACTCAATCGAAACAACGCATTTTGATCTTCTTTAGAGGGAGGGGGTAAGAGCACAAAATCTCCCTTTCGAATTTGTACACTACTCAGTTTCTTCAAGGCACCGGGAACCCCTGGGTCTTTTTCAGAATCAAACTGAATTATTAAGGAAGCGGGACAACTACTTTTCCAATTTTTGAAATCTTTACACGAGGTAAACAAACAAGCAACAAGGATCGCCCATACTTTGAAAAAGGACATACAAATGGGAACACAAACAAACATCTAAAACACCAACTAAAAAACGAGTTGAAATACAGACGGAAACTACTATGCATGTGCAAAAAGGCTGGCCTATACATTGGTTTTGTGTCAAACCACATCCAGCCAAGCAATGCAGTGGACCGTCAGTCACATTAGACCTTTTGCAGCATGCGCTTATGCGGAAGCATTTTGTAGGAGACACGGAGCACAAAACCGCAACATACATAGACGTAGGAGAGGATATGAGCATCGGATCGACATGCAAATTACCAGCAGAAGTAGTATTTTGCAAGAGGTCTATCACATATGGTAGCGTCTATACTCAATCGGAATCAAGTTGCTGGATTCTTCCCCAGCAAGAAAGCCCTGCTTTCTCCGTGCTCTTGTATCAAGACAAAAGTATGGAGCAAAAAGTCTAGTGCATAAAGGGCGCAAAACCAGTAACTTGATACCTATAGGATATCATTCCTCCCCTAAAGGTACGCAAAAAATGAACAATTGAAAAAGCATGCATATAAGCTATACTCGATCGGAATCAAGTTGCCGAATTTTAGGTTTTATAAAGGTATAAAATAAAATTTGGGATTGCTAATCAAAAAATAGATTTTCTAAAAGTAAAAAGTGCTAAAGTCATTTCAACCATGCGTTTAAACTTAGAATAGCCCTTGGTTTTTCGTCTAAAACGGCATAAATAGTGACGAAAAGTAGCATTCATACTTTCAATAGAGCTGTTGCGTAAGTCCTAAAAAATAGTCGATGTTAAAATTGGGGGTTTCCAGATATCACTTGATCTAAGATCTCCTGTTAGAAGTCCTTATAGGAAGCCATATTTTCAGGTATTTTCTAAACTTTCCATAAACCTAT
>DATGWI010000006.1:0-5636 GCA_035299565.1 Amoebophilaceae bacterium | reverse complement strand
CAACCATTGATCCGCCTGATCGGATGTAGTGGTTTTTGCTATTTTGCTGCTATTTTGTTGTACTACTTGTTCAAAAAGGGGTGCTGCAATGCCATCTACTTGCCCTGTAGCCATCTTTTTACGGACGGTCTCTATGGCTTGTGTATACCATTCAGGGCTTTCAAAAATAGCTGATGTGGCCTCTTCCATACCGCAAGCTTGAGCCTGTTCTCCTACCTGATCCATAAATGCATCTACCCATTCATGTGACCGTATACTTAATGCTATAGCTGTTGCTGGATCATGGGATGGCACTTGGGAAACTTTTGGACGGTAGCCTGTCCATTTTCTTACCAGTAAAGTGGCCCAGGTAAGCAGCCCATTTGCATCAGCCTGGTCAACCCACGGATCGCCCAGGTCTAGTACGGTTGGGCCCGTTGCTTTACCCATCCATTCTTTCCCGAATTGGATGGCGCTACCTATCCAAGAAGTAGGCTTAGTAGCGGAACTGGCAACGGGTATATCTTGCGCATCCTCTATGACATACGTTAGGATATGTCCTTGATCCTTATTTTTATGCCATGCTTGTAAGGATCGTTTACCTCTAAAACGTTTAACCTCATCACTACTGCTATTCATGCTATTCAATTGATCAGAAAATAAGCGGAGAGCCTCTCTAAAACGACCACCTCCATCAACACGTAAGTTTTCTCTTACGTAACTTTGATAATCGCTTATAATCTCAACTTTATTACTGATTACAGCTGCTGGTTCTGGGGATTGACTATTTGCACGATTAACTTCTCCATGCTTGCCATTATCTCCAGATGAAGCGAATCCGCTGCCCTTATTTGGTTGTATGGACTTCCATTTTTCCCGCCATATATTCAGATAGTTGCCGCGTGGACAGACCCAGACCATTTTGACTGAATCTCCATACTTACCACCCTGTCCTCCTTTACCACCATTGCCATCTCTTCCATCTTCTCCATCATTATGGGAAGCTGATATCCCTAAATGATTACCTAACTGCATTAATGTTATATTGCCTGATTTACCGCCATTGCTTCCCCATCCACCATCTCCACCGTTTCCACCATTTGTTCCTTGTTTTCCAAAAATATTAATCCATGTATCGCAGGTATAGTCAGAACAGCTATGGTTGAACGTCACCTCACATTCAAAACCTAATATTTGAGGACACTTAGCGTCGCACCAACGCTGCTTATTAATATAATCGTCAAGATAGCTAGTAGGGGAATCCCCATTACGACCATTCATACCATCTCCACCATCCTGACCAGGACTACCCTTTCCACCATTAGCCGTAATGGTTAACGCATGCCCATTAACGAATGCTGCACCGATGCCAAAGAAACTCCCAGCTGACCCTCCGGGTAAACCTGGCTTACCAGGAGCTCCATTACTCCCTGGGTCTATACCGTTAGCTGCCTTAGATGAATTATGTCGCTGACCATCAGCCCCACTTAGGTTTATTTTTCTATCACCATCGAGTACCTCCCAGGTTGGAGCGATCATTATAAGTTTTAGTTGAGCACCTACTTGATTCAAATCTTCATCAATAAATATGGTGTTCAAAGCAAAAATTTCTGTTGCGTTGCGTTTACAGTTCTTACTTTCTTCATTTACCTCACTAAGTCTGATGTAACCTCCTTTGATAGATAGTTTATCTAGTTGGCATGATGCATTGAATCTGTTTTCTAACGTTAAATTCGAAACTTGTCTCAAATCCTCTACGCGTACTGCATCAAACTCTATGTCTTTTGTTTCATTATATCCTATTACCCCAAACGGTTCTACCTTTTTCAAAAATTCTCTAAAGTTATGGCCCGTTACAGCTATTCCTTGCGGTTTACCTTCTTGTCCCCAGTCTGCAATATCGGCAACGTTGTATTTACTTCTATCTTTTTGTACGTCATATGCGGATAACTTCTTATGTAAGTTATCTAAGAATACGTCCCATAGTGACTTTTTAAGATAGGTTGCTACCTCATCAAACGGAACTATCCGTTGTGAGAATGGGATATCTAAGTTTTTATCGCTTATAATTTGCAAAAACGCTAAGTATTTGCCCAGATGAAAAACATGGTCCATCTCACGAGTGATTGTAAAGGCATCACCATCTGAGCTAAGCGCTATAAGCTTGCTTGAACATACTTGTGTAGTAAGCAAACATTTCATTTCTTCCTTCATATTCACGGCAAAAACATAGCCCTTGTTTAATTCAGCTGGTAATTGCTGAATTACCATGGAATTCATTTTGCTCTGGTAATGTTCCTTTATTTTTTGTGCTATGCTAGTAATATTGTCTTTTATCTGATTATCAATTTTCTCTGCCGCATGATTGATATCATCCTGAATATCAGTCTTTGAGAAAGAAAGATATGTTGCAACGGATTGCAACAAGGTATCCCATGGCCTAGTACCCAATACGCTATTACTCACAACTTGCAAAAATTCAAAAAATTTCCCTTGTTTTGAAATACTTAGCCCATCCTCTTCATTCCCATCAATACCTAAAGCAGCAATACTATGGCTGATCTTTTCTGCCAACTTGTCTGCAGTTGCATTTTTAACTTCTGCTATCAGGTTTGTTGTAATGTTGTATCCTGCATTAAACCCATCTAAAAATTTTTGAGCCTCTGATAGATTTGCATCAACAGCCTTGGTACTGGTAGCAAAAGAACTTATCTTACTACGCATCTCTTCTACTGAATGGCGGTAATGCTTCTTCATATGCTCAGCGATATTACCAATATTAGACCATACGTTGTTGTTAATTCCTTCTACTAGAGCACCAATATCATTCTTAGACTTATTGGATATAGTATAACCAAAGTCACTATTATTCTTTGAAGTAAACACAAGATTTTCATAGATTATGCTATCTATATGTTCTTTTCCCTCTTGTAAAAGCGTAATATTACTTAAAGGACCTGCCTCATCTGGCCTTCTAAAAAGGCCTATCCTCGTATAGTTTTTACCATCATTGATTAATAAAGTATTAACAAACTTTATTGCATGCTCACAAAAATATTTTTCATTATCATCAGAAATACCTGCACTACTTAACCGCTCTTCTAGCCCCTGCTTAACCTCTTGTAGAAAACCACCTATTGCTTCTATAACTTTCTCATCTGGTACTAAACTCCAGACTCCACCTACTTTAATATGTTGATTATTAATTTTTGTTACCATAATGGCAATACTATTATGATATTTATCAATATCTTTAATGAAATCAGTAGCATGTCTAAGTAATTTCATGAAATCTTGTCTATCCACCCCTTTCCTAACCGATGGATAACTAACAACAAAGATCATTTTAACATGCTCAGCATGATCTGCCACTTTTTTAACAAAGTATGTTGCAGCTATATCGATACTAGTACTTCTAGTATCACTAAATCCAGGGCAATCATAATATGCTGTATCTGTTCTAGGATGTACTACTAACTCAGGAAAAATTGTCTTAGATTTTATAGTAGAGTTACCAATCCTATTTCCATCCTCAATGATATACTCTCCACTACCATTTAGTACTTCTTTCGCTATCAACTTGTCATTATCCCCAGCAATCCACTGAAGAAATGTAGTCTTACCAGCCCCCGTATTACCTAATACTAAGGTTACATTCTTATATCGTTCAAGTAACTGTATTTTCTCTTCCCCTTGCTTCAAAAGTTGAAAAGTATTACTTATCTCAGTATGATTAGAAGTAGAGCCAGGAATAGGTGATCCCTGTGCCATAGCAACCTTGGTTACAGGTAGTACCGAACGACGATAACGTTTACGCTTACCCTCGTTAGCAGTGAACAGATTTTTTATATACATACGCATAGCAGGATAATGTGGGTTTAATATTGATTCTACTTACTTCTTTCCAGTTCCCCCATAGATTCGTAATTTTTAAACGGAAAGGAAGAATGACAAAAATATTTGATTTGCACCAATTGCTTGGTTGTTTTTTACTATTTTTATGATAATACGAAATTAAAATATTAAAATCAACAAGTTCTCTAGCTAAATTTGTATATAATATTAGCAATCCCTATTTTCTTTGGTATAATGCAAAATATAATATTGAAAAATAGACTTTTGAGTTTCATCGCAAGCTATAGTTTGAAGCAATCTAAGGTGATCTCTTTCCAAATCGTATATTGATAGAAGAACAGGTGTGTGCCCAAAAACAATGATGTAGCCATTTATTTTGCATCTTTGGATAATAGCATCATAAAGTTTACGTGCATGCGCTCTTGTTACAACTTCAGAATTCAAAAATCTAATAAAAATAAAGTCTGCAAACTTACCAGGAACAGGTGGATGTATCGCATCTAATTGGTAGACTTCATCAATAAAATTTTTAGCGCCGTGGATCATCTGTTTACTAGACCTGTTGCGTAAGTCCGATGCGTAGCAAATGATTCAGGAAGTATAAGCGGTTCTAGGAGTTTTGCTATGTTTTATGCCCCCCTTTCTCTGAGTGCAACAGCATTATTAAGGTTCACTAGCCCAGTTACGATGCTAAATTTAAGTGCATATCTTTTCCGTTTGTTGCGGTACCGGTTACCAATAATTTTAAATACTTTTATAGAGCCTATTTTATGCTCAACCAGACATCTTTAGCTTGATAACGAACGATTATATGCTTTTTTAGCGCTACACAATGGCTACGTTTTGCTTCCTTTATAAGGAGTAGACGCCATTTCGTGTAACTTATGGAGCCCTTGATAGCCAGCGTCAGCTAGTAATTCTATGTCATCGGGGGGAGGGGGTTCTTGTTTAAAGAGCGCAAAATCATGCACACTGCCTGGGTAAGGTTTGGATAACTGAACGATAGTGCCATTTTGATCGATACGTACCTCTGTTTTCAGGGTATGAAGCTTTTTCTTACCGGAATAGTACATTTTTTGACCCTTTTTAGGGCGCTCTATGGGTTGCTCGGTTACATCTAGGATCAAAGTGCTCACTTCCTCCTTAGTCAGTACGCGGCGTTTGGGAATGGGTAAAATTTGAGCAAGTAGGGGTTCTAATTTTTGAATTATACGGCATACATTCGCCTTGTCTAGATCAAAAAGATACCCTAAAAATTCCTGTGTGATATAACTTCTGTAGTAAATCAGCAATAAACTGACCATACTGCCAAGCGTATGCTTGTAAGATCGTCCCGGACGACGGTAGTTAGCGCTTAGATGGGCTTTCCAAAGAGGCGTCAAAGATACTACCAGTTGTTCCATTTTATCTCTATCGATCCCTAATAAACGACGTAAGCTATGGGGATGGTTCGTTAATTTTTTATATGTTAGTGCCATAGGGGAATGGTTTTACCCGAATATTTCTCCCTATTTTAACCCTTTTTCTCCTTAATACCTAACTATAAGCTACTTACGCAACAGGTCTATTAAACTATGTAGTCCGCCCTACAATATGGGCTATTTATGTGCCAATCCATATAAAGTTGCTTCAACGGCTGCTGGTTTTAGCAACCATGCGCTTACAACCCAGCGCACTTTCTATATGGATTGCCCTGGTCTGGACTTTGGACAAATGTGTTGTTCGTATTATGGATATTCCGCATCTGTAAACTGAAATCAGCGAGCTGGTCTGTCGGTGGCATGCTGCACATTTCTTGTTTT
>DATGWI010000005.1:0-1662 GCA_035299565.1 Amoebophilaceae bacterium | reverse complement strand
CAGTTTATTGTCACTATACTGAAATTTGAATGCTGGACCTGGTCATTCTCCTATTCTACTCTAGGGACCATTACATAGGCTCTCAGTATTTCATGGGGAGTATTCCATCCATTGCAGCCACCGACAATGCCAGCATTAATTCACAGTAGAAGGGGCATCAAGCATCAGTTAACCCCATTGCACCAAAAAAAAAACACAAGCCCACATCCCAGTGAAACAGGTTGGTGGTAGTGAGACTGGACTGGAGGCGACGCCTGGTGGCTAAAATGCCATGTACATTACAACTTCTTTGAGACAATTTTTCATCATGCACTGGAACCTCGAGTATTTTCATTTTCTGACCAGTTTCACCACAACTGAGAGAAGCCCTGCAAGGCAAGCTTTGCAGAGCCAGGTACTGTCAAAATAGAACTCTTTCTCTCACACTTCACCTAATGTTTCTTTCTGGCAGTCGGTTGGGTTTGGATTATGGAACCAAGAAAAATGAACTTAACAGATGAAGCTGCACCTCAATTCACCAGCAGCTAAGCAAAGAGACCTTCACGCTCTGAGGAAGTGGAACCTAGAAAATTGCAAAGATATGTTCTGGATTTGATCAGAATTCAGTGGATTAATTTTTCCCGTATTAGGAGCACGCTGGTATTGGCTTGTCATGGGTGGAGTTTTGGACTCCCGGATGAATTATAAATTCTATTTGCAATGGCAAAATGTTGGCTGTAAATCAACCAAAATTCCACCCAACCTCAATCTTTTATGCCAATAAATCTTCCAAGAGGGCATTGAAATTAACTGGAATTGCAGCTGATTTCTTCCAAGCTGATGGTGCTTCTGTTCATCTCTGCCCATCTGCAGTTGACGATTTACAGCATTACCCATTCTTCAAAACCTCCCTGATTGTTACTGAATTTATACACTACAGAGTAAAATAAAAAGCTGCTTACCCTATCCTCCAGGAAAGTCAACAGTACTGTTCATGTAATATTCCTGATAATACTACATACCACCCAGAACATGCATTTTTGTAAGTAAGAAAAGAAAAGTTTTGAAGTTGGGGCATTCAGTTACCATTCATCACCATTTTTTTTTTCTTCAGGTTTGGTCACTATTTCCATCTCTTGATTTATCAGACGTGCATTTCAAGTCCAAAGCCATCTTGCTTGACTATTACTAGTTTTTTTTTAATGTTCCCGAGGACCTTCATGCCTCTCAAAAAGAAAAGGAGAGAATTTTTCGCACATCATCCAATATTTTCAAAAATCGGAAGTACATCAGTTCTTCAAAAATTGGTTCTGCACTCACGTTTGTAGGTACACATTTAATTGTAACTCCTGCATAATACTGTAGATCCCGATTAATTGGAAGAGCTTCTTATGGCTTACTAATTTTGAAAATATGGGAAGACGTTTTTTCATTTTCTTTCATCTTCCGGGGAAAGGGACAGTCTGACCTCGGCGGCGTCGCCGCCTTGCTGAGAGCTCAAGAGCGATGAGGCAGCTGTCAGTCCGCGGTGGAAGGATTAAATAGGGGATAGTTGATGTGGTACAACTGGGGGTTGGTACGGTTTGGGCGTAGGCCAAACCGTACTCATATGACTCGAGACTGCCCACTGCGTGACCTCCCCTGAGCTCCAAGCCTTTTGTTCCCCTCAGTCCGACCTTGCTG
>DATGWI010000004.1:0-4016 GCA_035299565.1 Amoebophilaceae bacterium | reverse complement strand
CTTGCCAAAAGAAATAAGAAAATGAAAAAACTAAACCCATTGGAAGCCATGAAAAAGCTAGTTTTGTTATGGATGATTATACTGTCGGCAGGCAAGTTATATTCAAAAACCTTGATTACCTCTGCCACAGCCAACGGTGTCACCAACAGCATCACAGTAAATTGGGGCGAAACCGACGTGAGCATCAACCCACCTACAGTGACTTTGGACAGATACCAGATCCGATACAAAATTGTGGGAGGTGTAGCTACAACGATAGACAACATCAGCAATGCTCTGAGAACCTACACATTGACGGGTTTAGCCTCAGGGCAAACTTACGAGGTGGAACTGATTGAAGTCATTCGTGTACAATTACCCCCATCGCCTTTCAATGTATTGCCTTATATGGATACCCCGATAAGTTCGGGTATTGCCACTGTGGCGTTGAATGCCCCACCCACAGCAGTTTGTACACCGCTGACGGTATCTGTCGGAGCCAACTGTATGGCCACGGTCACGGCGGCACAGATAGGGGCGGGCTCAAGCGATCCCAACGGCGATGCCATTACTTACAGTATTAGTCCAGTAGGGCCATTTGGTGTGGGCACACATAGCATTACGCTAACGGTAACCGATATCTATGGGGCCAGTAGCAGTTGTGTAAATACCCTGACGGTGGTAGACAGCGAAGTACCCAAAGTGCTGTTAAAAGATGCGGTAGTCAACCTTGATGCGGCAGGAGTAGGAGTGTTGAGTTTGGCTCATGTCAATGCAGGAATAACAGACAATTGCGGAGTAGCCAGTATCACATTGAGTAGAACACACTTCGGATGCATAGACTTGGGTTTTCATTGGATTACGGTGACGGTAAGAGATGCGGCAGGCAACACCGCCACGGGTCTTTGTAGGGTCAACGTGAAAGATGTGACAGCACCGAATGCCAAAGCCAAAAATGCGGTTATCAACCTCAACTTTGATGGCTATGCGGTACTGGACCCCAAAGACATCGACGGAGGCAGCTGGGATCTTTGTGGTTCGCATACGCTAAAACTGAGCAAAAGCATTTTCAGCTGTCAAGACGTGGGCAATAACAGCGTTACACTCATCGTGACTGACGCAGCTGGCAACGAGTCTAGAGCCACGGCGGTAGTAAAAATCATAGACAACATACCTCCGTATTTGACCAATAGAAACATCGAAGTGGCGGTAGACAAAGACGGCAAACCACAGCTGGATCTGACCAACACCACCACGCTGAATATCTACGATGCATGCGGTCTAAGTTCGGTGACGTTTTCGGAACAAAAACTGACCTGTGAGGTGAAAACCCAAGATATGACGGTGAAGGCCATCGACAAAAACGGTAACCCGAGCAACTTTGTGGCCACCATCACGCTCAAGGACAAAATAGCTCCAGAAGTAAAAACCAAGCCAGTGAACTTGTACTTGGGTAAAGACGGAAAAATCACGCTTACAGCCGAAATGATGAACAACGGCAGCACTGACAATTGCAAGATAGACTCCATCTATTTTTCGAAAAACACATTTACCTGTGAAAATATTGGTAAAGACAGCGTGATCTTTTATGCAAGAGATAATTACGGCAATATTTCGATGAAAAAAGAGGGCATCACCGTGATAGACAGCATGGCACCGAGTATCATCACCAAAGACTTTACTGTAATACTTGATGCCCAAGGCAAAGGAACTTTGAAGGTAGAGGATATAGACAATGGCAGCACCGACAACTGCGGCATAAAGAGCAAAACACTTTCGAAAACCACCTTCGACTGCACAAATGCAGGCAAAGTGGAGGTGACCTATACCCTAGAAGACAACAACGGAAACAAGGCAGAGAAGAAACTCCAAATCACGGTAGCAGAAAGCACCAAACCTACACTGAAACTGAAAGACAACCTGACCTTCAGTGTAGACAAAGAGGGTTTCTTGAAACTGACGACAGCCCAAGTGGTAGCAGAAGCGACAGACAACTGTGGTATAAAACAAACCACCTTGAGCAAGGAGAGTTTTAACTGCAGCAATGTGGGCAAAAACGACATCATCGTTACCACGACCGACAACTCGGGCAACATCACCACAGCTACGGCCAGCATCACCATCACCGATGCAGAAGGCAACTGCTTGTGTTCGTACGCCATGCTGGCATCAGAAAGCATAGAGATAAACGGCACGAACCTAGAATATGGCGGACTGGGCACCTACCAAGCCCAGAAGACGGTGACCATTACCAAGGCCACCTATGGAGCCAGCAATGTGTTTGTAAAATCAGACATACTGAGCAGCAGTACTCCGCCGGCATTGGTAATCAAGGGCATAGCCCCAAGCCCTTTGAGCTTTGAGGAAAATACCAAAAGTACCAGGAAGAAACTAAGAGTAAAAAATGGCAAGACGGGAGATTTTAGCGAGAGCGAATACGGCAAAGTGAAGATTGGCAAAAACGCTACGCTGACCTACAAAGGCACGGGTGATGTGTACTTCAAGACCCTGAAAATCAAGAAAGGAGGTAAGTTGAACTTTGAACAAACGGCCAAGGTACACATCAAAACGTATGTCAGACTAAACGAAGACATCACGATAAACGAAGGCCAAGAAAATGTAAAAATCTTTGCGGCCAAGAACGTGGGCATTGAGAAAGGCAGCCAAGTGAACGCCTACATACACAGCCAGGCGGGCATAGAGGTCAAGAATGCAGATGCCAACAAAAAGACGACCATCAATGGCTTACTGACAGCCACAAAGATAAAATCGGGCGAGAACGTAGTGTTGAAAGGCCAACCGACCGACTGCAACAGCACCCAAGCCGTGGCAAGCAAAGAAGACAGCCTACAGGCCAAGTCAGACGAAGCAGCAAGCGAAACAATGGACCAAATCAGCCAAGAACCTAACGGAGGAAAGATCACCTTTGGACCAAACCCAAGCAGCGACTACCTCAATGTAGGCATGTCCAACATCAGCCAAATCGAAAACATAAAAATAAACATCAGAGACACCCAAGGTAGGCAAGTGGGTACACAAGAGGCCCGAGTAAGCCCAAGCAAACCCGAGCTACAAGTAGACCTGAGGGCACTCCAAAATGGGCTTTATCTGATAGAACTCAAAGCAAACACCAACAAAAGCACTATCAAAGTACAGGTTTTAAGGTAGTATTAAGATTTATTAACCACCAGAAACACACTCCGAAACTTTGGGGTGTGTTTTTTTTTGTATTTGAGCAGACGATTATGGATCAATGGGTGCTTTCTTCAAATTGGCGACTTATGCCAAGCTCGTACATGAAAATTTCTTCCGACTTATTTATCCATTGCTGGTGATTACCAGCTGGTTTGGTTTGAAGATACCTTAAAAATAAATCGACATCAATAGTTGCGGAATATATTCCAGCACCTGCCCTTTGGGCGTCATAGGCATTGCAAAGCTGCTCATAATGCTTTTTGATAGGAACCATAAGAGCTGGTTTTCCAAGATACATTGCCTCACAAACGGACTCAAAGCCTGCCGTGCTGATTATGCCCTTGCATTTGGCCATTTTTTCAAGAAACAAGGAAGACGAAATAGGGTTGAGACGTATGTTTGGCGGGATATTTCCTATTTTCCTATCAACGAAAACTTCGAAATTTATAAGTGGGTTATTTTGAGCGAAAACAACGATTTCGTCGAGCAATTCAGATTGTGTGAAGTAAACCAATAGGAAATCTTGGTTTTGATTAGAATAGTACACAAGCTCGTTTCGAAGCAATGGCGGTACTGAAATTATCCCATTGTCATTTGGAAACTCACTGAAAGATAAGGCCAATAATTTGTCAGCACCCAGAGCCGTTATTCGGGTATTTAGATTTACAATTTGGGCATCCAACCAATCTTTTCTTGGATGTGTAAAGTTGCGATTGAGCAATAAATATTGATGACCAATGCAAACAACCTTTGCTTTTGGAGAACAAAAGCCCGAGTAAAGACCGCCCAAAAAATCGTAGAAATTAATTATAACGTCAGGTTTTACTTCTTCAATTAGTTTT
>DATGWI010000003.1:0-8302 GCA_035299565.1 Amoebophilaceae bacterium | reverse complement strand
GCTTCGTCTGGTAGGTTACCCTAATCAAACGCAAGACTCGTTATATGATGGAGCTAGCTCCTCCTTCCATATCAGGACTTGCACCTGAAAGACTAATGCACCTTATCTTGGCGCACGGATATTGCATTACACCATTTGATTATCCGTTTCAAAAATTTAACTGGTGCGCATTTTTTCAAAAAGATCACCCATTGATTTTACAAATTATTTTCATTTTCAATAACCCAATCGGTTCGGAATGTGGGTTCAACTTGTGTATGTATTGAATTTACAAAGGGCCAAGCATATATTTTATGCTACATCAATCAATATAGATAAAAAGCATGTGGCATCCAAAACAGTGCGTACGTATTACGCGTTGTTTTAGACTCTTTCTATACGCTATAGCAAATTATAAATTTGCTATAATTCCCTCGATTGTTTGCATTATTTGTTCCGTGGGTTGGTTTCCATCCAAGCAGTATAATTTTCCTTGCTCTTGGTAATAATGGATCAAGGGAGCGGTTTCTTTTTGGTACGTCTGCATGCGTGTTTGAATTTTCTTTTTATCTTGGTCGTCGGACCTATTTTCTTTCATAGCTCGTTCTTGAAGGCGCCTCATTAGATGTAGTTCCTGCACATCCAAAAAAAGCACTGCATCAATACCAACATGATATGCTTCTAAGAAATCGCTTAAGAAAATTGCCTGTTTGAGCGTTCGAGGAAACCCATCAAATAGAACCGATTGCATTGATAGATGGGCTTGTAGGAGGTCGGCAACCAACATACAGGAAAGGCTATCTGGCACCAAGTGGCCATCGTGTAGATACTGTTCAATTACCTTCTTGTGTATCGATTCTTCTTCTATTTGCTTGCGCAATAGTTCACCTAAGGCAATGGATAAGAAGCCATGATTTTGAATCAAGTATTTGGCTTGTGTGCCTTTTCCTGAACCAGGAGGGCCTAATAATATGATGTTGCGCATGTTTTTAGGAATTTATGTGCCTAGACAGGCAATCAATATGCTGAAATTTATTTACTATCGTCCTTACTTAGGTTTGGTAGGACAAATACATACATACAAGAAGGCTACCCACTACACATCAAACATACGTCCAGATTGGGATCTGCTACAGTGGGACTTTCCGAAGGAGTCGTGGATGGTTGAGGCTGCTCTTCGGTACGTTTTTGAATGGTAAATTTGATCGCATCTGCCGCTGCTTTGGTGCGCAAATAATACATGCCGGTTTTAAGTCCTTTCTTCCAAGCATAAAAATGCATCGAAGTGAGCTTCCCCATGCTGGCATCTTTCATATACAGATTCAGGCTTTGACTCTGACAAATATAGGGGGCACGGTCGGCAGCCATATCGATGATGGATTTTTGAGGGAGCTCCCAAACGGTTCGATACAGCTGCTTGATATACTGTGGAATACGCGCTATGTGTTGAATAGAACCGTTCCCCAGTATCAATTCCTCCTTCATACGTTCGTCCCAAATGCCTAGTCGAATGAGGTCTTCCAACAGATATTTGTTCACCACAATAAATTCTCCCGACAATACCCTTCTGGTGTAAATATTGGATGTGTAGGGTTCAAAGCATTCATTGTTGCCCAATATTTGAGAGGTAGAAGCAGTAGGCATGGGCGCAACCAGCAATGCATTACGCACGCCATATTGCTGGATTTCTTTGCGCAATCCATCCCAGTTCCATCTTCCGGAAGCAGGAGAGACTCCCCATAGGTCAAATTGCAACAAACCTTGTGAGATTGGCGATCCGGCATAGCTTTCGTACGTACCTTCTTTTCGAGCCAGATCCTTCGAAGCGGTTAGTGCAGCGAAGTAAATGGTTTCAAATATGTCTTGGTTTATACTCCGAGCCTCTGGACCGTCGAATACCAATTTCATGGCAAGGAAAACATCGGCCAAGCCCTGTACCCCAATGCCAATAGGGCGGTGTTTCAGGTTTGAGTACCGCGCTTCTGGCACTGGATAGTAGTTTCTATCGATTACTTTATTGAGATTACAGGTAGCTATATAGGTCACCTCATACAATTTGGCGTAGTCAAACGTTTTGTCTGTTTTGACCAGCATAGGCAATGCAATAGAAGCCAAGTTGCACACGGCTACCTCATCTGGTGCGGTGTATTCTATGATTTCGGTGCAGAGATTGCTTGACTTGATGGTACCCAAGTTTTTTTGGTTCGACTTTTGGTTGGCCGCATCTTTGTAAAGCATGTAAGGAGTCCCGGTTTCTATTTGAGACTCTAAAATGGCAAACCAGAGCTCCTGCGCTTGAATCGTTTTTTGTGCTTTTCCTGCTTGTTCGTATTGGATGTATTTTTGATCGAATTCGGCTCCGTGACAGTCCGATAGTCCAGGTGCTTCGTTGGGACAAAAGAGCGACCAGGTGCTGTTTGCCTCTACCCGTTTCATAAACAAATCAGGAATCCAGAGGCCATAAAAAAGATCTCTAGCCCTTCTTTCTTCTTTGCCGTGGTTTTTCTTAAGGTCTAGAAAGTCAAAGATATCCGCGTGCCATGGTTCTAAATAAATAGCAAAGCTGCCTTTGCGTTTGCCACCTCCTTGGTCTACGTAACGTGCCGTCATATCGAAATTACGCAACATGGGCACAATACCGTTCGAGAACCCATTTGTACCACGAATGTAGGAACCTGTAGCGCGTATGTTGTGGATGCTTAATCCAATGCCTCCAGCCGATTGCGAAATCTTAGCGCATTGGGTAAGCGTATTGTAAATGCCTTCGATGCTGTCTTCTTGCATTGTCAATAAAAAACAAGAGGATAGTTGCGGCTTGGGTGTACCTGCATTGAACAAGGTAGGTGTCGCGTGGATGAACCATTTTTCAGACATCAGACGATAGGTTTCTAATGCTGCCTCTAGGTCTGCCCCATGAATGCCCAACGCTACCCGCATCAACATATATTGCGGACGCTCTACGATCTTCCCATGTAGTTTGAGTAGATAGGAACGCTCTAGGGTTTTAAATCCAAAAAAGTCGTAGCTAAAATCCCGTTCGTGTACAATGGCTTCGTCTAGTTGAGCAGCGTTTTCGGCTACGATCTTGTAAATTTCTTTGGCGATCAAGGAAGCATTTTCTCCCGTTTCTGGATTGACATAGTTGTACAACCGCTTGATGGTAGTAGAGAAAGATTTACTCGTGGTTTTGTGCAAATTCGAAACAGCAATACGTGCTGCGAGAATCGCGTAATCGGGATGAGCAACTGTCATGGAAGCAGCAGTTTCTGCTGCTAGATTGTCTATTTCGGTCGTAGTAACCCGATCGTAAATGCCCCCTATGATTTTTTTTACCAATGTAATTACATCGATGTATTCCATATTCAACCCATAACAGAGTTTTTCGATGCGCTGGGTTATTTTATCGAATTTAACCGTTTCTAATCGCCCGTCCCGTTTTAAAACTAACATGTGTGCCCTGTTGTGAAAAATTACGACTTAAAACTCCTCGTCTAAGGAAAAACGTGCCTTGCCTTTGTCTTCCGAAATGCTGTTCATAACGCCAGATTTTTGGTATTCCGCTACTCTTTTTTCAAAGAAATTGGTCTTTCCTTGCAAAGAAATCATCTCCATAAAATCAAACGGATTGGTTACATGGTAGATCTTTTTACATCCCAGTTCGAGCAACAATCGATCAGCCACAAATTGAATATATTGCGTCATAAGTTTGGCATTCATTCCAATCAAGTTAACGGGCAAAGCGTCCGATACAAACTCGCTCTCAATGGCTACCGCATCGGCTATGATACGGGTCACTGCTTCGGCAGGCATTTTGTGCTTGATGTGGTTGTTGTACAACAAGCAAGCAAAGTCGCAATGTAGACCTTCGTCTCTGGAGATAAGTTCGTTCGAGAAGGTAAGCCCAGGCATCAGACCTCGTTTTTTAAGCCAAAATAGGGCACAGAAACTTCCAGAAAAGAAGATACCCTCTACAGCAGCAAATGCGATGAGGCGTTCTACAAAGGAACCTTCGCTGATCCAGCGTAAGGCCCAATCGGCTTTTTTCTTGACCCAATCAATGGTTTCAATCGCATTGAACAACCGATGACGTTCTTCCGGATTTTTGATATAGGTATCGATCAGCAATGAATAGGTTTCAGAATGGATGTTTTCAATGGCTATTTGAAATCCATAAAAAAATTTCGCTTCTGTATATTGGACTTCATCGGCAAAGTTTTGTACCAAATTTTCGTTTACAATACCGTCGCTGGCGGCAAAAAAGGCCAATACGTGCGAAATAAAATGACGTTCGCCATCGTTTAAGCCCTCCCAGTCTTTCAAATCCTGGCTTAGATCAATTTCTTCTGCAGTCCAAAAACTGGCCTCTGCTTGCTTGTAAAAGCTCCAAATATCTTGGTGTTCAATGGGGAATAAAACAAACCGGTTTTTGTTTTCTTGCAAGAGCGGCTCATCGCTTGCATACACTTTTTTACGCATCTGATTGTATGGTTTTAAACGTTGGCAAATCAACAAACTTTGGGTCCGTACCAAGTAGGTACTGATAACAAACTTAGCTAAATGCAACGAAAGGTTCAACTTTTTTTGCAGGCAACCTTGTGTCGAACCACAAGCACCATCAAGGAAAGGCTATCGTACGGACTCCTAACTAAATTCCAGCATCTCATCCGCCATGTACCGCCTTATCTCTCTTTTTCCACTCTTTGTCAAGCGATTGCTACTTCCTTTGCTCTACCAGTACTGATTTTATTAACTTTGTAGTGATACAAAAATATTGGAGCAAGCAACGTCACCTCAACGGAAGTAGCGTTGTAGTTTCATGTCGATCGAGTATAGTACGTTATAGTACGTTGGTAAAAAGCGTTAATTTGCTTAAATTGCTTGCTCTTTTTACAAGTACCCTGTGTACCTAAGTGGTAAGAATGTATTGCGCATGTGGTGAAATTGGTATACACGCCATCTTGAGGGGGTGGTGCTTTCGGGCATGGGGGTTCAAGTCCCCCCATGCGCACGTTCGTACGTATCTGCGTATGGGTTATAGGGTAGTTAGCTCAGCTGGTAGAGCATTCCGTTGACATCGGAAAGGTCGTTGGTTCGAGTCCAATACTACCCACACCGTTTATATGTTTTGAACTGATTTTCAATCAAAGGCATAATATTCCTATAGACAAATTAGTGACATTAAAGGCCCTAAATGAAACCCAAACAGCGTGTCGTTGCGTGTATATAATAGGCTTATCGCATGTTTTGAAGGCAAATACCAACTTATCCTTCGAAACGTTGAAAACTTTGCAGAACGAACCAGTGTTCCTTTTAGCTATGCTGCGCTCCTGCTTATGTCTTCCTTGTGGTTTTGTACCAACTTTGGTATGGCCCTGTGTTTGGCCAAAACGGTATTGGCCCGATGGATGAATCCCATTTTCATAGAAATAGAGAATCAAAAAAAGATCACTGCATTGGCGTCCACCATCGATACGCTGGAAGCGCAGATTGCGTCTCAGGAAGTATTTATTGACACCTTGCAAAAAGTGATACAAGGGAAATCCACGGCTGCCCCTGCTTCCCCTCCTGAAGAAATTCCTCCTCCTGCTGTGGTTTCCAAACCGCCTAAAGAGGTTCCAACCGGTACCTTGCCAGAAGTAGAGGCAACCCAAAAATCTATTGTTCCTACACGTCCTTTAGCGAAGAAGAACATGAAAAAAAGAAAACAAACAACAACGGGGCTGTTTTTTTCTCCTATGAACGGAATGATTACGGAACCCTTTAATCCAAAAAATGGGCACTATGGTGTGGATATTGTAGCAACTGAAAAACAACCGATTAAGGCAATATCGGCCGGCGTCGTGGTCTTTTCCGATTGGTCTGTAGATACAGGATGGGTTATTGTTATTCAACACCATACTAATTTGGTCTCAATTTGCAAACATTGTGCGGTTTTATTTAAAAAAGTTGGTAATTTGGTCAAAGCAGGGGATGTTGTGGCTCTTATGGGAAATTCGGGTGAAATTTCTACAGGACCTCACCTTCATTTTGAGCTTTGGCAAGAGGGGATGGCGCTGAATCCGGAAGACTTTATTAATTTCTAGAAAAAATGTTTCAGAACAAACCAAATAAAGATACCTCAGCCCCGGTGACCATTGGTAACATCATCGGACAAGGGACGCACCTAGAAGGTACGATTGTTACTACAGGAAATTTACGCATCGAAGGGAATGTAACAGGAGGCATCCAAACAAAAGCAAAGGTGGTACTAAGCAATACAGCACATGTGCGTGGAAACATTGTGGCCCAAAATGCTGAAATTGGAGGAACGGTACATGGCACCATCGAAACCGCAGAGCTGCTTGTGTTTAAGTCTACGGCTGTTGTAGAAGGTGATATCATAGCCACTAAACTCGTTTTCGAAGAAGGAGCCTATTTCGATGGCAAATGCAAAATGGGAGGAACACGTGAGGAACAAAAGGCAGACAAGTTGCATGCAGCCCCTTCTGATTTAAAAGAGGCAAAAAATCCATTGACTATCAATACAAAACAAATATTTCAGGAGCCCTACAAAGGGCAAAAGCATTCCATGCACACAGGACCATCTATACACAAAGAAAAAAAATAAAAGAGCGTTTATGAAAATGCATGTAGTACCCAGAGTACGTGGATTTGTTTGCACCACTGCGCACCCAGAAGGATGCGCCCGCCATATTTTGAGCCAAATTCAATATGCCAACAGCCAACCTGCATTGGCCTCTGGACCTAAAAAAGTGCTGATTATTGGAGCTTCTACAGGGTATGGATTGGCAAGCAGAATTGTTTCGGCATTTGGTGCCAAGGCGCAAACCATGGGCGTCTTTCTGGAACGGGCAGCACATGGAACCAGAACAGCTTCTGCCGGTTGGTACAACACAGCGGCTTTTGAAGCAGAAGCACACGCCAAAGGATTGTATGCCACAAGCATCAATGGGGATGCTTTTTCAGACGCCGTAAAGCAAAAGACCATCGAACAGATCCAACGTGATTGGGGTGGAGGCATTGACTTGGTGGTGTATAGCGTGGCTTCGCCGCGACGTACAGACCCTAAAACGGGCCACAGTTTCCACTCTGTCCTGAAGCCTATTGGCAATCCATACACCAACAAAACAATCGATGTGCTCAGTGGTACGCTTTCAACGGTCTGTTTGCAACCAGCTACTCCACAAGAGATAGCAGAGACTGTTGCGGTGATGGGAGGCGAAGATTGGATGTTGTGGATGGAAGCACTGATGGAAGCCAACCTGCTGGCAAAAGGTGTACAAACCGTAGCATACTCATACCTTGGGCCTGAACTAACGGAACCTATTTATACCAAAGGAACTATTGGTCAAGCCAAAAAGCATTTAGAGGAATCGTGTACATTGCTACAACAGAAGCTTGAACCGATTTCAGGAAAGGCTTTTGTGTCCATAAATAAGGCGGTAGTGACCCAGGCCAGTGCTGCCATACCTATAGTACCCCTATATATATCGTTGCTGTACAAAGTGATGAAGGATCAAAAGCTGCACGAAGGGTGTATGGAACAGATTTATAGACTGTATGCCGGCTGGCTCTATCCCCAAACAGCCCCTTTGCCTCTGGACAAAGGAAGATTGATTCGCATCGATGATTGGGAAATGCGTACAGCAGTCCAACAGATGGTAACGGAATTGTGGGATCAGGTAAACGCTGAAAACCTAACAGAACTGACAGATCTTGTGGGCTATCGTGAAGCGTTTTACCACTTGTTTGGGTTTGAAATAGCGGGGATTGATTATACGCAAGAAAGTGAAATAGAGGTACCCATTCCATCGTTAATAGAAAAAAGCACAGAACCATTGACAGTTCAGTGCGTATAGGAAATGTTTGTTGCAAGCAAATTGTCCTACACGTCCTGTATCCCAATATTCCGCACCTTTTAATGAGTTGCTTGTGAGTTATTTATTGAATAGGACACTTTTTGCTGACATTTCGCACAAAAAAATCAAGCTTTTTTATTTATTATTTAGTTGATTTTCAATAAAAAATATTTTTAAAGAGTCTTCAAATATGGGGATCCTGTCGCATTGCTCCCAAATAGGACTTAAGTAGTAACGTGATAGGCTTATTCATGCAGGATAACGCATCAAATACAAGACCTTGTTTTTACCTTAATCCTTTATAAACGAATCGCATCTTATGCGAAGCTTTAGCATAAGGTTTTGATTTACATATATATAACAGATTATTCACAGCTGTTCTTAGTATGCAACCCTTGCTGACGCCTTATATATAGTGATATTATTTGTATTTAACAAATTTATCTAATGAATTTTTAAGAAAA
>DATGWI010000002.1:0-5308 GCA_035299565.1 Amoebophilaceae bacterium | reverse complement strand
GAAAAGCAGAACTCGCCCTGCGGGCTCAGACAGCTGTTTTCCTTTTCCTCTTTGCCTGCACGCTTTCTATTCACTCCTTTTTTCAAAGGCGCGTTTTCCAGTACGGACCAGATCGGAACCCGCAACTTGAAATTGATTGAGTATAGCACCGATTGAAAAAAGGAGGTGGAAAGCAATAGCATGCTTTCTATGCACTCCTTTTTTCAAAGGCGCGTTTTCCAGTACGGACCAGCGTTTGGAACCCGTATCTTGATTCCTATAGCGTATACACAGCTTAGAGAAAAGATCCAGGTAGTATGGTAGGACTCAATTTGATGGTAGTCATTGCTCATTCGTTTTAACGTGTATTGCTGGCTACCCAGAACGTCGATACACCAGACGTGGCAGAAAGAAAAAAACAATCCAGCTAGTGCATAATGTCCATCCCAAGGCCACCCATGAAAGGGGCAGGGCACCTCCTACCCATAGTGGCATACCAAGCCAACCCACAAGTGGGGCTTCTAAAAAAAGCATGCATAAAAAGGATAAGCCATAAAAGCATAAGGATTCGGAAACATGCACTGAATCACGTAGGTGGAGTAGACACGCTAAGTCATGACTAATGAGGGTTTCAACAAACCAAACCAAACCAAAAAAGGTAAAAAATTGTGCAACACCTCGTGTAAATAGAGGGGTTTGTACAATCTGGATAGGGGCGACTTGAAAACACAATAGGACTATCGCCGAAATGGAGAGCAACAGCAGGGAAACAAACAGGGGTAGACGTAATGGCAAGTTGAGGTCAAAATAGAAAACAGTGTCTTTCATATGCAGATCCATGTTCGGACTGGGTTTTATGCATACAAATACCAACCCTACAATCAGGAGCAAGGCATACACAAGAATGTATCGGCTGTCTTTTTGGGGGATGTTTGGGTTTGGCTCCATGGCCCAGGTTTCTTTTCGACGTACCCATTGCAATAGCAGTAACTTATGGAGCGTATCAGGTAACAAACGAATGGCACATAAGCTCACCAACACAAACCCTACGGTAAAGACAGTCAGCAATCCTACTACCGATAAAAAGGAAAAGCCATAGCGCGTAGCTCCTAGTAAAAGGACGATACCAGATAGGGAACAAGGGCTGGCTAAAGCAGCTAAATGCATGGCAAGGCGCACAGGTGTAAGTAAGGAAACGGGTGATTTCTTTTGCCTTTCAGCTATTTCCCATAGCTTGGGATATAAGCCCAGGCCCACACGTTTGTTTCCTGTCAAAAAAACGCAAAAATAGCTTGCAAGAGGAGCTAGAATTTGGCTATATCGACTGGTACCTTCCACAAACCAGGTAAGTAAGCGCGTCATTGTATGAAAGAAGCCAACTGCATCCAACGTCGCTATGAAAAGGAACCAGCTGGCTTGTACAATCAGTAAATCAGTAGGCGGAGGCGTTGGTCGCATATACCGAACAAAGGTTAAAAAACACAAAGCCAAACCACTCCACAAACCAAGTTGAATGTCGCGTGTGCGCAAGCGAATAACCAAGATGCCTAAAAATAAAAACCATCCAATAGCAGACATAAAAGAATATTTATATTAACGCGAAGTTACAACCAATTTATTCAAATTTAGCAAAGTAGTCTCTATAAAGCGTATTGAATGATGAATAAAGGTAATACAGATTCTCTTGCGATGCTGGTCTATCCCATATCTGATTCAAGATGCAGGTGCTCCTCTATTCCGTACGGCCCTTGCGCCTTTGAAAAAAGGCCTGCATAGAAAACGTGCCATCGCTTTCCACCTTCTTTTTTCACGCAACGCTTGATTGTAGTCCATAAGTCCTAAGTTCCCATTTTTAAGGCCAATGCCAGCGCCTTAGGCACTTCTGCTTCGGCCAAGTTGCCCTTGTGCACGGGCTTATCCTGATAGGGTTGCAACGGAAACTGCCATATCGGTTTTGGGTCAAACGAAAGAAATGATCCTAACGAAATTAAGAAAAAAACCGAGCAACGTGGACAAGGTGCAATGCTTACCTTGTTTTTCCCACTCAACACAACAAACGAGTAATCACTTCTTTTACATTTTTAACCTGGTATATAGATGCCTCGAAAGATTTAGAAAAAGGCTGGGATTGCATGGCTATATACACTTCTTTAAAGCCCAATTTTTGGGCTTCTTCTATTCTACGCTCGATTCTTGCGACAGACCTAAGCTCCCCTCCTAATCCAATTTCGGCTATAAAACAGATCAAATTAGAAATACTTCGTTCTTTTAACGAACTGGCTACCGCCATGCAAACGGCCAAGTCCAAAGCCGTATCCTCCGCTTTGAATCCACCCGTTACGTTTAAAAAAACATCTTGGTCGTAGAGCCGCAAACCAGCCCTTTTCTCGAGTACGGCAAGCAACATGGTGAGTCGTTTGGGCTCGAATCCTGTAGCGTTTCGTTGTGGATTTCCATAGCGGGTCACGGTTGCCAATGCTTGAATCTCCAACATCAAAGGCCTTGTACCTTCTAAACAGGTACCAATTGCTATGCCACTCAACCCATGGTTCTGACTAGAAAGCAAGAGTTCCGAAGGATTGGATACAGCACGCAACCCACTTTTTTTCATTTCATATATGCCCAATTCAGAAGTTGGCCCAAATCTATTCTTAACGGCACGTACCATGCGGTACAAAAACGATTTGTCTCCTTCGAACTGCAACACTGTATCAACCATGTGTTCCAACAACTTAGGACCTGCCAAGGCGCCTTCTTTGTTGATGTGTCCGATCAACAAAATGGCTATACCAGTGGTTTTGGCATGCTGCAACAGCCGCATCGCACAGGCTCTGATTTGATGCATACTGCCTATAGCACCTTCCTCTTCTTCACAGTAGAGCGTTTGAATCGAGTCGATCACCAATAACGCTGGTTGCAAATCGTTCGTATGTTTCAGTATCTCGGTCAAAGCGCTTTCCTGTACCACAAAGCAATGGTCCGAAGGAGAGGACAAGCGTGTAGCACGCATTTTGATTTGATGTTCGGTTTCTTCGCCCGATGCATACAAAACGGTTGCGCCCTTAAGTTGCAAGGCTACTTGAAGCAACAAGGTAGATTTTCCAATACCAGGCTCCCCCCCTAATAGGATCAACGAACCAGGCACAATACCGCCACCCAGGACTCGGTTGAACTCTTCGTCCGTCGTTTCGATGCGCTTGGTAAAGCCAGCTTCAATGGATTCTACCGTTTTGGGTCGGTTCGTTGGTTGGGCACTGGTAGCAATTTTGTGCCGCATAGAGGACCCCTTGGCAGGGGAAACAACTTGCGTAACGGTGTTCCAGACTTGGCACGTGTCGCATTTGCCTTGCCATTTGGCATAGGCAAGTCCACAATTGGTACAGACGTAAGCCATGGTTGATTGAGTTGAAAAAGTGAATGAAGCGCTGGTGTTGTAGTACTCGACTGCATTATTTCTAAAAAAATGACTCAACCCTATACTGCGTTTTGCAAGTGCGTTAATGGGTACAAAACGACCCGATAAGGGATCCACAACAAATTGCTGTATATCCCTTTTGGCTTTAAAAAAGTCGTGCGCAAAGTCTGGCTGATTTGGTTTTAGCAGGAACCAAACCACAGCCATACACATCCCAAACCATCAGGCCAGATCTGTTCACTTTGTATACCTATTTTTAGCAATCAATGACCTAGTATGCAACCAAATGCCATGTCATAAAGTTACAAAACCTTCACCAACAAGCAAGGAACGCGTGCCGGGCGAAGAGGTGTTCGTTGCACTGTTCTCAGCTCTTTTAGATCGTTTCGGATGAAAGCCTTGTGCATATTTTTAGGACAACTTTACCAATGCGTCGTAGGTAGGAATCTGTAGTATGGGATTAAAAGTTCCTGTGTGGGGGTCCAATTGCCAACAAAAATGGGTTTGTCCATTGGTCAATACCAACACATTTACAGAGAGGTATCTATTGTAGTGCATCAATTGGCCCAATGCATCTTGTGTGAGCAGTTGATGGGGAGCCTTGCATTCTACCATCATTTTTGCAACCCCACGGGCATCGCACAGTAAGATATCAGGCCTAAAACAGCGTTCC
This sequence comes from Amoebophilaceae bacterium, assembly GCA_035299565.1. Taxonomy (GTDB): domain Bacteria; phylum Bacteroidota; class Bacteroidia; order Cytophagales; family Amoebophilaceae; genus Cardinium. The sequence goes on along the minus strand of DATGWI010000002.1, from coordinate 1,241 downwards.
ACGCCCCATATTTTTTGTTCCGAGCGGCAAAGCCCCTTGGGATAGTTCAGGTGGTGTATCAGATAATGCAACATATGTTGTCGGACCCACTCTTCAGGGGTAAGCTGCAGGTACTTCTTACGGATAAGGTCTAAAATGTAGGTCTTTCCAGCTTGTTGTTTCAACGTACAATCAAAAGAAGGAAGCGCAAGGGGCATCATATGGATCAACCGTTTTTCTGGAACAAACGCTTGAACCAAGCCGCTGCAAACGAACCATAGGCAACAAACGATAAAATCAGCACAATCCAAGGTCCCGTAGGCATGGAGGGAATCGTATAAGAGATGTAAGATCCCCCAAGAGAAGCAAAAATAGCAATCAGAATAGACCAAATCATAATATACTGGATCTTATTGGTCCAAAAGCGGGCCGTAGCAGCAGGAGTAATGAGCATGGCACTCATCAATACCACGCCTACGGCCCGTATGCCGATTACAATGGCCAATACCAATAGGGTGGTAAACAGAAAATCTAGCTTTTTTACAGGAATGCCGATCGACTTGGCAAAAAGTGCATCAAACGAAATCAAGGTAAATTCCTTAAAAAACAGCAATATGGTCACAATAATGGCTGCACTTAAACCCAATAACAATACAATGTCTTCGCGCAACAGCGTAGCTGCACTACCCAACAACAACGATTTTAACCCTCCTTGATTGGTTTGGCTTTGGTGTTGCAAGATGGAGAGCAGAAAGCTCCCCAGGCCAAACGATAAGGAAGACACCAACGCAATGGCAGTATCCTGCTTGATTTTAGAATGGGTCGTTATCTTGACAATGGCTAAAGAAGCCAACCAGCCTGTTGCAAAGGCTCCTAGAATCAATCCAGTAGGATTTCGTTCGCCTGTGATCCAAAACGCCAAACAGGTGCCAGGCAATACGGCATGGGCAATGGCATCGCTGAACAATGTTTTGCGCTTTAAAAGTGCAAATGTGCCCATCATGGAGCTGCTGGTACTGAGTAAAATGGTACCCAAGAGCACGTTGCGCAAATTTGGATCGGACAACGATAAGAAATCTAAAACTGGATGCATGTCGTTGGCTGGTGAAACTTGTGAATAAGGTCGTACGTTTATAGATATGTTATATTTGCGACAAAGATCTGGAAAAAGGCCGCGATAAGGTTGGTAATAGATACCGTTATGCACGTTCAGTCCCCAGATCTTTCTCTTAAAAACTGAATAGTTCGCTGGCCATTAAAGC
>DATGWI010000001.1:0-21984 GCA_035299565.1 Amoebophilaceae bacterium | reverse complement strand
GCTTCGTCTGGTAGGTTACCCTAATCAAACGCAAGACTCGTTATATGATGGAGCTAGCTCCTCCTTCCATATCAGGACTTGCACCTGAAAGACTAATGCACCTTATCTTGGCGCACGGATATTGCATTACACCATTTGATTGTCACTCATAAAAAAATAAAGTGGTGCTCATTTTTTCAAAAATATCCACCATTGTTTTTACAAATTATTTTCATTTTCAACGGCCCAATCGGTTCGGAATGTAGGATAAAGGCAACAACATGCTTTTGTAAGGGCTAACACAATTGGCCAAGCTTTTCAACGAAAAGGGGAAAGTAAGTTTTGTTGTTAATAGATCAAAAATCTAGTTAAGAAACATATCCCTGCATCCTAAAATGGCTGCTAAATGCATGAGCAGTTATGGAATGCGCAAGGATTTTTTGACCAAGCCCTCCTATTGCTAAGGTTCAGATTCCTAAGAAATTTTTGAAGGCAGGGGCTTTATTTACGAATCAATCCGTCTTATTCAAGGTGCGGATTTCCTTGCGACATTTCTAGGAGGAATAGTTTTCCGGTAACTCCCCAGGTACCCTAAAAATGATAAACCAAGAAGAGGCTATTTCTATCTTGCATCAAACGCTTCAGCTGTAACGTTTTCCACTACACGCTGGATATTTCTCTTTATAAAGTCGATAGCTCTAGCTCTACTCAATTTTTCATGCAAAGTCAAATAGTTTTTGCCATCCTTTTGTTTCAAGAAATCGAGCGCAAATTTGGAAATATTCTGGTCGTTGTAGGCGGCCATTTCTTCTATTCCGGCCTGTTTCTGCAAATAATCCCAACAATTACGCTTGACTTCCTCTATCACATCCGAATCGGTTACGGTTAATTCATTTTTCCGGATAAGGATGCTGAGTAAAATTTCCCATTTCAAGTCTTCCTTACTGTCTTCATAATAGCGCTCTATTTCTTGTAAGGTTGCTTCTGGATTTTTGGCAACGAGCCATTTTTTTAGGAATGCATCTGGCAGGCTTACAGCAACGTGTTCGAAGAGTACCTTACGAAGGTCTGCATAAAATGCATACTCAGCTTGGATGCGTTTGTCAAACAAGATCACTTTAGCAATGGCTTCTCGAAAGGAAGTTTCTGTATCGGCCACACCTTCTCCTAAGACCAAATCAAACAGTTTGGTTGAAATAGGTGCTGGAGTTACTTGCTTGATTGCTTGAACCTTGAACACATAGGGGGTATCAGCCTTTTTCAAAGCGTCAAACATGCCAAAGGAAATGCCTAAAAGTGCAGTAGAATGCGTTGCCAAGTGCTCTTTGGTTAGTGGAACTTCCGCACCAATCGATAGCCCAACGAATGCTTTGCGCATGTCTTGAGGGAATCGATCCACAACCACACGGAGCCTCATGGGCGCTTCATCATTTCCAACCTCCAGAGTGCCAAACAACAACGTATCTTCGGTACTTTCCGGTACTTCAACCGCCTCTCCATGAACCATACATGCCCCTTCTATAAACTCATCGACCAGCTTACCTTCTACCCGATCTATTTGGAATTCGGTAACAGAAATATGTTCTCCTAATACAATGTTTTGATCCTCTATCAATCCTATTTCATAGGAGAAGGCAAACGTTTTTTGGGTTTTAAGCGCTTCTGCTTTAGGAGACTCGACCAGCAACGATTCTATAAACACTGGTAGGGATTCCTTTTTGATATAGTTTGCCAAAGCATCGTCTGCTAAATTGTGCAGCACTTCTGAAAGGATAGATTGACCGTGCATCTTACGCACCTGCTCTATGGAGGCGGTTCCCAAACGAAAACCTTTTATAGGGAGACTTTGCGCATAATGCTTCAGTTGTTTTTTCACCATAGGCATGTAATCAGCCTCCTCGATCGTAATAGAAACAACCCCATGATTGGGATTCACTTTATTGTATTGGATGTTCAAGGCAAGTAAATTTAACAAATAACAAACACAACGAAAGCCGGGTTTTAGGTGAGTCTCATGCTACACCAGGTATTTCATTTTTATACATACCATATGAGCATGTTGCAACGAAACATTCTAGAGGGCCAATTTGGCGTTTGACTGGACAAACCCTGCAGCCCTTCATAGGGCAATACTTTTCGTGTAGAAATGCTACACATAGAACCCGATCTAGTTTTCCATTACAACAGCTTCGATACGTACGGATGAAGGGACTCGAACCCCCACATCTTTCGATACTAGATCCTAAGTCTAGCGCGTCTACCAGTTCCGCCACATCCGCAATAACGCATAAGCGCCTGCTACAAATATAGTAAAAAATGAAGGAACCGCAACGTGGGTAACCTGCCTTAATAGAAGTGTACCTAAAAAAACAAGCACCGATTTCCTTTTCCTGCTTCCTCTTTTCCTGCAGGCTTTTTATGCATTCCTTTTTTGAAAAGCGCGAGGACAATATGGATCCAATAGGAACCCATAATTTGTATCGAACGTAGTATAGCTAACTTGACGCAGGGAGCAAAAGAATCGACGGTTGAGCCACAACAGTTTTTAAGAGATCTTTTCGTACTTTTGCATCAAGTTACATTAAGGTGCCTACCTTAACGGTACGTAAAAAGGATAAACACGCTTCGATCCATTCCATCTTTAACCGATTAGTAGCCAGTCTTTATGTTCGAACCGCCATCTATTGTTCCTGAAGCCATTTTGGCAGATTACCGCCTTGCATGCGAAAGCAGAGCGGCAAGCATATGGGCACGCAAAGAAGTTTTTTCAGGGAAAGCCAAGTTTGGGATTTTTGGAGATGGAAAAGAGGTTGCCCAACTGGCCATGGCCAGGTGCTTCCAAAATGGAGACTGGCGAGCGGGGTATTATAGGGACCAAACATTTATGTTTGCCATGGGTGGTTTGACGCTACAGCACTATTTTGCTCAACTCTACGCACATGCTTCTATAGCAGCAGATCCAGCTTCTGGAGGAAGGATGATGAACTGTCATTTTGCTACAAGGTTCTTAGATGAACAAGGCAATTGGACGGATCAAGTGGGTTGCAAAAATAGTTCGGCCGATCTATCCTGTACGGCCGCCCAAATGCCCAGGTTGTTGGGCCTAGCCTATGCTTCCAAACTATACCGTTCGGAGGCTTTTGCACACCTGCAGGAAAACTTCTCTCGTGGAGGCAATGAGGTTGCTTTTGGCACCATTGGAGACGCCAGTACTTCGGAAGGCATGTTCTTCGAAACAATCAATGCAGCAGGTGTTTTGCAAGTACCGCTCTGTATGTCTGTGTGGGACGATGGTTACGGCATTTCCGTTCCCAGAACCTACCAAACCACCAAAGAATCCATTTCTACGGTATTATCCGGATTCCAACGAACCACAAAACAAACTGGATACGAGCTGTTTACTGTGAAAGGATGGGACTACCTTGCCTTGTGCTACACCTACCAACAGGCAGTAGCCATCTGCCGAAAAGAACATGTGCCCGTATTGATTCATGTAACTGAAATGACCCAACCATTGGGACATTCTACCTCCGGTTCACACGAACGGTACAAATCAGCCGAACGTTTGCAATGGGAACAAACATACGACTGCATTAAAAAAATGGGAGAATGGATGGTACAAACCAACATAGCTACCACCGATGTATTGCAACAAATTGCGTTAGAAGCCGAACAAAAAGTAAAAAAAGCACAACAAGCTGCTTGGCATGCTTTGGTAACGGAAATTCAAAAACCCAAAAAGAAGCTGATATCCTTACTGGAAGCTATCGTATTGCCCAAAACATCCGCTCCATCCAATCCACTGGTCCCCATTATCGAAGCCCTCACTACAAGTGCCTCGAACAGGCAATTAGATGCTACTCAAGCTGCTAGCAGAGCACGCTATGCATTGCGCAACGTGCCTTACGCAAACAAAAAAGCAATCTTGGCTTGGTGGCACGAAGACCAACGGACTGCTGCAAAAAAATTCCATAGCCACCTTTATAGTACATCTTCAAAATCAGCACTTCTTGTAAAAGGAATCCCTCCTACCTATTCCAAACAGCCGCAACAAGTAGATGGTAGGGAAATACTTTGTAGCTGCTTTAAAGCCTTATTTGAACGAGACGGACGTATCTTTGCGATTGGACAAGATTTGGGAAAGATTGGCGATGTAAACCAAGGTTTCGCGGGCATGCAAGAACGCTTTGGTCCTTTGCGTGTCACCGATACAGGCATTCGAGAATGCACCATGATTGGGCAAGGCATTGGTGCCGCGATGCGCGGACTTAAACCGATTGTGGAAATTCAATACCTGGATTATCTCCCGTATGCCTTGCAAATACTCTCGGACGACTTGGCCAGCTTGCGGTACCGGACCAGTGGAGGACAACAAGCTCCTATGTTGATCCGAACCAGAGGCCATCGCCTGGAAGGCATTTGGCATTCCGGTTCGTACATTTCTAGCATCCTCCATGCCATACGAGGCATGTATCTGTTGGTGCCGCGAAACATGACGCAAGCAGCTGGTTTTTACAATACCATGATGCAGTCGGATGATCCAGCCTTGCTTATTGAGTGCTTGAATGGCTACCGGATGAAAGAATATATGCCTGATAATGTATCAGAAATAACGATTCCCCTAGGCATTCCAGAGGTCCTACGAACAGGCAATGATGCAACCATCGTCACCTACGGATCCATGTGCCGGGTGGTGTATGAAGCCTCTGAACGACTCTCCGAACTCGGTATTGAATGCGAAATCATAGACGTCCAAACATTGCTGCCCTTTGATCTGGAACAGCGGATTGTGCAATCGCTGAAAAAAACGAACCGTATTGTCTTTGCAGACGAAGACGTACCAGGAGGTACTACAGCTTATATGATGCAACAGGTATTGGAAGTACAAAAAGGGTATGCATTATTGGATGCTCCCCCCTTGACCATGAGCAGTCAGCCGCATCGTCCAGCATATGGAGACGATGGAAACTATTTTTCGAAACCAAATGTAGAAGAAATAGTAGATAAAATCTATTTGATGATGCACCAAAGTGATCCGTTTCGGTATCCAGCCTTACTATAAGGATGGGCTTCCATAGGTACGAAACAATCCCTTCGATGCATAAAATACCAGGGATAGAAAATTGATTCCATGGCAACTTTTTATACGCAATTTGACACAAAAATGGCTATTTCACAAACAAAAAAAAAGGCATCCAATCTGATTTTTGGCGCTAGGGCAGTCCTAGAAACCATACAAGCAGGCCAAACCATTGAAAAAGTTTTCCTACAACGCCGACATGCATCAACCCAAGCAAAAGAATTACAACCATTGCTGCAACAAAACAGCATTCCATTTGGGTATGTTCCGGTTGAAAAGCTGAATCGACTCACACGGGGCAACCACCAAGGCGTGGCAGCCATAGTTTCTCCTATTGCCTTTCCATCACTAGAAGTGCTTGTTCCGACCATCTTTGAACAAGGCAGGTCTCCCCTACTCCTTGTGTTGGATGGTGTAACCGATGTACACAACGTAGGGGCCATTGCCCGCACCGCCATTTGCATGGGAGTCGATGCATTGGTCGTTCCGATCTACGGAAGCGCATCCATTTCTGGAGCAGCTATGAAAACATCGGCAGGTGCATTGGCCACGCTTCCTGTGTGTCGGGTTCCCAACCTAACCACTGCTTTGCACTATTTACAAGCAAGTGGGCTAACCATTGTAGCCTGCGATGCAGAGGCCCCTCAACTCCCTCAGGAAATCGATTTCAACCTACCTACTGCCCTGGTATTCGGTGCAGAAGGAAGGGGTATTGCCCCTGCACATTTCCATGTGGCCACACATCGCGTGCGCATTCCCATGCGAGGACCCATTGCTTCCTTAAATGTATCGGTAGCAGCTGGTATTGTGCTCTACGAAGCGTTTCGGCAACGGGATATACTACAGTGAAATGAAGATGCTGTATTTAACATGGAGGATCAGTTAGAAAATGAGGTAAAAAAACCTTACAAACGATATGCGTACCGAACAACCTGCTACATCAGAAGTTTATTTGCTACCCGTACGTGCAACACCCAATGGATCCAAAAACAAAATTGAGCAATGGGTGGTCCTAAAAACCAGCTGTTTCTTGCACATCCGTGTTACAGCCCCTCCAGAAAAAGGCAAAGCCAACCAAGCCATTGCGGCATTGCTTTCTAAGGCCTTGGGCATACCGAAAAGCAGCATCCAACTCGTACAGGGAGCAACCAGCCGAAACAAACTGTTTAAAATAGCGCCATGGTCCAACGATTTGGCAAAAAAATTACCACCTCCTCCCCTATTGCCCAGTTTGTTTACAGCTTAATCAAACCACGCTGGTTGCGTCAAATACGGGATTACACATAGCTTACCAAAGTTGAGGCTCCCGATGTGGCAGTCGTCATGCGCTCCGTTTGTAGTGGTTTGTAAGCCACAACCTACCGCACCATGTGCTGCATACAAACGCATCGGCACATTTTTTGCTGGCATTTTATTGGATCTATCAAAAAAAAGTACTAAAATTGTAAGTATATTTTATTCCTCCTTAGCTCAGTCGGTTAGAGCATTTGACTGTTAATCAAAGGGTCGCTGGTTCGAGTCCAGCAGGGGGAGCATTGTTCTCGCTTCAAGCTTACATGACCACATTGAATCAAGCATGGCACTCTGCATTACAGGAGTTTGAGAGCTACCTACTCCTAGAGCGTTCACTTGCTAAAAATTCTACCCTAGCTTATCTATCAGACCTAAAAAAGTTTGTACAATTTGTCCAAGACGCCGTAGACCCCCTTACCGTAACCTCGGAGCACATTCTGGATTTCTTAGAAACCTTACACAGTTTGGGCATACAAGCCCGCAGTCAAGCACGCATGCTTTCCGCGTTACGCATTTTCTACATACACATACGGCTCAATCATCCCAAACACATTGACCCTACGGAACTGGTTGCCCTGCCCCAGCTGGGCCGCAAGCTGCCTTCCGTACTATCCGTCCATCAAATCGAAACCATGATCCAAGTCATAGACCACACTACGCCCATAGGTATCCGCAACCGGGCCATTGTGGAGATGTTATACGGTACAGGCATGCGCGTCTCGGAGTTGGTCACATTTCCCATTGGACACCTGTATGCAGACGAAGGGTTTGTACGCATCATTGGCAAGGGTAACAAAGAACGGATGGTTCCGATTGGTGCCGTCGCACTAAAGTACAGTCAGATCTATTTAAACGAGGTACGCATGCATGTGCACGTACAACCAGATTACGCAAACCTACTTTTTCTAAACCGAAGAGGCAAGGGATTAACGCGGGGCATGGTGTTTCTCTTGGTACAAGCACTCGCCAAAAGGGCACAAATTTCCATCAATGTAAGCCCACATGTATTTCGACATTCGTTTGCTACGCATTTGGTAGAAGGAGGAGCAAATTTGCGCGCCGTACAAAAAATGCTAGGACACAGCTCTATTACTACTACGGAAGCGTATACCCACCTAGATCGGAATTACTTAAAACAAACCATACAAATGTATCATCCAAGAAATCAAAGAAAGCATGATGCTAGATAGCGTTTTTAGCAAAAAAATGTATATATTTGTACCTATAAGACAACGGGTCCTTAGCTCAGCTGGTTAGAGCATCTGTTTTACACACAGAAGGCCGCAGGTTCGAATCCTGCAGGGCCCACTTTTTTCAGTAGCACGATAAAAAGCTACCTACTTAAAATCCGTTTATTTCATTTAAATTTTTGGTTGCCATGCCGGTGAGATTGCAACGTAAAGCACGAAAAAACAAGATCAAAGCAGCACAGCGAAAAGCTGCTATCAAACGCCTAATGTTTGTGCCTGTTATCAAACGTGTAGATGTAGAAGAAATTCGAAAAAGCTTCCCTGCATCCCAACAAACTGCTTAACGCGAATATCTGAGAGAAAAAGTAAAAAATAGCAAGGCACTTTTGTGCGTATTCCTCTCTTATTGTGCGCATTTTTTCCTTAAACCTCCTAAAGAAAAGCGGCTTGATGCAACAAGTATACTATCTTGTACCTGGTATGATTTGCTCAAACAACTTGTATAAAAATGTTTAAGAAGCTGCATCATCCACATGATGATCTTTTTAAACAACGCTTGATTGGGAAAACATAATGTTGGATTTGACCGACATTCAACCAACGTACCTAATTTCTATGCGAGCTCATTACGAGCCCCTTTCCATGCCTTCTATACCATGTCTGATTCAAGTTGCGGGTTCTCATCTAGTCCGTACTGACCATGCGCCTTATTGTATTTTCCCCGCTTTGCCAAATGCTTTCCACCTCCTTGGTGCATTCAATCAACGCTTGATTTTTCTATTTTTGTGTATCCAAACAAAAGTAGGGAGAAAAAAGGCCCGTGTTTCTAGCGACTTTGTAAAGAGTAAGCCCACATTTTCATTCCTATAGAGTATACATGCGTTATTACACCATAGCAGGCGAGCATTCCGGCGATATACATGGAGCAGCTTTGATTGAACAGATACGAGCAATAGACCCAGAAGCAGATTTCTGGGCCTGTGGAGGGAATGCCATGCAGCAGGCAATGGGCAAACCCTGCACGGTAAACTGTGCCGAAATGGCTTGCATGGGACTTGATTTTTTAAAGAAAATATATCTCCTATGGCACATCCTACGTTTCTGCAAAACAGAGCTGGTTGCCTATCGACCTCATGCCGTAATCTTAATCGACTACAGCGGTTTTAATTTAAAACTAGCCTCTTTTGCCAAAAAACAGGGATTTCGGGTATACTATTACATTCCCCCAAAAATTTGGGCACATGGTGCCAAGAGAATAGACAAAATCAAGAAAACCGTAACAAAAATAGGTTCCATTCTTCCTTTTGAAGTTGCATATTACCAAGCCAACGGCTACAATAGCATTGCATACGTAGGCAATCCATTGGTACAAAAGGTTGCCATGCATTCGGCACAGCCTACGTTCAGGACAGATAACGGGTTGGATCATCGTCCTATTATAGCTCTATTGCCTGGTAGTAGGCTCGAGGAAGTACAACGCATACTTCCGTACATGACTACGCAGGTGCATCTCTTTCCCTCCTACCAATTTGTCGTAGCTGGGGTACACAACGTTCCCAAAACACTGTATGATACGCTAGCGCCCTTGCCCATACATATCCTATACGATCAAACCTATTCCCTATTGGCCGCTGCCCAAGTGGCTATTATTGCCTCTGGTAGCGCAAGTTTAGAAGCTGCCTTATTCGATTTGCCGCAAGTCCTAGTATACAAAACCAGCTTTTTAACCTATTGGTGGTACAAAAAAATAGTTACTGTAAAACATATCTCCTTAGTAAACCTATTGGAAGGTACTACCGTTGTTCCAGAACTTATTCAAGACCAATTGAATACAGAATCTCTTCAGAAAGCGGTACAACGTCTCTTGGAGGGAACAGATGCTGCGGCACAGAAACAGGCCTATGGCCGCATTCGAGCACTTCTAGGAACGAAACATGCAGCACAAGAAACTGCCCAAATGATTGTACAAGATTTCAAAAACCCAGTTCCATGCCACATCAAATGAACCAAACCAATCCGGGTAGAATTCTGGCCATAGATTACGGCTGCAAGCGTGTAGGTATTGCTGTAACAGATCCATTGCAGATCATTGCAACACCTTTAACAACCATACAGAGCACGGAACTGATTCATTTCTTAGAAAATTATATCCAACAAGAACCCGTTTGTATGTTCGTAATGGGCCTACCACAAGGACTCAATGGAAAGCCTACTGAAATGAGTCTTCTTGTACAAGAAAAAGGGAAACAATTGCAAATTCATTTCCCAAACCAAAAACTCTATTATTATGACGAACGGTTTACCTCTAAAATGGCTACCCAAGGGCTATACCACGCAGGGTACAGCAAAAAAGACCGGCAGCAGAAAGCCAATATAGATAAGGTAAGTGCTGCTATTTTATTGCAGTCGTTTTTAAATAGTTCTAGCTACATTCGATTGCGATGAAGATGCGCAGGATGGTTTCCCCTATGACACGCCCCCTCCTTTCTTTCTACTGTTTTCCTGATACAGGAATAAGAAGAACTCAAACGCTGATTGAAAACAGGAAGGAAAAAAATGCTTGGAAAAGAGGGAAAAACAGAAAAAAACACGAGTATCAGACGGACAAGCAGTTGGAAACCGCAACTTGAGTCAGATAAAGATATACGGTTATGATTGTGGCTTACGCGCAGTTAGAAAAACAATATGCTCCCGAAACTGAGGGTCTTGGTGGAACTCTACGTCTTTAAAACCAGCCTCTTCAAAAATACTACGGTATACGGCTTGCATGTTTGGAGCTGGAAGTGACATTTTTTATGTAGTCTTTCGAGGTTCTTTTGTTGCGATTGCTATGTTTATTAGACGTCCTGCTTTTTATAAATATATATGAACAGCCTGATTTCGAGATTAGATATACTTCTTAGGACGTTATCTACCCAATCTACAATACCAGCCACCTTCCTGTCTACATAATGGCTGCAGCGATGCACCTAGCGTATGGCAGGGGGTGGTTTATAAACGGCAACCCAAGCGTTTTCTAACGATAAGCCTGTTTGTTCTTAAAATCCCGTATTAAAGCATCCAGTGTTGTAAACAAATGCTCTTTGTCTTTTTCGGTTAGGGTAGCAATCTCCCGTACCCTATGGATCATATCTTTATCCAATTCAATATCAAAGTTTCCTGTTAAAAAATCCAAAGATACTTCTAACGCTTGTGCTACTTTAACAGCCATTTCTATAGTTGGCCTTACCTCACCACGTTCATACCTTCCATAAGCATCACCATTGATGCCTATTTTTTTTCCTACATCTGCTTGAGATAGTTTTTTTCTTTTTCTAACTAGAGTTAATCGCTCTCCAAAATTCATTTCTGTAGGATTTAAAGCATATAAATTAACTTTTTGACAAATATAGCTACAAAATATGCCGTATAAAAATCAATAAGGCAAAAAATTGCATGAGCAATTCTTTTTGCGTAAATTCAGCTCCATTCTGGAATACGCATTGAGGACGAATAAAATAGAGGAAACCCCGAGCACACAAGCCAAATGCGTTACTCCTCAGAAACCTATGTAGCACACAAATGCAACCTTTTGTTATTGATGCCTATGGAGAAGACTACGAAGCCGATGCATCCGCCTATTGGGCAACTCCTATTGCCCCGTGGATTGTATTTCTCGCCTTTACAGCCTGCAACAGAACCATCCGGTACGGCAATGGACTCCGCTAGCCAAACAGAGCCTAAACTGTCTACAACCACTCGACAAGGCATAGACGCCGCTAGCCAAACAGAGCCTCAAGCCACTGCAGCTCAGTCTACCTCCATCGATCCCATTCCCGATGAACCCGACTGGTTTGTTTTCCTCCAAAGAGCAGGCGCTACACTCGTTCAGCGCGCTACGGAAGAAACGCTTCCAGACGAATACAAACTCCATTACGCTGCCTACATGGGTGAGGCAGCCCAATTGACCGAGTGGATCGCAGCCCATCCCAAATGGGTCAAAAAAATCATGAACGGCAATATTACTCCTTTGCACTTGGCCGTATTTCAAGGAAACGTGGAGTGCGTGCAGTTGCTCTTGGATGAGGGAGCAAATGTACGTTCGGTAATGGATGCTTCGAGCGTACGGGCAATGCACATTGCCGCCAGCAACGGTTTCTTAGCGGTTTTGAGTTTGCTGCTAGAAGCCAAACCCACCGCCGTAGACGATGGCGACGCCACGGGCAAGACAGCGCTGCATTGGGCAGCGGCCAAAGGGCATACAACATTGTGTAAAAGAATTACTCCAAGCCAGAAGCGACCCCAACAGTGAAGACGATGAGGGCCACACGCCTTTCTGCTTTGCGCTTGTACACAATTTTCTGGGAAGGGAAAGCGGGGGCAATTGGGTGAACCACACAGACCGAGCCGGGACGCCACTTTTGCACCATGCCATTTTGGGCAACCACCCGACGCTTTTGGCGGAACTGCTGGCTAGCAGCACCTTAGCCGTCAACGCCCAAGACACGGAGAGAAGGACGGCGCTCCAGCTTGCTGCTGAAAAGAACCTGCTCTCTTTGGTGCAGCAATTGCTTGCCTTGCGTGGGATTGACGTGAATAAAAAAGACAACGAGGAAAAAACGGCACTTTACGCGGCCGTAGCGCACGAACATATGGAGAGTGCAAAGGTTTTCATGCAGCTTCCAAACAATAGAGGTGCTTCAAGAGAATCCCCACAACCAGACGCTTCTAGAGGCCGCATTTGAAGCAAATTATACTTCATTTGTAAAAAAAGTATTTGACACAGGCGAAGACGTCAATGCAAAAAATGCCTCGGACAAAACCTTGTTGCATAGGGCTGCTGAAACAGGCCGTTTGGAAATGGTAGAAGCCTTGCTCAAAGTCCCAGGAATAGATATTCATGCCAAAGACAAAGACAAGTGGGGCGGTACCCCACTCCATAAGGATTTTTTTATTTATTTGCAAGGGTGAAGTACATGCTGCCCACATTCCGTTAAAGTATAGGTTTGCCCAACAGCAAACCGATTGCGTTCCTCTCCAAATGCATGCGGTAAAATCATTACAATTGTTTATTTTTAATAGATTTAATCTACACCAACCATACCTACCCATAAACTAGATATGCAATCGTATAATTTCACTTCCATAGAAAAGAAATGGCAACAAAGATGGGAAGAACAAAAAAACAATAGACATCTTGCAGAAAGCAAGGATAATGAGTCTCCCACATACTACATTTTAAACATGTTCCCCTATCCTTCAGGAGCGGGTCTGCACGTAGGGCACTACATGGGATATGTAGCTTCCGATATTTTAGCACGGTATCACAGACACCTTGGATGCCATGTCCTGAACCCCATGGGTTTTGATTCTTTCGGATTGCCTGCTGAGCAATATGCCATCCAAACAGGACAACATCCAGCCGTTACTACTGCCAAAAATACAGCCACCTACAAAGAACAGCTTCAGCAGATAGGCTTGGATTTTGATTGGGATCGATCCTTCAATACCAGCGATCCTGCCTATTACAAGTGGACGCAATGGATCTTTTTGCAGTTTTTCAACGCTTGGTACAATACCGCCACGCAAAAAGCAGAACCGATAGATGCATTGGTGCGCTTATTTGAAAAACAAGGAAACGAACAGATACAGGCTGCTTGCGACGAAGACGTTTGTAGGTTTTCTGCCAAAACATGGAGGACATTTTCGGAATCCGAAAAACAAGCCAAATTGCTGCAGTATCGGTTGGCCTATTTGAAAGACAGCATGGTAAACTGGTGCGAAGCATTGGGCACCGTTTTGGCCAATGAAGAAGTCAAGGATGGTTTTTCCGAACGGGGAGGACATCCGGTGGTACGTAAGAAAATGAAGCAATGGCATTTGCGTATGACCGCTTATGCAGATCGACTGCTAGCAGGCCTCAATGCGCTCGATTGGCCACTGCCCACCAAAGAAATGCAACGCAATTGGATTGGTCGGTCCGCAGGAGCTGAAATCACCTTTCGGGTACAAGGTCAACCCGGCCAAACCATCACAGTATTTACTACACGTCCCGAAACCATCTTTGGCGCTTGTTTCATTGCCTTGGCTCCCGAGCACCCTTGGGCCCACTATATGGCTACCGCTACCGGAGATGAAACGCTTATCGATTACATTGAAAAATCTAAAAACCAGGCAGATCGAAGTAGATTCGCAGCCTCTTCCTTTTTAGGAGGAGCTTTTGTAGGTGCTTGCGTAATTCATCCTTTTACAGGCGCCCCCCTGCCTATTTGGGTGGCAGATTACGTGTTGCCAAACTATGGCACAGGGGCTATCATGGGTGTTCCAGCACACGATAGCCGAGATTACCTGTTTGCCCAAACATTTGAACTGCTCGTCTTACCCGTCATTAAAAACCACAACGCATTAGAAGAAGGGCCGTACGAAGGCAAAGAGGGCACCATGATCAATTCTAGCTTCTTAACAGGTCTATCGGTACCAGATGCTTTTGAACGTATTGTAGAAGAAATCAGCAAAAAAAGAATTGGAAAGTACCAGATCCAATACAAATTGCATGATCCCATCTTTAGTCGACAACGGTACTGGGGAGAGCCATTTCCCATCTACTACAAACCAGATGGGCTGCCTCAGCCACTAGAGCCAGACCAATTGCCCTTAACCTTACCGGAAGTATCTAGCTACCAACCCAATAAGTCCGGAGAGCCTCCCCTCAGCAATGCGTTGTGCTGGACTTCTCCAGAAGGATATCCATTGGAATTGTCTACCATGCCAGGATGGGCAGGCTCTAGTTGGTACTTTCTACGTTATATGGATCCGTACAATCAAAGTAGCTTGATAGACAAAGAAAAAGAAGCCTATTGGAAGACCGTAGATTGTTACATAGGTGGTTCAGAGCATGCCACAGGGCACTTGCTGTATGCCCGCTTCTGGACCAAATTCTTACACGACCTGGGATACATCTCCATGCAGGAACCATTCCCTAAATTATTCCATCAAGGCATGATACAGAATTTTTCTGCCTTGGTTTACCGTGCAAAAGATACGAATACATTTGTGAGCTTGCATTTAAAAGACATATACGATGCAACAGCCCTGCACGTTCCCATCACCATGGCCCCCAACCACATACTGGATATAGAAGCGTTTAAAAAATGGCGTCCTGAATTTGCCAATGCCACTTTCTTATTAGAAAACGGAAAATACATATGCGGTAGCAAATTGGAAAAAATGTCCAAATCAAAACACAACATCATCAATCCGGAGGTCATTATTGCCCAGTATGGAGCAGATGCGTTGCGCCTCTATTTGATGTTTTTAGGTCCTCTCGAACAATCCAAGCCATGGGATGTCTCCGGCATAGAAGGAACCGCTCGTTTCTTACAGAAAATATGGAACTTGGTACACCATGCACAAACAGGATGGGCCAATCAAACCGTCGACGATAGCAAAGAAGTCCTGAAAGCACTGCACCAAGCCATCAAACAGGTGACAGAAGCCATACAACGGAATGCTTTCAATACAGCGATCAGCAGTTTGATGATTTGTCTCAACAAACTATCAACCCACAAAATCCTATCCAAGGATGCGATGCAAAAATTCATTCTGTTGCTAGAGCCTTTTGCGCCCCATATGGCGGCTGAGCTCTGGGAAAAGATTGGAGACAAAAGATGCATCCGCTCAGTAGCTTTCCCAAAGTGGGAGGAAACATACCTAACAGAAACATGCTTTCTATACCCTATTGCGGTGAATGGAAAGCTCCGTGCCAAATGCCTGTTTGATCTCCAGGCTCCAGATCTATTGATCGAAGAGACTGTATTGGCTCACCCAGGGATTCAGAAATGGATTGGCGAAAAAAAACCAGATAAAGTTTTAATTATTAGAAATAAAATGATAAATATAGTTGTGTCGTGACACGCAACCTTGGAATGTAATGCCATTGCCATGGCGACAGGGCAGGTGGTATCTGTTCAGTTTTAGCCATTCCCGCATGGAAGCCTGGGACATTGCAAGTATATACTGGGTCTACTTCAAGATGCGGGTTCCCATCTAGTCTGCACTGTCCACGCACCTTTGAGAAAGGGAGTGAATAGAAACCGTGCCATCGCTTTCCACTTCCTTTTTTCAATCAGCGCTTGATTTTTATATTTTTGTGTATCCAAACAAAAGTACGAAGGACAAAGGAGCAGTTGTAGGGGCGAAATCCTGCATCTTCATTGCATTTTAGTATAAAAGCATCAAAAAATAAAAGTATTTAAATTTTACTATTTCATGATTGTAATCACCGACTTAACCTATCATTTAGGCAAGCGAACGCTGTACAATGCGGCCTCTTTACACATTAAACCCAAAGATAAAATTGGCCTAATAGGACCCAATGGCGCTGGTAAATCCACATTGCTCAAGCTGATCACAGGAGACCTTACGGCAGACAGCGGTAAAATTACACGCAGAAAAGAATGTTCCATTGGCTTTTTAAACCAAGATTTGCTTTCCTACCAATCCGATGATAGCATTCGAAACGTAGCCATGCAAGCCTTTAGTGAAGCATTGGCCACGCAAAAGAAAATTGAAGCAGTATGCCACGAAATGGAAACAAACTATTCGGATGAACTGCTTACAAACCTATCTGCTTTACAAGAAACCTTTGAACGCATCGGTGGATACGATATCCAGTCAAGAGCAGATGCCATGTTAGAAGGCATGGGATTTACCACACACGATCTAGACCGTCCACTTTCTTCGTTTTCGGGGGGATGGCGGATGCGTGTATTGTTTGCCAAGCTGCTTTTGCAACAACCTTCTTTGTTGATTTTGGATGAACCCACCAACCACTTGGATTTGGTTTCGATCAAATGGGTAGAAAACTACCTGCAGAATTATGACAGTGCCTTTATCGTAGTTTCACACGATCGAAGCTTCTTGGATGGTATTGCGACCAAGATTGTCGAAGTGTGTGACAAGAAGTTTACCGTTTACGTAGGAAACTATACCGATTACGAACTACAAAAAGCAGAAAGAATAGAACTGTTGGAAAATGCATACGCCAACCAGCAAAAACAACTAAAACATACCCAAGAATTCATAGATCGATTTCGAGCCAAAGCAAGCAAAGCAAAATTGGTGCAATCCAGGATCAAGGCATTGGACAAAGTAGAAAAGATCGATGTCCCTTCCGCAAAACGCAAAACCATACGCTTTAATTTTGGCATCAAACAAAATCCAAGCAAAATTATTGCCGTAATCGACAAGATACACAAATCCTATGGTGCTGTGGAAATTTTAAAAGAAGCGGCCATACAAATCGAACGAGGTGATAAAATCGCATTAATTGGCGCCAATGGACGGGGAAAAACCACCTTATTGCGCATCCTAGCAGGACATGAACCGGCTGAAAAACAAAATAGAACAATGGGTAACAACGTGGAGATGGCTTTCTATGCCCAGCATCAATTAGAAGCTCTGGATCTGGAGCATACCATCTTAGAAGAGTTGCGGCAACAATCTGGAGAGGGGGAGGAACGGACCGAACAAGAATTGCGTACCATAGCGGGCATGTTCCTTTTCACCAAAGACGATGTGTTTAAAAAAATTTCGGTCCTTTCTGGAGGGGAAAAAGCGCGTGTGGCATTGGCAAAGGTGCTCCTCTCTCAAGCAAATTGCTTGTTGCTAGACGAACCAACAAACCACTTAGACATTCAGTCCATCGATACCCTAGGACAAGCGCTGCAACAGTACGAAGGCACCTGTCTGTTCGTATCACACGACCGCAACTTCATTCGAACAGTGGCCAATAAGATTTGGTACATAGACAAAAAAAAGGTAAAGGTCTTTCATGGAGCATACGAAGAGTTTGAAGAGATGGTTCAATTAACATGAAGGTCTTCACGGGGATGACTTACAAATTAAAACAAGAGAATAGGCCTAGCGTGTCTACATTAACGAGTATACTCAGAGAAGCTGGAATTCCTCAACCTGGAAGTTTAGCCGTACTTTATGCTCATGGTTTATATATACTTGCTGTGTACGAAAATATTCCAATATATAAAGAGGGATTTAACCCATAATCAGCAGGTGTATGTTGCTTTGATTGTGTCACACGCTCACAAG
The DNA here is from genome assembly GCA_035299565.1 of Amoebophilaceae bacterium. Classification (GTDB taxonomy): domain Bacteria; phylum Bacteroidota; class Bacteroidia; order Cytophagales; family Amoebophilaceae; genus Cardinium. The sequence continues at coordinate 4,356 of DATGWI010000001.1, read as the reverse complement.
GACCAAATTCTACTTCCTAGAGCAACGTTTAGGCCCACATTCCGCACCAATTGGGTGAATGAAAATGAGGTTGATTTGTAAAATCAATGGGTGATATTTTTGAAAAAATGCCCACCGGTTAAATTTTTGAAACTGATAATCAAATGGTTCAATGCAATATCCAAAAAGTGTCCTATTCAAAGTGTCCTATTCAATAAATAACTCACCATCAACTAATTAGAAGGTGAGGAATTTGGGTTTAGGGGTTTCTTAGCAAAATCCCAATAACCCTTAGAAAGTTCCTATATAAAACCATGGGGAGCTTCAAGGTGTCTGCAAAAAACCAAATTTGCTTTTTATAATTCCGGCTTGAAATTAAAATGATTTCGATTAAAAAAGATACTATTTATCAAAAAATAGAAGCCTATAATTTTGTATTTGATGATGCTTTGCATACTGAAAGTACTACCTCCATTTATGCGTACCCTAGATATGCCAAGAAACAACACGTATTGGAACAAGGTTTTAAAATTCATATAAGCGCTACTGTTATTAATTCTGAATCCATTTTTGATATCGTAATTCCTTATTTGATAAAACAAAAAATTCATTTTAAAGTTGTAAAATCGAACCAATTACTTCGGTTGCTGAATGAAGATCAATTTGGGTATACCCAAATTGGAAAATTTATTACTGTTTATCCAGTATCTACTGCGCACTTTGTCGTCCTGATCCACGAATTGGATAAACTACTTATTGGATTTGTGTCTCCTACAATACCGTCTGATATAAGGCTACATATAAACTCTATCGTTTACTATAGATATGGCGTTATAAGTAACACTAAGAATGAGCTAATACTACCCGACGGAAGTGTTGTGCAAGATGCACGGAATCCAACCGAACCAGTTCCTTTTTGGGTCAAAGATCCACTCAAGAAAGAAAATCCAGTTCCAAAAAAGAAGGGGGCCAACAAATTGTTATTGGACCGTTATATTCTTCTTAAAGTCGTTAGACAACGGGGAAAGGGATTGGTAGCACTTGCTTTAGAGGTACAGAAAAAGAAAAGTTTGGATAGCAACATTCGGCTTGTATTTTTAAAACAAGCTAGAAAATTAGGTGAGTTAAATGCTAATGGAATAGATGCTGTAAATCGTTTGGAAAAAGAATTCCATTTGATGCAACAGCTTGCACCGATAGGGATATGTCCTCAGCCCATAGACTTCCTTCGATATCAGGGAGATGCTTTTATGAGCATGTCTGTTTTTGGCGAAAAAAGTTTAGATGAGATACTTTTTGGAAACATGTTATTACCAAAGGACATGCTCTTAAAAATCTTTTTATGTATCGCAAGCAAAATCGATGCACTACATACCAGGTATATTTATTTCTTTGACTTACATCCTGGTAATGTACTTTTAAACGACTTCAATGAGGTTTTGCTAACTGATTTCGAATATGCTGTCCAGAGGGATAGCGACTTTTCAGAATCATGGGATGTGGGTACCCAAGGTTTTTATCCTTCCCCTAGTGTATGGGATACCTTGGGTAAGATTTCTCTTTATAAAAAGATGATATACAAGGATTTATTTGCCCTAGGAAATGTGTTGGCAGCATTGTTTTGCCCCCAATGGTACCAGGATGTAATACAAGAAAAACACCAGCAACAAGGCAGTACCTTTTTGAATTGGGGGATTGAGGAAGCACTTCCCCTGTTTCCGGAAGCTGTTCGGGCCATCTGTACCAAAACCAATTTTGGCATCACGGAACAGTATCAGTCTGTCCGTGAGCTTATACAAGACGTTCAACAGGTAGCTCTATGAGTAATGAAGTTGTTTCCATCCATGCATTAACAAAAGTGTACAAAAGGAAGGCTGTAGTGCACAACCTTAGCGCAGAGCTAAAAAAAGGTACACTGGTGGGTTTAGTAGGCCCTAATGGAGCTGGAAAATCCACCTTAATCCATCTTATAGCAGGCGTGATACGTCCTACCAGTGGATCCATACGCCTACGCATATCGGGCCCTGAAAAACTAGCCTGGGTTAGCCAAATGACAACCATGGATTGGTACTTAACTGCTTTCCACAATGTACGACTGGGAGCACGTTTGGGAGGTCTTTCGTGGCGCGAAAGTGCCAGCGAAACCCATCGGGCGATGGAGGTATTGGGTATGGCCGAACTTAAGCATGTAGACGTAGAAATACTTTCTGGCGGACAACAAAAAAAAGTTCAAGTGGCACGGGCACTTGCGCAACAAGCCGATGTGCTGCTCCTGGACGAACCTACTGTAGGATTGGACCATAAGACATGCACCGACTTTTTAGCACATCTACGCAGTCTTACCAATCAAGGTAAAACCATCTTAATTGCTTCACACGACTTGACGCTTTTGGAAAAGCACATAGATCATGTATGGTTGCTAGACAACGGCATGCTAAAAATTGCGCAAGATGTATCGGAGCTTTTGACAGAACGCAAACCTAAAACAATCAGTGAGCTCATCATCGACTATTACGGGACGCTAGATCCCTCTTTTTTGCTTGCATTGCAAGCCACCCATGGGGTCTCTCTTGTAAGAGAAAAACCACTGCACATGAAGCTCGATGCTGGTACAGATACCCAACCCTTGCTTGCATCTGTGGTGAAACGGGTAGAGGTGTATGCCGTTCGATCCAATCTTCAAGACATAGATTTGGTGCAAATCTACAATCAAGAAACACAACGCACGTAGATCATGAAAAAGATATTGAGAATGAATCGAGGACTTGGCTGGCGTCGGATCTTTTCGCTCGCAAATTTTGGCACCGTTTTTGAATACGAGTTGCTTGCATTGTGGGCAACGCGAGGAAAATTGCTCAATGCCCTTTTGTTGTTACCCATACTCAATCTGTCGTTTTTGGGTGCAGGGATTGCTAGTTTTGCCCCTAAAGATGCGTCTGTTTTCGGAACTACCCATTACCTGGCCTTTCTTTTGCCAGGCATGCTGGGGATAGAACTTTTGAGGACTTTTTCGCATGTGATCTATAGACTTACGTTGGACAAACGCTATGGATTACAAGGTTTAAAGATAAGCGCTGGTACAGGTGTGTTGGGATATATCCTAGGCATACTGATCCTGCCTGCTATTGTGTTTGTGATACAAACCTTTGTGATGCTTTTGGTGTTGTTTTTGTTGTCTATACCTTTAGGAAAACCAGGTAATGTGTGCTTGATGCTCGGAGTAGGTATCATCAGCACCTGGTTTTGGAGTGCCTTGGCGATGCTGATCAGTTTTGCTTTCAAGAAGTATGCACAAAGGGACCTCTTTATTGCCTTGGTTATTTTACCGCTTACGCTAGCCAGCCCTGCTTTTTACTCGCTTCAAAATGCGCCAAAGTATCTACAGGTCGTTGGTTGTTGCAATCCATTAACCTACAACATTGTAGCATTAAGGGAAGCCTTTTTGTCTGGGCATTTTAGTGGCTCCTTTTTAGGCATTATTCTGGGTACGCTTTGCTTTATTTTTTGTGTGGGTCTGCTTATTTCAAGAGGAGAGTTTGTCTCTTCGGAGACCTAGATAAAGGGATACTTGCCAAACTACATCGCTGGTTGCTTTGCTAAACCATACGTTGGGGATGTTTTTCTACAAATTGAGACCATGTGGTTGCGTGCTTTGGCGCAACGGGCTGTTTTTGTTGGCTGTGGCACAATGCTACCGCTAATGCAAAGGTAGCATATAAAAGGCTGAAAAATAATGTACACTTTTAAATGGACAGACCCTTCCTTTATAATTTGATTTGCTGTATCTCCTCTTTCGATAGACCTGTATACCGCACGATTTTCTCTATGGACTCGTGATCTTTGAGCATTTCTTTGGCTATTTGTTATGCTACCTTCTTGTTTCCCTTTTAGGATCCCTAGTTTTTCTCCTTCTTGTCTCCCTTCTTGTCTCCCTTTTAGGATCCCTAGTTTTTCTCCTTCTTGTCTCCCTTCTTGTCTCAATCTTTGTGCTGCTGACATGGCTAATTCTTTTAATACTGGGTTAATCCTTGCTAACTTTGCTTCTACTTGTTCATCTATATCCACTTGTAAGATATAATCAAGCGCTGCTTCCGCATACGGTATATACTAAAATGTAATGAAGTTGCGGGAATTGAAAAAAAGCCATATACTTGTATCATGGAAATAACACCAACCACATCAGAGATCGAATCGCTTAAGGCGCAACATAAACTATACTCGATCGGAATCAAGATACCGGATTTAGGATCTGAAAATTATGGTTAATTCTGGTATCCATTTTGGGCTTTATCTCCTCCCAAGTATGGGTAAAAAAATGCATAATAGCCTCTCGAAACAATTTAAATGTAGGAAAGACCTTATTGTTTCGGGCATATT